>NZ_JBVJBI010000007.1:0-327838 GCF_055589745.1 Kitasatospora sp. NPDC041917 | reverse complement strand
GGCGCCGACACCCCCGTCATCACCCTCGACGCCCGCCGCCGCGACAGCGCCAAGAGCGCCCTCATCACCCTCGTCGAACACGCCCTGCTGGCCCGACTGCGGTGATCGCGCACGACCGTGGCCCGCGGGACCTCCGGCGAGGTCCCGCGGGCCACAGGCGCGTTCGGGGCGACTACTCGGTGGGCTCCAGGCCGGCCCGGATCAGGCCGTAGGTGTACGCGTCCTCCAGCGCCAGCCAGGAGGCGGCGACCACGTTGTCGGCCACGCCCACCGTCGACCAGGTGGCGGCGCCGTCGGTGGACTCGATCAGCACCCGGGTCTTGGAGCCGGTGCCGTGCTGGCCCTCCAGGATGCGGACCTTGTAGTCCACCAGCTCGAAGGTGGCCAGCGGCGGGTAGATGCCCTCCAGGGCCGCGCGCAGCGCCTGGTCCAGCGCGTTGACCGGGCCGTTGCCCTCGCCGGTGGCGATCCGGCGCTCGCCCTTGGCCCACAGCTTGACGGTGGCCTCGTTGCCGGTGAAGCCCTTCGGGCCCTGCTCGCTGATGGTCCGCCAGGACTCCAGCGTGTAGAAGCGGTCCCGGCCGCCGCGCACCTCGTCGCGCAGCAGCAGCTCGAAGGAGGCGTCGGCGGACTCGTAGGTGTAGCCGAGGTTCTCCTGCTCCTTCACCTTGGCCACCACCCGGCCGGCCAGGTCCCGGTCGCTGGAGAGGTCGTAGCCGAGCTCCTTGCCCTTGAGCTCGACGGAGGCCCGGCCGGCCATGTCGGAGACCAGCATCCGCATGGTGTTGCCGACCCGCTCGGGGTCGATGTGCTGGTAGAGGTCCGGGTCGACCTTGATCGCGGAGGCGTGCAGGCCCGCCTTGTGGGCGAAGGCCGAGAAGCCGACGTACGGCTGGTGGGTGGAGGGGGTCAGGTTGACCAGCTCGGCGATCGCGTGCGAGATCCGGGTCATCTCGGCCAGCCGGCCCGCGGGCAGCACCCGGCGGTCGTACTTGATCTCCAGCGCGCCGACCACCGGGAACAGGTTGGCGTTGCCGACCCGCTCGCCGTAGCCGTTGGCGGTGCACTGCACGTGGGTCGCGCCGGCGTCCACCGCGGCCAGGGTGTTGGCCACCGCGCAGCCGGTGTCGTCCTGGGCGTGGATGCCGAGCCGAGCACCGGTCCTGGCGAGCACCTCGGCGACGATCTCCCGCACGCCGGCCGGCAGCATCCCGCCGTTGGTGTCGCAGAGCACGACGACGTCCGCGCCGGCCTCGTGCGCGGTGCGGACCACCGACACCGCGTACTCGGGGTTCGCCCGGTAGCCGTCGAAGAAGTGCTCGCAGTCGATGAACACCCGCCGCCCCTGGGAGCGGAGGAACTCGACGCTGTCCCGGACCATCTCCAGGTTCTCGTCCAGGGTGGTGCGCAGCGCGAGCTCCACGTGCCGGTCGTGCGCCTTGGCCACCAGGGTGATCACCGGGGCGCCGGAGGCGACCAGCGCGGCCAGCTGCGGGTCCTCCGCCGCCCTGCCGCCGGCCCTGCGGGTGGCGCCGAAGGCGACCAGCCGGGCGTGTTCCAGCTCCAGCTCGGTGGCGGCGCGGGCGAAGAACTCGGTGTCACGCGGGTTGGCGCCGGGCCAGCCGCCCTCGATGAAGCCGACCCCGAACTCGTCCAGGTGCCGGGCGATGGCCAGCTTGTCCGCCACCGTCAGGTTGATGCCCTCCCGCTGTGCTCCGTCGCGCAGCGTGGTGTCGAACACGTGGAAACTGTCGTCGGTACGGGTGACCTCGGTCATGACCCCTGGTTCTCCGTTTCGGGGAGGAAGGTACTGCTCTGCCGGACTTTCTCGTCCCGGCTCCACTGTCCATGATCCCGCGCGCGGTCCCGGTGTCCCCGGGCCCCTTGTGAGGGCCGTCGGCCGGTCCGGGAGAAACAAAAAGACCCCTCGCGGGTGCGAGAGGTCTGCGCGCGGGTCTGGACGCTAGTGGTCGCTCCGCATCGGGTCGTGCGGGAAGCGGTCACTGCGGACCGGCGCGCCTGCTGCTAATCATCAGCGAAAGCGAGGACACGCTCGCAGTCTGGCACAGCTGCCCGGGATCCGGCCCGCTCGTCTCGCGATGCGAAACGGGCGGGCCGGGCCGGACGGGCGGGCGGGCGGGCGGGCAGGCCGGAAGGGCGAGCCGGGCCGGGCGGTGCCGGACGGGGTGCGGCGATCAGACGATCTTGTGCAGCCAGTGGTGGGTGTCCGGGGTCTGGCCGCCCTGGATCGACAGCAGGGCCTTGCGCAGCTCCATGGTCACCGGGCCGGGCTCGCCGGCGCCGACGGTCCAGTCGGCGGCGGCGGACTTCACCGAGCCGACCGGCGTGATGACGGCGGCGGTGCCGCAGGCGAAGACCTCGGTGAGGGTGCCGTCGGCGTTGGCCTGCTGCCACTCGTCGGTGGAGATCCGGCGCTCCTCGACGGCGTAGCCGAGGTCGGTGGCCAGCTGGAGCAGCGAGTCGCGGGTGATGCCGGGCAGCAGGGCGCCGGACAGCTCCGGGGTGACGATCCTGGCGTCCTTGCCCTCGCCGAAGACGAAGTACAGGTTCATGCCGCCCATCTCCTCGACCCACCGGTGCTCGGCGGCGTCGAGCCAGACCACCTGGTCGCAGCCCTTCTCGGCGGCCTGGGCCTGGGCGACCAGCGAGGCGGCGTAGTTGCCGGCGCACTTGGCGGCGCCGGTGCCGCCGGGCGCGGCCCGGACGTACTCCTTGGACAGCCAGACCGAGACCGGCTTGATGCCGCCCTGGAAGTAGGCGCCGGCCGGCGAGGCGATGATCATGAAGAGGTAGGAGTTGGCCGGGCGGACGCCCAGGCCGACCTCGGTGGCGAACATGAACGGGCGCAGGTAGAGGCTCTGCTCCGGCTCGTTCGGCACCCAGTCCTGCTCCTGGCGGACCAGCAGCTCGACGGCCTCGACGAAGGTCTCCACCGGCAGCTCCGGCATCGCCAGGCGGCGGGCCGAGGCCTGGAAGCGGGCGGCGTTGGCCTCCGGGCGGAAGGTGGCGATGGAGCCGTCGGCCTGGCGGTAGGCCTTCAGGCCCTCGAAGATCGCCTGGCCGTAGTGCAGGGTCATGTTCGCCGGGTCGATCTCCAGCGGGGCGTACGGCGCCAGCTGGGCGTCGTGCCAGCCCACGCCCTCGGTCCAGCGGACGGTGACCATGTGGTCGGTGAAGACCCGGCCGAAGCCGGGGTTGACCAGCCGGGCCTCGCGCTCCGCTGCGGACAGCGGCTGGGCGGAGGGCTTGAGGTCGAACGTGATGGGCGCCTGGGTGGCCGTACTCATGGCTGTTTCCTTCACCGTGGGGTTGGTCCGGGCCGCCACCGCTGCAGATACGTTTCGGCAACATTCGCCGGAATGGACGCACAACGGCACGACCCACTGTCGATACTCGCATCCAGAGGGCCGTGCCGAACAGCTGTCCGCCCTTTTTTCGAGGGCGGCGAGCTGCGGTTATGCGGTCCGGCCCGCCGGGCCGGAAACCTTGTCGGATCCGGCCCGTCGGCCGGAACTCCGCTCCTGGGTCCGGCCCGTCAGCCGGATACTCGGGCGGCGAGCGCGTCGCCGACCTGGGAGGTGCTGCGGGTTCCGGAGCGCTCGGCCAGGTCCGCCGCCACCGCGGCCTCGACCCCGGCGGCCTCGGCGGCGAAGCCGAGGTGCTCCAGCAGCATCGCGACCGACAGCACGGTGGCGGTCGGGTCGGCCTTGCCCTGGCCGGCGATGTCCGGCGCCGAGCCGTGCACCGGCTCGAACATGGACGGGAACTCGCCGCTCGGGTTGATGTTGCCGCTCGCGGCCAGGCCGATCCCGCCGGTGACGGCGGCGGCCAGGTCGGTCAGGATGTCGCCGAACAGGTTGTCGGTGACGATGACGTCGAAGCGCTCCGGCTGGGTGACGAAGAAGATGGTCGCCGCGTCGACGTGCAGGTAGTCGGTGGTGACCTCGGGGAACTCCTCGCCGACCTCGGCGAAGATCCGCGTCCACAGGTGCCCGGCGTGCACCAGCACGTTGTTCTTGTGCACCAGGGTGAGCTTCTTGCGCGGCCGCGCCTGCGCCCGGCGGTAGGCGTCGCGCACCACGCGCTCGATGCCGTACGCCGTGTTCAGGCTGACCTCGGTGGCCACCTCCTGCGGCGTCCCGGCGCGCAGCGTGCCGCCGTTGCCGACGTACGGGCCCTCGGTGCCCTCGCGGACGACCACGAAGTCGATCTCCGGCTCGCCGCCCAGCGGGGACCGCACCCCGGGGAAGAGCCGGCCCGGACGCAGGTTGATGTGGTGGTCGAAGGCGAACCGCAGCTTGAGCAGCAGCCCCCGCTCCAGCACGCCCGACGGCACGCTCGGGTCGCCGATGGCGCCCAGCAGGATCGCGTCGTGCGACTTCAGCTCCGCCAGCACGTCGTCCGGCAGCGTCTCCCCCGTCCGGTGGTAGCGCCGGGCGCCGAGGTCGTACTCGGTGGTCTCCAGCTTCACGTCGGCGGGGAGCGCGGCGCCCAGGACCTTGAGGCCTTCGGCCACCACTTCCTGGCCGATGCCGTCACCGGGAACAACTGCGAGACGAATGGTGCGAGACATGCTCGGACCCTACTCCGCCGTCCCAGGTACTGACACCTGCCGTCCACGATGCGGACGGTCGCGGTCGTCCGCGGTGCAACCGGTGACCGGCGGCCTCAGCCGCTCCGGCATCTCCGCGTCGGCGTCTGCTGCCACGGGGACACGGTCGCGGGCCGAATCCCGCCGGTGCCGTCCCATCACCCCTTCGAGGGGGCGCGCGTGACGTCGGGGGCGCCTGGGGCGCGCTTAGGGTGGGCGGGTTCGGCGAAGCGCGTGGAACGGGGTGCGGATGGGCGAGCGGCGGCGGGAGGTGCTGGTCTGCGGGGGTGCCGCGGGGCTGGCCGCGGGCGGGTACGGGCTGGCGGCGGCGCTGAGCGGGCAGTGGCCGGCCGGGGCGGAGGCGGTCGCCGTGCCCTACCACGCCCACCTGTGGGACCTGCTGCACGGGCAGGCCGCCGGGGACCTGCTGGTCAACTGGAACAGCGGCTACGGCGCCCCGTTCCTGGCGGACTTCTTCGCCTACCTGATGAACCCCTTCTCCTGGCCCACCGCGCTGCTCCCCCGCGACCAGGGCCGGCTCGCCGTCCTCCTGGTCACCCTGGCCACCATCGGCCTCGGCACCGCCCTGATGACCCGGCTGCTCGGCCGCCTCCACCCGGGCCCGCGCCGGCTGCGGGCGCTCGCCGCGGTCGGGTACGGGCTCTGCGCCTGGGTGCTGGACATCGGCGGGGCGGCCCCGATGTGGCTCTGGGGCCTGGTCTCGCTGCCCCTGCTCGGCCTGGCCGCCGACTGGTGCCTGCGCGAGCGGCACTGGGTTGTCGGCGCGCTGTGCGTCGCGCTCGCCTGGGCGGGCAACCTGTACACGGCCGCGCTGGCGACCCTGGCGGCCGCGCTCCTGTTCGCCGTCCGGCTGTTCGCCGCCCCGCGCCCGCTGCGCCACCGGGTCCGGGCCACCGGCCGGGCCGTCACCATGGCCACCGCCGGGGTGCTGCTCGCCTCCCCGGTGCTGTTCGTCGCGGTGCTGGCCGCCCGCCGGGCCCAGCCGGAGTCCCCGGTCGAACCGCTCGGCCCGTCCGGCGTCGGCGCCCACCTCGCCCGGCTGCTGCCCGCCACCCACGGCGGGCAGCAGCTGCCGGACGTGGCGATCGGCGTCTTCGGCCTGCTGGTGGTGTGCGGGCTGCCGTTCAACCGGCGGGTGCGGCCGCGGGAGCGCGCCCTGTGGTGCACGGCGCTGGCGCTGGTGGCGGCCGGCTTCCTCTGGACCCCGACCGTGCTGGTCTGGCACGGTCTGGCGATCCCGGCCGGCGGGCCGTACCGGGTGGCCTTCGTGCTCAGCGGGCTGCTGGTGCTGGCGGGCTGGGTCTCGCTGGCGCACCGTCCGGACCGGCTCACCGTACTGGGCGGCGCCGCCGTGGTGGCGCTGATCGCCGGCCTGGCGGCGGGCCGGCACACGGTGCGCCCGGCCACCTGGGTGCTGCTGGCCGTCGGCGGCGCCGTCCTGTCGGCCGCGCTGTGGCTGCTGGACCGCCGGCACTCCGACCGGCGGGCGAACGCGCTGGCCACCTGGGTGATCGGCGGCGCGGTGCTGGGCAACGCCGTCTGGTCGGGGTACGCGGCGCTCGGCTCGGCGCCCTCCGACGACGTCTCCCCGGCGGCGGTCCGGGCCGGGCACGCGACGCTGCGCGCGGCCGACGACTGGCCGCGCGGCCGCAGCGACCCCGGGCCGCACGCCTTCACCCCGAACGACCCGCTGCTGCTGAACGGCCAGGGCGGCGGCTGGTTCAGCAGCTACCTGCCGACCGTCACCGCCCTGCTGCTGCACGACCTCGGCGCGGGCTGGACGGCCGGCGGGCGGCAGACCGCAAGCGTCACCGACCCGGTCGGGCAGGCGCTGTTCGGGGTCCGCACCCACCTCGACGAGGGACCGGCGCCGCGTTCCTTCACCCCTGTCCGGGCGGCCGCCACGCCGCCGCTGGTCACCGTGCTGCCCCCGGGCGCCCGGCCGGAGAGGTCCTCGGTCTGGGCCCGGCAGGAGTCGCTGCTCGGCAGCCAGGTGTACGACGCCCCGCTGCCCGTCCCGGCGGGCGGGCCGGCGCCCACCCTGCACGGCACCAGCGGCTGGTCGGTGCCGAGCGGCGGGGAGGGCACGGTGTTCACCGCCGCCTGCACGCCGGGCGGGACGGCCTACTTCCACGGGCTCTGGTACCGGGGCACGGTCAGCGGCCTCGGCAGCGCCTTCCGCAGCGACGGCGAGCAGCCCACCACCGCCGTGCCGATCCACCGGCTGGGGACCGTCCCGGCGGACGGGGTGGTCCGGGTGACCCTGCGGTCGGACGTGGTGAGCCAGGTGCCCGCCCGCCCGATCGGCTGCCTGCGGGCCGGTGCCCTGGAGGACGCGGTCGCCCGGCTGACCGCGACCGGCGCCACCCGGGTGGAGGCCGGCGGGCACACCCTCACCGCGGCCCTGCCGGCGGGTTCCACCGGCACCGCGCTGCTCTCCGTCCCGGCCACCGAGGGCTGGACCTGTGCGGTGGACGGCGGCCGCCGCGCCGCCCCCACGCCCGTGCTCGGCATGATCGGCGTCCCCCTGGGCGACGGCGCCTCCCGGATCGCCTGCGCCTTCCGGCCGCCCGGGCTCACCGAGGGCCTCGTCGTCGCCTCCGCCACCGCCGCCGTCCTCGCGCTGGTCGCCGTCTTCGCCCGGCTCTCGCGCCGCCCCACCCGCCCCCCGCGCCGCGACCGCCGCCGGGCGGCGCGGCCGGGCGGAGCATGACGGGCGGAGCATGACGGGCGCGGGCGGAGCATGACGGCCGCGGGCGGAGCATGACGGGGCGGGCGAGCCGCCGGAAACGTGCCGGGGCGGCCCGCCGGAGTGCCGGCGGGCCGCCCCTCTCCCGGTCCCGTGATCGGGTCTCCCGACCCCGTGGTCAGGGCAGGTCGAGCACCTGGGCCCGTCGCTCGGCCGGGTTGAGGTGGTGCAGCAGCAGGAGCCGCGAGGTGCCGCCCTGCGACCGGTGCACGTCGAGGACGGCGCCCGGGCCGGCCGGGACCACCACCGCGGTCGGGCCGGTGAGGCCGGCCCGTACGGTGAGTGCCGGCCGCAGCACGTCCAGCGGGACGGTCGGGACGGTGCCGTTCAGTCCGATGGCGCAGAGCGCGTCGGCCACGTCCGGCGTACCGGCCCCGGCGTAGCCGGTCCACACGCCGTAGCGGACGGTGCTGTGCCCGGGCGCGACGCCGGGCAGCGCGCTCAGCCGGACGGGCAGCACCAGGACGTCGCTGTCGAGCAGGGCGGTGTCGGTGTCGCCCCAGTGGGCGTTGAGCGGCTGGACGTCCAGTTCGGCCCCGGTGCGGGCGTCCAGGGCCCGGGAGACCAGGACGTCGCTGCCGCGCAGCCGGTCGGCCTTGAGGACGACGTCGGTGCTGCCGTCCCCGTCGGTGTCCAGCGCCACCCGCACCCCGTACAGCCCCACCGGGGTGGCCGCGGGCGCCCACAACTGCGCTCCCACGTACAGCAGTTCGGAGTCGGCGGCGGCGCCCGCGGCGCGCAGGTCGGCGGACCGTTCGCCGGGGTGCTCGACGCAGACCTCCTGCGCCGGGTCCGGCGCCTCCCCGGTGCCCTTCGGCCGGACGCCCGCGCCCGGCGCGATCGCCGCGTCACCGCCGCCGGGCGGGCAGTCCGGCCAGCGGATCCCCTCGCCGCCGAGTGCGAGGGCGCTGACCAGCCCGGGCTGTTCGCCGGGCGCGGCGCGGCCGCCGAGGGTGATCAGGGTGCCGTCCCGGGCGGTGCGGACGGTGGCCGTCGCCGTGAGGTCGCCGGTCGGGCGGGGGGCGGCCAGCACCGGGATCCGCAGCTGCGGCGGCGTGTCGTCGCCGACGGGCGTGAGCAGCACCCGGCCGGAGAGCTCGCCCCGGTAGCTGCGGGCCCGGCCGCCCTGCACGGTGTCGACGGTCGGGTCGGGCGCCCGCCCGAGCTCCCCCGGCACGGCGAGCGTCACCCGTACCCGGGCGGTGCCGCCCGCCGGGACGTCCACCCGGGGCGGCGTCACCCGGTAGGAGGCGCCGGGCAGTCGGGTGGCGGCCGCGTAGGAGGTGCGGTAGGTCAGCGGCGCGGCCGAGGTGTTGCGCACCTCGATCTCCCGGGTCACCGCCGTCGGCCCGCCGACCTCGACCGGCCCGAAGGAGACCCCGACGACGCCCTCCACGGCGCCCTCGCCCACCGCGTAGGCGACGGCGGGCGTGCGGACCGCCCGGTCCACCCGGACCCGCCCGGCGCCGGTGCGCTCGGGCCCGTAGACCGGCCCGCCGCGGTCGTCGCCGAGGTAGGTGTCCACGGTGGTGTTCATCAGCGCGGCCTTGACCTGCTCGACCGGCCAGTCCGGGTGGGCGGCGCGGACCAGCGCGGCGAGTCCGGCCACGTGCGGGGTGGCCATCGAGGTGCCGCTCTCGCGCTGGCCGCCGGCGCCGCTGCCGACCAGGCTGGACCAGATGCTCTCGCCGGGGGCCGCCAGGTCGGGCTTGACCACGCCCGGCACGCCGATGCCGCGCGAGGTGAAGTCGGTCAGGGTGTCGACCCGGGCCGGCTGGTCCTGCGCGACCGAGCCGTGCAGCGTGTTGCCGGGCGCCGCGAGCCGGATCCGCACCGGCCCGGCGGCCGCGGCCTGCCGCAGCCGGTCGCCGTCGGCGTGCGCCAGCAGCGCGGCCGGGATCCGGTCGTTGCCGGAGATCTCGGCCAGGTGGTCGGAGTCGGCGGCGTACAGCGCGCCGATCGCGCCCGCGTCGGCGGCGTGGTCGGCGCGCGGGCCGGAGTTGCAGGCCCGGTCGGCTTCCCGGGTGCGCCAGGCGAGCAGCGCGATCCGGCCCTTCAGCCGCTGCCGGTCGGCCTCGCTGAAGTCGGTGCAGCCGTCCGACTGGTCGGCGGGCAGGGCGAGTTCGCCGCTGACGTCGCCGGTGGACCAGCCCTGGTAGCGCTCGCTCCAGTGCGCCGGGACGATCCCGGCCCGCTCGGCCGGGGCGAGCACGGTGATGCCGTCCACGTCGGCGTGCCCGTGCACCGAGGCGGCGACGGTGATCGCCCGGGCGGCGGTGCCGGGGCTGCCGCCGATGCCGTACACGTCGCCGTCGTTGCCCGCCGCCGCGACCACGACGGTGCCCAGTTCGGCGAGCCGGTCGACGGCCAGGGCGTCGGTGTCGTCGGTGCTGCCGAAGTGGCTGCCGAGCGAGAGGTTGACGACGTCCAGCCGGTCGCTCAGGTCGCCGTCCCCGTCGGGGTCGGCGGCCAGGTCGAGCGCCTCGGCGACCCGGTCGGTGGAGCCGTCGCAGCCGAACACCCGGATCGCGTACAGCTGGGCGCCGGGGGCGGTGCCGGGGCCGATCCGGAAGCCGGCCGGGTCCAGCCCGGGCCCGTACGGACCGGTGTACGGGCGGCCGTCGGCGGTGACGCCGTACCCGGCGGCGGTGCCGGCCACATGGGTGCCGTGCCCGTTGCGCACGCAGTCGATCGGGTTGTCGCCGGGGTGCGGCACCGGCTGGTGGTGCGGGGAGGCCGGGTCGGGGTCGTAGTCGTCGCCGACCAGGTCCTTGCCACCGACCACCTTGGCGTTGGGGAAGAGCGCGGGCGGCGCGGGCTTGCCGCGCTCGACCGAGCGGAAGGCCTCCTCGGTGCCGGGGCCGCCGAAGTCGGCGTGGGTGTAGTCGATGCCGCTGTCGATGATCCCGATCCGCATGCCCTGCCCGGTGCCGGCCGTCCGGTCGCCGGCCCAGACCTGCGGGGCGCCGGTCAGCGGGACGGAGTGGGCGTTGTCGCGCCGCTTGGCGACGATCGGGTGGACGGCCCGGACGCCCGGCAGTGCCCGCAGCGCGGGCAGCCGGTCGGCGGGCGCGCTGACCGCCAGGCCGGTGAGCACGGTGCGGGTGCGGTAGAGCTCGCGCGCGGCGGGTGCCGCCCGGTGGACGGCCCCGGCGAGCCGGTCGAGCGCGTCCCCGGTCCGGGACCGCTGGGCGGCGCCGGCCCGCGCGGCCTCCCGGCGGACGTCCTCCGGGGAGCGCCGGGCCCGCCGGGCCCCGTCGGCGGCGCGCCGCCAGGCGGAGCCGGTCGTCTCGGTGGTGAGTTCGAGCAGGACGGAGGCCGTTCGGCCCGCCCCTGGCGGTCCGGCCGTTGGTGGTCCCGCGGTCGGTGGGCCGCCGGCCGCCGGGGTGGCGGCGAGGACGGCGCTTCCGGCCAGCAGGGCCAGGGTGAGGCCGATCCGGGCGGCGGGTCGGCGGACGGGTGGCAGACGCACTGGGCCCTCTCCCCCGGCAGGGGGACTGATCCGCACTCCGTGTCGCTGACGCCCGCCCACGCGAACGTCGATCACCCCTCCGAGAGCCCCAAATTAGGATGATCGCGCCGATGGGGACGAGCAACTTCCCTCGGACGGAGCGGGGTTGCACTCTACTGGGTGACATCCCGAGCGCCCGTACGGCCCATTCGGCCGATGAACGCCGACCGGCACCCGGCCCGACGGCGGGGCCGGCCGCCGGACAGCGGCGGCGGTCACCCGAGGGCGGGGCCGGTCAGTGGTGGCCGGTCACGCCGCCGTTGTCCCGGCGGTCCAGCGAGCGCTGCAGGGCGGCCGCCGCGAAGGGGTTCCGCTCGGCGGCCCGGCGGCGGCGCGGGGCACGGACGGGGGCGGTGGCGGTGGCGGACGTGGCGTGACGGTCGGCGGCGGTCGGCGACATACCGGGCTCCTTGGAAGCGGCGCCGCGGAGGGCGGGCGCGAAGAGGGGGAGGGAGCGCGGGAGCAGGGATCGCCTGCTCGTGAAGGCGCACGCGCACACGGGCCGCACACCCTGGCTACAGGGGCGGCACACCGTATGGCCCTTCCACGGTACGGCCGCGCCCCGGCCGTGTCTGCACGAATACTTGGATTTCCTAGTATCTGAGACGGGCGTCACCCGGGAGAACGCAGCAGGGCCCGGACCGCCGTTCGAACGGCGGTCCGGGCCCTGCTGGAGCCGGGAGGGTCAGCCCAGGTCGACCGAGCGCGCGAAGTGGGCGCCGATCTCGGCGGCGATGGCCGACAGCACCTCCTGCGGGATCTCGGTGTCCACGGTGATGGAGGCCAGCGCGTTGCCGCCGTCGCGGGCGACCTGCATGCCGGCGATGTTGATGCCCGCGTCGCCGAGGTGGCGGCCGAGCACGCCGACCACGCCGGGGCGGTCCTCGTACTTGAAGAAGGCCATGTGGTCGGTGAGCGCCACGTCCACGTCGAAGGCGTCCACGCCGACGATCTTCTGGGTCTGCTTGGGGCCGGCCAGCGTGCCGGAGATGGCGATCTCCTCGCCGCCCCCGAGCGTGCCGCGGACGGTGATCACGTTGCGGTGCTCGGGGCTCTCGCTGGAGGTGGTCAGCCGGACCTCGACGCCGCGCTCCTGGGCGAACAGCGGGGCGTTGACGTAGGACACCGTCTCCGCCACCACGTCCTCGAACACGCCCTTCAGGGCGGACAGTTCGAGCACCTTCACGTCGTGCTGGGTGATCTCGCCGCGGACCTCGACGTCGAGGCGGACGGCCACCTCGCCGGCCAGCGCGGTGAAGATCCGGCCGAGCTTCTCGGCGAGCGGCAGGCCCGGGCGGACGTCCTCGGCGATCACGCCGCCCTGGACGTTCACCGCGTCCGGCACCAGCTCGCCGGCCAGCGCGAGGCGCACCGACCTGGCGACCGCGATGCCGGCCTTCTCCTGCGCCTCGTCGGTGGAGGCGCCCAGGTGCGGGGTGGCGACCACGTTGTCGAAGGCGAACAGCGGGGAGTCGGTGCACGGCTCCTTGGCGTACACGTCCAGGCCGGCGCCGGCCACCCGGCCGTCGCGCAGCGCGCTCGCCAGCGCCTCCTCGTCCACGATGCCGCCGCGGGCGGCGTTCACGATGCGGACGGTCGGCTTGACCTTGTGCAGAGCCTCGTCGCCGATCAGGCCGATGGTCTCCGGGGTCTTGGGGAGGTGGACGGTGATGAAGTCCGAGACCTCCAGCAGCTCCTCCAGGGTGACCAGCTTGACGCCCATCTGCGCGGCGCGGGCGGCCTGGATGTAGGGGTCGTACGCGACGATCTTCATCCCGAACGCGGACATCCGCTGGGCGACCAGCACGCCGATCCGGCCGAGGCCGACGACACCGAGGGTCTTCTCGCTCAGCTCGACGCCGGTGTACTTGTTGCGCTTCCACTCGCCCTGCTTGAGCGCGGCGTTGGCCGGCGCGATGTTGCGGGCGACGGAGATCAGCAGACCGCAGGCGAGCTCGGCGGCGGTGACGATGTTGGAGGTCGGCGCGTTGACGACCATCACGCCGGCCTTGGTGGCGGCGGAGACGTCCACGTTGTCCAGGCCGACACCGGCCCGGGCGACCACCTTGAGCTTGCGGGCGACGGCCAGCGCCTCGGCGTCGACCTTGGTGGCGGAGCGGATCAGGATCGCGTCGACGTCGGCGATCGCGGTGAGCAGCTCGGTGCGGTCGGCGCCGTTGCAGTGGCGGATCTCGAAGTCGGGGCCGAGGGCGTCGACGGTGGCGGGCGAGAGCTCTTCGGCGATCAGAACTACGGCGCTTTTGGATGTCACAGTGCTCACGACAGTGGGTCCTTAACTGTCCGGTTCCCCCGGGCACGTAGGTGGCGTGGAGGGCGGGGGAAGGTGGCATGCCGCGTAGGTAGACGCACGACGCTGTGGGCCTGACGCGCACTCGGAGTGTATCGACGGGCTGGACAGCGGGCCGCTCCCGTCCGGCGAAATCACCCGGACGAGAGCAGCCTACTTGTACAACGAGGTAACAAAACCGGGCCCGGAGAACGGCCCGGAAGGGGTCAGGCCTTCTCGTTGACCCAGCTCATCAGCGAGCGCAGCTTCTTGCCGGTGGTCTCCAGCAGGTGGTTCTCGTCGGCCTTCTTGTACTCGTTGTACTTGGGCAGACCCGCCTTGTACTCGGCGATCCAGGTGTTGGCGAAGGTGCCGTCCTGGATCTCGGCGAGGACCTTCTTCATCTCGGCCTTGGTGGCGTCGGTGATGATCCGCGGGCCGGTGACGTAGTCGCCCCACTCGGCGGTCTCGGAGACCGACCAGCGCATCTTCTCCAGGCCGCCCTCGTACATCAGGTCGACGATGAGCTTCAGCTCGTGCAGGCACTCGAAGTAGGCGATCTCCGGCTGGTAGCCGGCCTCGACCAGGGTCTCGAAACCGGCCTTCACCAGGGCGGCGGTGCCACCGCAGAGGACGGCCTGCTCGCCGAACAGGTCGGTCTCGGTCTCCTCGGTGAAGGTGGTCTTGATGACGCCGGCCTTGGTGGCGCCCAGGCCCTTGGCGTACGACAGCGCCAGGGCGAAGGCGTTGCCCGAGGCGTCCTGCTCGACCGCGACGATCGCGGGGACGCCGCGGCCCTCCTCGTACTGGCGGCGGACCAGGTGGCCCGGGCCCTTCGGGGCGACCATGCAGACGTCGACGTCCGCCGGGGGCTTGATGAAGCCGAAGCGGATGTTCAGGCCGTGGCCGAAGAACAGGGCGTCGCCGGCCTTCAGGTGCGGGGCGATGTCGGCCTCGTAGACGTCGGCCTGGATCGGGTCCGGCACCAGGATCATGATGACGTCGGCCTCGGCCGCCGCCTCGGCCGGGGTGACGACGCGCAGGCCGGCCTCCTCCGCCTTGGCGCGGGACGTGGACTCCGGCTTCAGGCCGACCCGGACGTCGGCGCCGGAGTCGCGCAGCGACAGCGCGTGGGCGTGGCCCTGGCTTCCGTAGCCGATGACCGCGACCTTGCGGCCCTGGATGATGGACAGGTCGGCGTCGTCTTCGTAGAACAGCTCGGCCACGGGGGCACATCTCCTTGCGTGATGGTTGCCGGGTACGCGGTGCTCACCGTATGCGCACGCGGCGGGGGTTTGGGTCTTTGCGTCAGGGTTTGAGACGGCGCTGTTTACGCGCTGCGGTCCAGGGCGCGCAGCGAGCGGTCCGTGATGGAACGCGCGCCGCGGCCGATGGCGACCAGGCCGGACTGGACCAACTCCTTGATGCCGTAAGGCTCCAGCATCCGGAGCATGGCCTCCAGCTTGTCCGAACTGCCGGTGGCCTCGATGGTCACCGCTTCGGGCGACACGTCGACGGTCTTGGCACGGAACAGCTGGACGATCTCGACGATCTGCGACCGGGTCTCGTTGTCGGCGCGGACCTTCACCAGGACCAGTTCCCGCTGGATCGCAGCGGACTGGTCGAGTTCGACGATCTTTATCACGTTCACGAGCTTGTTGAGCTGCTTGGTGACCTGTTCCAGCGGGAGGTCCTCGACGTTGACCACGATCGTCATCCGGGACACGTCCGGATGCTCGGTCGAGCCGACGGCGAGGGAGTCGATGTTGAAGCCCCGACGGGAGAACAGGGCGGCGATGCGGGCGAGCACGCCGGGCTTGTTCTCGACCAGGACGGAGAGGGTGTGCTTGGACATGGGATTCCTCAGTCGTTCTGGAAACTGCAGGGGCTGGTCAGTCGAGGTCGTCGCCGAAGTCGGGGCGCACGCCCTTGGCGAACTGGATCTCGTCGTTGCTGGTGCCGGCCGCGACCATCGGCCAGACCATGGCGTCCTGGTGGACGATGAAGTCGATGACCACCGGGCGGTCGTTGATCTCCATCGCCTGCTTGATGACCGCGTCGAGGTCCTCGGGGCGCTCGCAGCGCAGGCCGACGCAGCCCATCGCCTCGGACAGCAGGACGAAGTCGGGGATCCGGGTGCCCTGGGCCGGCGGCTCGATGCCGTCGTGGCCGGGGCCGGAGTGCAGCACGGTGTTGGAGTAGCGCTGGTTGTAGAACAGCGTCTGCCACTGCCGGACCATGCCCAGCGAGCCGTTGTTGATGACCGCGACCTTGATCGGGATGTCGTTCAGGGCGCAGGTGACCAGCTCCTGGTTGGTCATCTGGAAGCAGCCGTCGCCGTCGATGGCCCAGACCGCGCTCTCCGGGCGGCCGGCCTTGGCGCCCATCGCCGCGGGAACGGCGTAGCCCATCGTCCCGGCGCCGCCCGAGTTGAGCCAGGTGCCCGGCTTCTCGAACTGGATGAACTGCGAGCTCCACATCTGGTGCTGGCCGACGCCCGCGGCGTAGATGGCCTCGGGGCCGACCAGCCGGCCGATCCGCTCGATGACCTGCTGCGGCGAGAGCTGCCCGTTCGGGGCCGGCTCGTAGCCGAGCGGGTAGGTCTTCTTCCACTCGTCGAGCCGCTCCCACCACTCGGTGTAGTCGCCCCGGTGGCCGGCGTCGAACTCGGCCTGGACGGCGACGATCAGGTCGGCGAGCACCTCGCGGGCGTCGCCGACGATCGGCACGTCCGCCGGGCGGTTCTTGCCGATCTCGGCCGGGTCGATGTCCGCGTGGACGACCTTGGCGCCGGGGGCGAAGCCGTCCAGCTTGCCGGTGACGCGGTCGTCGAAGCGGGCGCCGAGGGTGAACAGCAGGTCCGCCTTCTGGAGCGCGGTGACGGCCGGGACGGAGCCGTGCATGCCGGGCATGCCCAGGTGCTGGGGGTGGCTGTCCGGGAAGGCGCCGAGCGCCATCAGGGTGGTGACCACCGGGGCGCCGGTCAGCTCGGCGAGGATCCGCAGCTCGGCGGTGGCCTGCGCCTTGAGCACGCCGCCGCCGACGTACAGCACCGGACGCTTGGCGCCGACCAGCATCTTCGCGGCCTCGCGGATCTGCTTGGCGTGCGGCTTGGTCACCGGGCGGTAGCCGGGCAGCGCGGTCTCGACCGGCCAGCGGAAGGTGGTGGTCGCCTGGAGCGCGTCCTTGGCGATGTCGACCAGGACCGGGCCGGGGCGGCCGGTGGCGGCGATGTGGAAGGCCTCCGCGATCACCCGGGGGATCTCGGCCGGGTCGGTGACCAGGTAGTTGTGCTTGGTGATCGGCATCGTGATGCCGCAGATGTCCGCCTCCTGGAAGGCGTCGGTGCCGATCGCCTTGGAGGAGACCTGGCCGGTGATCGCGACGACCGGCACCGAGTCCATGTAGGCGTCGGCGATCGGGGTGACCAGGTTGGTCGCGCCCGGGCCGGAGGTCGCCATGCAGACCCCGACCCGGCCGGTGGCCTGGGCGTAGCCGGTGGCGGCGTGACCGGCGCCCTGCTCGTGGCGGACCAGGATGTGGCGCACCTTGACGGAGTCCATCAGGGGGTCGTACGCGGGAAGGATGGCCCCGCCCGGAATGCCGAAGACGGTGTCCGCGCCCACGGCCTCCAGGGAACGGATGAGCGACTGGGCGCCGGTCATGGTCTCGACGACGTGCTGGGGAGCGGGAGCGTTGGCGGCCGGGTTGTCCCCGCGGCGGGGGGATGCGGCGTGCTCAGTCATCTGCCTGTCTCTTCTCGGGATTTGCCGACCAGGTGCTGCGGGCCCCGGTGCTGCGAGGGTGGGGTCCCGGTCCGGGCCGAGCGCCGGCTCTGCCTCAATCGTCCCGCTCGATCCGACAAGTCGGACATGCTCGGGCGGCCGAGGCCAGGGGTCTTGCGGAGGTGGAACAGCGTCAGTGCAACAAAAAACCCCTCGTGCCCAAGGGCATGCGAGGGGTGGCGCGTCGGTCTGTCACGAGCAGGGCGTACGAGCCCACTCAGCCGACGCGCCCGCCAAGTACGAGAATTCGGGTGCGCATGGCAACGACCTTCCTCCCGTCCGGGGCGGCATGTCAAGCAGGTGGGACGACCGTCTCGCCATACGGACCCCCCGGCGGACCAGTGACGGCACGGTGTTCGGGCAGGTCAGAGCCGCCATGGTGATGTACGCCACGTCCCGGCGCGGCGTCCGTGCGGCCGCTCGTGCGGCCACTCGTCCGGGTGTCGTCGGCGGCGGGAGGGTACGCGCGGCGGGCCGGGACCGGGCCCGCCGGCGCGGGCAGCGGGTAGCCGCGGCGGGCCAGCGCCCGGCGCAGCCGGGGCTCGTCCAGCGGCGGGGCGAAGGCCGAGCCCTGGGCCTGCCCGCAGCCCAGCTCCTGCAGCGCGGAGACCTGGCGGGGCAGGTCCACCCCCTCGGCGGCGGTGGCCATCCCGAGGTCGCGGCCGAGCCGCAGCACGTGCCCGGCCAGGGTGCGGCTGAGCGCGGACTCGCCGAGGTCCTGGACGAGCGTGCGGTCCAGCTTGAGCCCGTCCAGCGGCAGCCGGGCGAGGGCGCCGAGCGAGCCGCCGCCGGCGCCGTACCCGGCCAGCCAGGTGGAGACGCCCAGCCCGCGCAGGGCGGAGAGCCGGCGGCCGAGCTCGTCGGCGAGCGAGTCCGGGCCCATCCGGGCCACCTCGATCACCAGCTCGTCGGCCGGCAGCCCGCTGTCGCGCAGCGCCGCGGCCACCGTCTCGTACAGGCCGGGCGAGCAGAGCCGTTCCACGGAGAGCCGGACGGCCACCGGGACGGGCTCCGGCGCGCCGCGGCCCCGGCCCGGCAGGGTGCGCCGCTCGACGGCCGCGCTGACCGCCTCCAGGACCAGCCAGCGGGAGAACCGGGTGGCCGCGTCGCCGTGCTCGCTCGAACGCAGGAACTCGGCCGGGGTGAGCAGCAGGCCGCCCACCGAGCGCCAGCGGGCCTGCGCCTCGACCCCGGTCACCGCGCCGCTGCGCAGGTCCACCACGGGCTGGTGGAGCAGCGTGAAGCCGCCCTCCCTCACCGCCATCCGCAGCCGTTCCTCCAGTTCGGTGCGGCGCTCCAGGTCGGCCCGCATCGCGGGGGTGTAGAGCACCACCCGGCCCTTGCCCTCGGACTTGGCCCGGTACATCGCGAGGTCGGCGTTGCGCATCAGCTCGTCGGCGGCGACCCTGGGGTCGGCCGCCGGGCCGCGCTCGGGGGTGCCGAAGGCGATGCCGATGCTGGCGGCGACGCCGAGTTCGGCACCGCCGATCCAGTACGGCTCGGAGAGCGCGAGGCGCAGCCGCTCGGCCAGCTCCTGGACCTGGAGGCGGCCGAGCGGGCCGCAGACCAGCGCGGCGAACTCGTCGCCGCCGAACCGGGCGACGGTGTCCCCGCAGCGGACGGCGCTCTGGAGCCGGCGGGCGGCCTGCACCAGCAGTTCGTCGCCGACCTGGTGCCCGGCGGTGTCGTTGACCGCCTTGAAGCCGTCCAGGTCGAGGAAGAGCACCGCGATCCCGGCGCCCGTCCCGCCCTGCTGGCCGCGGGCGCCGAGGGCGGCCCGCAGCCGCTGGGTGAACAGCGCCCGGTTGGGTAGGTCGGTGAGCGGGTCGTGGAAGGCGTTGTGCTGCAACTGGGCCTGGAGCATGACGCGTTCGGTGACGTCCCGGCTGTTGAGCAGCAGGCCGTCGCGATGTCTGCTGACGGTGGACTCGACGTGCAGCCACTCGCCGGCGCCGGAGCTGATCCGGCACTCGACCCGGGCGGAGAGCTCGGCGCCGCCGGGGCTGCGGTGGGTGGTGAGCCGGACCCTGGCGAGGTAGCGGCGGACCTCGGCGAGCACCCGGCCGACGTCCTCGGGGTGGACCAGGTCCAGCAGGTTGCCGCCGACCAGCTGCTCCGGGTCCCGGCCGTAGACGCCGAGCGCGGCCGGGGAGACGTAGGAGAGCACGCCGTTGGCGCCGGCGATCATGATGACGTCGCTGGAGCCCTGCACCAGGGAGCGGAAGTGCGCCTCCTTGTGGGCGAGTTCCTGGGCCAGCGACAGGTTGTCCAGGAGCATCACGCCCTGCCGGAGGATCAGCGCCAGCCCGACGGTGCAGGCCGCCGCGGCCACCACGCGGTCCAACTCCCGTCCGCCGAGGGCGTTGTAGAGGATTCCGGCGGTGCAGACCGCGGCGGCCGCGTACGGGGTCAGCGCGCTGAAGGTGGTGGCCACCCGGCGGTGCGGCAGGCCGCCGGCCGAGGGGTGCTCGCGCAGCGGGCGACGCCAGCGCGGCGACCACGGCGCCCAGGCCAGCAGCAGGCTGCCGGCGAACCAGCCGGCGTCCAGCAGTTCGCCCGAGTGGTAGGTGCTGCGCAGTTCCGGGGAGGTGAACAGGGCGTCGCAGGTGACGGTGACGGCGAGCGCCACCATCGCCGTGTGCACCGCCGCCCGGTTGCCGTCCCGGCCGCCGAAGCGCAGCCCGACCACCAGGCTGACCAGCAGGATGTCCAGCACCGGGTAGGCCAGGTTGAGGGCCAGGCGCAGCGGTGAGCCGTCCTCGCCGGCCGCGATCCGGCCGAGTGCCAGGCTCCAGCTGAGGGTGAACAGCGAGCCGGCGATCAGCCAGCCGTCGAGCAGCAGGCAGAGCCAGCCGGCCGCCGTGCGCGGGTGCTGGGCGAGCACCAGGACGCCGGTGATGGCGAGCGGGGCGAAGAGCAGGAAGGCGTACTCGGCGAGCGAGTCCCGGGGCAGCGCGGTGCGCACGACCAGCTCGTACCAGCCCCAGGTGCCGTTGCCGAAGGCGACCATGAGCGAGGAGAGGCCGAACAGCAGCCAGGCCGGGCGGGCGTGCCCGCCGACCGTGCAGCCGTACACCAGACAGGACAGCGCGGCCGCCAGGGCCGCCGCGGCCAGTCCGAAGTCGCCCATGAAGACGGACAGTTGGTGTGATCCCCAGCCGGCGGCGGCGCCCGCGGCGTAGGCCAGGCAGAGTGCGCCCAGGACGAACCCGGGCAGGGTGCGGCTGGCCCGGAGCCGGCACAGCGGGCTGCGGCGGGCGGGCGCGGGCACGTCGGCGGCGGACGTGTCGGTGTGCGGTGCCTCCGGCCGTCCGGTTCCGGGCAGCACCGTTTCGGTGGAGCTCACTCGGCCTCTCCCCCTCCGGCCCGGGGCCTCGCGCCCCGGCCACGGACCACCGGCCGCGCACCTCTCGGACGTACGCGGTGGCCTGGCGCCCCGTCAGGACGGTGGCCCAGGGGGTGGGCGGCCTGCCGGTCGCCGCACCGTACCGATGCTCCCAAAATGGACCCTACACCAATCCCGTCACTCAATGACACGCACACTCAACTTAGAGTAATGGCGAAAGGGTGGGGAAATGCCCCCGATTCCTACGGATCGGCCCGGTTGGCGGCGGCGCGCGGGCGGGGGCTCACGCGGCGCGCACGGGAGCACGCGGCGGCGCCCGAACACCGGTTCCAGGACGGACGAACGGCGGCCCCGGACCGGTCGGAACCGGTCCGGGGCCGCCGTGGGGCCCTGCTCAGCGGCCCGAGGAGGCCAGATCGTCCGGGAACAGCCGCAGCCGGTGCGCCAGTGCGGCCGCCTCGCCCCGGCCGCCGACCGCGAGCTTGCCGAGGATGTTGGAGACGTGCACGCTCGCGGTCTTCGGAGAGATGTACAGCTCCTCGGCGATCTGCCGGTTGGTCCAGCCGCGCGCGAGCAGGCGGAGCACGTCCCGCTCACGGGGGGTGAGGTTGAAGGAGTCCCCGGCGGCCTGGGTCGGCACCGCGGCCGACCGCTCGGCCGGGGCGAGGCTCAGCCCGGCCCGCTCGGCCAGCGCGGCGATCTGCCCGCCGAGCAGCCGGTCGTCCCGGACGGCCGCCAGTTCGGCCGCCTCGCGCAGCAGTTCGGCGCCGGCCTCGCGCCGGCCGGCCTGTACCTCGGCCTCGCCGGCCCGCAGCAGGGCCTGTGCCAGCGGGTACGGCAGGCCGGTTGGCCGCAGCGCCTCGACCGCGGCGGCCCAGACCTCCGGAGTGTCCGCCCCCTCGGCGCGGGCCAGTTCGGCCTCCAGCAGCCGGGCCCAGCCGTGGTGCAGCGGGGCCCGGGGACGCAGCTCGGCGGCGGCCGCCGCGATCGCGGCCAGCGCCCCCGGCCGGCCCGCCCCGGCCTGCGGCAGGCCCCGGCTGTCCGCCTCCACCGTCGCGGCCTCGGCCAGCAGCGGGTAGACGTCGGACTCGTGACCGAGCCGGCCGTCCTCCTCCAGCACGGCGAGCGCTTCGGCCCGGGCCTCCAGCGGCCGGCCGCCGAGCGCCGCGAGCCGCACCGCCAGCCGGCTGATCGGCACGCTGTGCTGGACCTGGCCGACCCGGTTGGCCGCCCGGGCCTGCGCCAGCATGGTCCCCGCGGTGGCCAGGTCCCCCTTGAGCAGGGCGAGTTCGCCGCGCATCCGGTCCAGGAACTCGGCGTGGGTGCCGGTCGGGCTGGCCGCCTCGTAGCCGGCCAGCACCTCGGCGGCCTCCCGGACCCGCCCGAGGTCGGTCAGCGCCTCGACCAGGTTGCCGGTCAGGATGGCGCCGATGTTGCGCAGCAGGCCGTTGCCGTCCGCGAACTCCAGGCCCTCCCGGGCCAGTCGGACCGCGTCCTCGGGGTGTCCCAGTCCGCGCTGCATGCTGGCCAGGTTGTTGATGCCGCGCAGCAGCAGGTCGGGCACGCCCAGCCGGCGGGCCCGTTCGACCGCCCCGGCGAGCTCGGCGAGCCCGCCCTCGGCGTCGCCGTGCACGTCGTAGCGCAGGCCGCCGAGGGTCATCCGGGCGTGCACCTCGACCGAGTGGGCGCCCACCTCCTCGGCGATCCGGATCGCCCGCTCGGCCAGCTCGATCGCCTCCGCGGTCGGCTTCTTGAGCATCGCCGTCCCGGCGCCGAGCGCGAGCACCTCGGCCTGGACCGCGGTCGGCGGCAGGTGCTCCACCAGCCGCAGCGCGTTCGCGATCTCCTCCTCGTCGCCGGAGCGGCGCAGGCTGCCCAGCATCCGGGCCCGGTTGATCCGGAACCAGGCCGCGCGCACCGGGTGCTCCGCCTCGTCGACCAGCCGCAGCCCGCGCTTGGCCAGGCTCAGGCCGCGCTCCCGGTCGCCGCAGCGCCGGGCCGCGACCACCGCCTCGGCCAGCACGTCGACCAGCTGGATCCGGTCGCAGTCCTCGTCCGCGGCGCTGTGGTCGCAGGAGCCCGGCGGGTAGGTCTCGGCCCAGTCGTACGGGCGCAGGGTGTGCGCCAGCACCTCCTCGGAGACCAGGTCCCACAGCTCCAGGGCCCGTTCCAGCATCCCGAGCTGCTCGGCGAAGGCGTTGCGGCGGCGGGCCGCGCGGGCGGCGTCCAGGGCCGTCGGCAGGGCGCGGGCCGGATCGTGCGCGTGGTACCAGTAGTTGGCCAGCCGGGCGGCCAGCGCGTCGCCCGGGACGAGCTGCGGCTGGGCCTCCACGACGAGCGCGAACTTGCGGTTGATCCGGTGCCGTTCGCCGGGCAGCAGGTCGTCCGAGACCGCCTCGCGGACCAGCGCGTGGCGGAACCGGTAGCCCTCGCCCTCGCTGTCCGGACGCAGGATGTTGGCGCCGACGGCCGCCCGCAGCGCCTCGATCAGCGCCTCCTCGTCGTCGTCCAGGACGGCGGCCAGCAGGGCGTGTTCGACGTGCGAGCCGCCCTCGGCGGCGATCCGCACCACCCGCTGGGCCTCCTCGTCCAGGCCCTCGACCCGCACCAGCAGGATGTCCCGCAGCGAGTCGGTCAGCCCGGCTCCGCAGCCGTCCTCGAAGGCGGTGGCCAGCTCTTCGACGAAGAACGGGTTCCCCTCCGAGCGGCGGTGGATGCGGTCCACCAGCTGGCGGTCGGGGACGGTGGTGCCGAGGATGCCGGCCAGCTGGGCGGCCACCTCGCGGCGGTCGAACCGCGCCAGCTCCAGCCGCTGGACGGTGCGCAGCCGTTCGAGCTCGGCGAGGAAGGGGCGCAGCGGGTGCCGGCGGTGCAGGTCGTCGGTGCGGTAGGTGGCGACCAGCAGCACCCGGGACCGGTGCAGGGTGCGCACCAGGAAGGCGAGCAGCTCACGGGTGGAGCGGTCGGACCAGTGCAGGTCCTCGACGGCGAGGACGAGGGTACGCTCCGCGCCGAGCCGCTCGAACAGCCTCGCGGTGTGCTCGAACAGCCGGGCCCGGCTGTACTCGTCGTTGGGTTCGCCGTCCACCTCGCCGAACTCGGAGAGCAGCAGGGCGAGGTGGCTCTCGCTGCCGGCCGCGGCGGCCTCCAGTTCGGGGCCCAGCGAGCGGTGCAGCCGGCGCAGCGCGGCGGCCAGCGGTGCGTACGGCAGGCCCTCGGCGCCGACCTCCAGACAACTGCCGAGCGAGGTGACCGCCCCGCGGGCGGCCGCCCGCTCCAGGAACTCCTCCAGCAGCCGGGTCTTGCCGACCCCCGCCTCCCCGCCGATCAGGATGGCCTGCGGGCTGCCGGTGCCGGCGCGGCGCAGCGCGTCGGTCAGCTCGGTGATCTCGCTGCCGCGGCCGACGAAGACGGGGCTGACCGATGTCTGCTGCATGGAGGCGAGCATGCCATAGCCGGTGGGGCCCGGCCGAGGGGTTATCTCCCCTGGCGAACGGGTCGAAGGACCCGAATGCCCGGAGGGGGAGACGCTGGTGAGCGTCTCCCCCTCCGGAGCTCCTTCGGCACCGCCGTGGTGCCGCACCGTCAGCATTCGGGCCGACGCACGGGGCGCCGCTGGAAGCGGGCGGCCACCGGACGCTGCCGCAGTCGGCGGGCCTCCTTGGCCTCGCGCACCAGGCGCTCGTGCTCGGCGCGGGCCACGAGCTCGTGGGCCTGTTGCTGGAAGGTCTGGTACTCGATCATTTCCGGTTCCCCCTCGGGTTTTCCACTCCGTCTTGCTGACAGGTAAGAGCTTCCTCCGCCAGTGGGGGGTGCCGCATCGGGAGCGTGCCGCATCTTCCGGGGCCCGGATGCCTTAGATCGGTCGCCAAAAACGGTTTAAGGCCCCGCCTCACCCAGATACATAGGTGAGACGGGGCCTTAGGCCTTACTTAGAGGGCCTTAGATGCCTTAGATGCCTTAGGAAGGCAGGGTCCACAGCCTAGGCCGCACCCAGCTTCTCCAAGATCAGGTCCTTCACGCGGGCGGCGTCGGCCTGGCCGCGGGTGGCCTTCATGACCGCGCCGACCAGCGCGCCCACGGCCTGGACCTTGCCGTCGCGGATCTTGGCGGCGATCGCCTCGTTCTCGGCGATGGCCTGGTCCACGGCGGCACCCAGCGCGGAGTCGTCCGAGACCACGGCCAGGCCGCGCTTCTCGACGATCTCGTCCGGCTCGCCCTCGCCGGCCAGCACGCCCTCGATGACCTGGCGGGCCAGCTTGTCGTTGAGCTTGCCCTCGGCGACCAGCGCGGCGACCCGGGCGACCTGCGCCGGGGTGATCGGCTGCTCGCTCAGCTCGGTGCCGGTCTCGTTGGCGCGACGGGCCAGCTCGCCCATCCACCACTTGCGGGCCTGGTCGGCCGGGGCACCGGCCGCGATGGTCTCCTGGATCGGCCCCACCGCACCGGCGTTGAGCACCGACTGCATGTCCTTGTCGGACAGGCCCCACTCCGCCTGCAGCCGGGCACGGCGCACCCGCGGCAGCTCGGGCAGACCGGCGCGCAGCTCCTCGACCCACTCGCGGGCGGGGGCCACCGGCACCAGGTCCGGCTCGGGGAAGTAGCGGTAGTCCTCGGCGTTGTCCTTGATCCGGCCCGAGGTGGTGGAGCCGTTCTCCTCGTGGAAGTGGCGGGTCTCCTGGACGATGGTGCCGCCGTCGGTCAGCACGGTGGCGTGCCGCTGGATCTCGAACCGGGCGGCCCGCTCCACGCTGCGCAGCGAGTTGACGTTCTTGGTCTCCGAGCGGGTGCCGAAGGTCTCGGTGCCGTTCGGGCGCAGCGACAGGTTGACGTCGCAGCGCATCTGGCCCTTGTCCATCCGGGCCTCGGAGACGTCGAGCGAACGGATCACCTCGCGCAGCTCGGCGACGTACGCCTTGGCGACCTCGGGGGCGCGCTCGCCGGCGCCGACGATCGGCTTGGTGACGATCTCGATCAGCGGGATGCCGGCCCGGTTGTAGTCGAGCAGCGAGTGGGTGGCGCCGTGGATGCGACCGGTGGCCCCGCCGACGTGGCTGGACTTGCCGGTGTCCTCCTCCATGTGGGCGCGCTCGATCTCCACCCGGAAGGTCGAGCCGTCCTCCAGCTGCACGTCGAGGTAGCCGTTGAAGGCGATCGGCTCGTCGTACTGCGAGGTCTGGAAGTTCTTGGGCATGTCCGGGTAGAAGTAGTTCTTCCGCGCGAACCGGCACCACTCGGCGATCTCGCAGTTCAGCGCCAGGCCGATCTTGACGGCCGACTCCACGCCGACCGCGTTGACCACCGGCAGCGAACCCGGCAGGCCCAGGCAGGTCGGGCAGGTCTGGCTGTTCGGCTCGGCACCCAGCTCGGTCGAGCAACCGCAGAACATCTTGGTCTTGGTGCCCAGCTCGACGTGGACCTCAAGGCCCATCACCGGGTCGTACGACGCGAGAGCGTCCTCGTAGGAGACCAGGTTCATGACGCTCACAGCGTCCCTTCTCACTTGAAGCTTGGGAGGTACGGGCCCGGCCACCGCGTCGCGCGGGGGCCGGGCCAGGGCGCTTAGCTCAGCTCAGCCCAGCAGCACGTCGTCGGAGCCCAGCCGGCGCAGCTCGCGCACCAGCAGGGCGGTGCCGGTGACCAGCGCGGCGGCGCCGACCAGGGCGTTGACCAGCTTGAGGGTGTCGCTCTCCTCGCGGGCCTTGCGGACGTCCTTGGCCACGGAGATCGCACCGAACGCGCTGGTGCCGATGGACAGCCACAGACCGGGCTTGGAGTGCTTGAAGCCCTTCAGGGAGCCGGAGCCCTTGGTCTTCTCGATCTTGCTCACAGTGCCGGTGCCTCCTCCAGCAGGGTGTGCCCCCACTTGTCGTTGAGTGCGGCCTCGACGGCGCCGCCCACGCGGTACAGGCGGTCGTCCGCCATCGCGGGTGCGATGATCTGGAGGCCGACCGGGAGATTGTCCTCCGGGGCCAGGCCGACCGGCAGCGACATGGCCGCGTTGCCCGCCAGGTTCGACGGAATCGTGCACAGGTCGGCCAGGTACATCGCCATCGGGTCGTCGGCGCGCTCGCCGATCGGGAAGGCGGTGGTCGGCGTGGTCGGCGAGACCAGGACGTCCACGCCCGCGAAGGCCGCGTCGAAGTCGCGCGAGATGAGCGTGCGGACCTTCTGGGCCGAGCCGTAGTAGGCGTCGTAGTAGCCCGAGGACAGCGCGTAGGTGCCCAGGATGATGCGGCGCTTGACCTCGTCGCCGAAGCCGGCCTCGCGGGTCAGCGAGGTGACCTCCTCGGCCGAGCGCGAGCCGTCGTCGCCGACCCGCAGGCCGTAGCGCATCGCGTCGAAGCGGGCCAGGTTGGAGGAGCACTCCGACGGCGCGATCAGGTAGTACGCCGGCAGCGCCAGGGTGAAGGACGGGCAGGAGACCTCGACGACCTCGGCGCCCAGCTCGCGCAGCAGCTCCACCGACTCGTTGAAGCGCTGCATCACGCCGGCCTGGTAGCCCTCGCCGGCGAACTCCTTGACGACGCCGATCCGCATGCCGCGGATGTCGCGCATCCGCGCTGCCTCGACCACGGCCGGCACCGGCGCGTCGATCGAGGTGGAGTCCAGCGGGTCGTGCCCGGCGATGGCCTCGTGCAGCAGGGCCGCGTCCAGCACGGTGCGGGCGCACGGACCGCCCTGGTCCAGGCTGCTGGAGAACGCGACCAGGCCGTAGCGGGACACCGAGCCGTAGGTCGGCTTGACGCCGACGGTGCCGGTGACGGCGCCGGGCTGGCGGATCGAGCCGCCGGTGTCGGTGCCGATCGCCAGCGGGGCCTCGAAGGCGGCCAGCGCGGCGGCCGAACCGCCGCCGGAGCCGCCGGGGATGCGGGAGAGGTCCCACGGGTTGCCGGTCACGCCGTACGCGGAGTTCTCGGTGGAGGAGCCCATCGCGAACTCGTCCATGTTGGTCTTGCCGAGGATGACCACGCCGGCGTCCTTGAGACGGCTGGTCAGCGTGGCGTCGTACGGCGGGATCCAGCCTTCGAGCATCTTCGAGCCACAGGTGGTCGGGATGCCCTTGGTGGTGAAGACGTCCTTGAGCGCGAGCGGGACGCCGGCCAGCGGGCCCAGCTCCTCGCCCTTGGCGCGCTTCTCGTCGACGGCCCTGGCCGCGGCCAGCGCGCCCTCGGTGTCGACGTGCAGGAAGGCGTTGACCTTCTTGTCGACGGCGTCGATGCGGTCCAGGTGGGCCTGCGCGACCTCGATGGCGGACACCTCGCCCTTGGCGATGGCGCCCGCGGTCTCGGCGGCGGTCCACTTGATGATGGGAGTGGGAATCAGCTCGGTCATCTCGGTCAGTCCTCCCCGAGGATCTGCGGCACACGGAAACGCTGCTCCTCGGCGGCGGGGGCGCCGGACAGCGCCTGCTCCGGGGTGAGCGACGGCCGGACCTCGTCCGCACGCATGACGTTGGTCAGCGGCAGCGGGTGGGAGGTCGGCGGGACGTCCTGTCCGGCGACCTCGGAAACGCGGGCGACCGCGCCGATGATCACGTCGAGCTGCTCGGCGAAGTGGTCCAGCTCTTCGGGCTTCAGCTCAAGACGCGACAGCCGGGCGAGGTGGGCGACCTCCTCGCGCGTGATGCCAGGCATGCAGCGATCCTCAGGGTGAGTTCTGGTGAGACCCGGCTGTGCCTTGCGGGCGGTGCCGGGCCCGGGCAGGAGCAGCCGGTTCCGGCGCTCCGTCCTCGTGGTCTTTGGACCCCATCCTATGGGGCCCGTCCCCCGCCCCGGCCAACGAGTGAGCCGCGGCGCCCGTCACCGGCCCTCCCCGGGGCCGGACCGCGACCTCCGGCGGGCTACTGCGGCCGGGTGCGGGCCCAGCCCTGCGGTTTGATCTCCCGGTGCGCGGCCTGCACCACCTGGGCCACCGGCGGCAGCGTGGGCGGGATGACCGGCGGCCGGACCGGCGGGAGTGTCGGCGGCAGCACCGGCGGCCTGGCCGGCGGGGCGATCGGCTTGGCGTTCGGGACCGACGGGAAGCCCGCGGGCAGCTGGGGCGGCAGGCCGAGCCGCTCCACCGGCGGGGCGCCGGTGCGGTGCACCCGCAGCCAGGCGGTGGCCTGCTCGGCCGGCAGCGCGGCCGACACCAGCCAGCCCTGGACGGCGTCCACGCCCATGCAGTGCAGCCGCTCCCAGGTCTCGTCGTCCTCGACGCCCTCGGCGACCACGGTCAGGCCCAGCGAGTGGGCGAGCTCCACCGAGCAGCGGACCACCGCCGCGTCGTGGTCGTCGGCGACCATCCGGGAGACGAAGGAGCGGTCGATCTTCAGCTCGCCGACCGGCAGGCTGCGCAGCCGCACCAGCGAGGAGTGCCCGGTGCCGAAGTCGTCCAGGGACATCCCGACGCCGTAGCCGCGCAGCTCGGCCAGGGTGTCGGCGGCCCGCCGGGAGTCGTCCAGCAGCAGCCGCTCGGTGATCTCCAGCTGGAGCGCGTGGGCCGGCACCTGGTGGCGCACGAGGTGGCCGGCGACCCGCTGGGCGAAGCCGGGGTTGAGCACGTCGCGCGGCGAGACGTTGACCGCGACCTGCACCTGGAGGCCCTGGTCGCGCCAGTACGCGAGCTGGCCGACGGCCGCCTCCAGCACGTAGTCGGTGAGCCGGGGCATCAGGCCGCTGGATTCGGCGAGCCCGACGAACTCGTCCGGCGGGACCTTCCCCTGGCCGGGGCGCTCCCAGCGCAGCAGGGCCTCCAGGCCGACCACCCGGCCGTCGAAGGCCACCTTCGGCTGGTAGTGCAGCTGCACCTCGCCGGTCTCCAGTGCCCGGCGCAGGTCCCCCAACAGCCCGATCCGGTACGGCGTGTCGGCGTCCTGGGTCTCGTCGTACTGGGCGACGCCGCAGTGTCCGCGCTGGGCGTGGCCCATCGCGACGTCGGCCCGGCGCAGCAGGGCCTCGGCGTCCTGGGCGTGCTGCGGGTAGACGCAGACGCCGCCGCTGGCCTCCAGGACGAGCAGCAGCCCGTCCAGCCGGATCGGGGCGGCCAGTTCGGCGATCAGCGCCTTGGCGACCCGCTCCAGGCTGTCCGGGCAGTTGATGCCGGGCAGCAGGACGGCGAACTCGTCGCCGCCCATCCGGGCCACCATCGGGCGGCCTCGGCGGTAGTGCCGGGGCAGGCCGGCGAAGACGTCGTCGATGGACTCCCGGGTGGCGCTGCCGGCCGGTCCGCCGGAGCGCAGGGCCCGGTGCAGTCGGCGGGCGATGTGAACCAGCAGCCGGTCACCGGCCGTATGACCTAGTGTGTCGTTGAGTGATCGGAAGCGATCGAGGTCGAGCAGGATGAGACCGACGCTGTAGCCCTGACCACACTCCGCGATCGCCTCCTGGGCAGCCAAAAGCAGGGCCTGACGGTTGGGCAGATCCGTCAGCGGGTCGGTCAGTTGGTCGCGGGCGCGGTCCCGGGCGATCCGCCAGGCCGCCACCAGCACCGCCAGGGGCACGGCGAACAGCGGCAGCAACTCGGGTTCGTACCGGTAGACCAGGACGGCCAGCGGGATGAGCGGCGCGGCTCCGGCCAGCAGCACGCCGAGCAGCAGGACCGCACCCGCCACCCCCTGCGGCGGGCGTGTGGGCGCACCGCCGGTCGTACGATCCATAAGCCCTGTCCTCCGTCGGGCCCGCCCCGTCGGGCCGCCTTACGGTGAGGCACCGTGCCGGTACCGACAGCTGCCGGGCATGGAGCGACCCCGCGGAACACCGGCCCAGCCGGTGCCCCCACCCCTGCTGACACTCTGTTGCGCTCCAGGGTATGCCGGGGTCCACCCGGTGGGCAGACTTTCGGACAACCGGAAACGCGCCACCGCTCTCGGGTGCCGCACAGTGACACAATGCCCGCTTTCACTGTGCGGCACCCGGTGACGTTGCATCAGGACGATAACAACACCGATCCGGTCACCGACCGCTCGGGTCCGCTCCGGGTCAGTCCTCGACGGGCTCCTTCTTCGCCTCCCCGGCCTCCTCCGGCTCCGGAAGCCCCAGGTGGGCACGGGCGGCGGACGGCCCGTCGGCGAGCAGGACGGCGAACCCGGCGTCGTCCAGGACCGGCAGGCCGAGCTGAACAGCCTTGTCGTACTTGGACCCAGGGTTGTCACCAGCGACCACAAAATCGGTCTTTTTCGAAACCGAACCGGTCACTTTCGCTCCACGCGAGGTCAGCGCCTCCTTGGCACCGTCCCGGGTGTGGCCGGCCAGCGTGCCGGTCACCACCACGGTCAGGCCCTCCAGCGGGCGCTCCGCCTCCTCCTCGTCCGCGAACTCCTCGGTGAAGCGGACGCCGTCCGCCTCCCAGTTCCGGAGGATCTCCTGGTGCCACTCCTCCGCGTACCACTCCCGGATCGAGCGGGCGATGGTCGGGCCGACCCCCTCGACGGCCGCCAGCTGCTCCTCGCTCGCCTCGAAGATCTTCGTCAGATCGCGGAACTCCCGGGCCAGCGCCTGCGCGGCGACCGGACCGACGTGCCGGATCGACAGCCCGTTGACGAACCGCCACAGCGGCCGCCCCTTCGCCACGCCCAGGTTGTCGATCAGGGCCTGGAGCGACTTCTTCGGCTCGCCCTTGGTGGTGGCGAAGAAGAAGACCTCCTTCTCCTTGCCCGTCCTGTCGTCCAGCTTCGGCATGCCGGTCTTCGGGTCCCGGACCAGCACCTTGATCGGCAGCAGCTTCTCCCGCGTCAGCCGGAAGATGTCGGCCTCGTTCCGCACCGGCGCCTCGGCCGGCTCCAGCGGCTGGGTCAGCGCGGTGGCCGCGACGTAGCCCAGCCCCTCCACGTCCAGGCACTGCCGCCCGCCGAGGAAGGCGATCCGCTCCCGGATCTGGGCCGGGCAGCGCTCCGCGTTCGGGCAGCGCAGGTCGATGTCGCCCTCGGCCATCGGCCGCAGCTCGCTGTCGCACTCCGGACAGTGCGAGGGCATCACGAAGGCCTGCTCGGTGCCGTCCCGCAGGTCGTAGACCGGGCCGAGGATCTCCGGGATGACGTCGCCGGCCTTGCGCAGCACGATCGTGTCGCCGAGCAGCACGTCCTTGGCCTTGACGACCTCCTGGTTGTGCAGCGTCGCGTACTGCACCATCGAGCCGGCCACCTTCACCGGCTCGGCCAGCACCGCGTACGGGGTGGCCCGGCCGGTGCGGCCGATGCCGACCTTGATCTCGGCCAGCTTCCCGGTGACCTCCTCCGGCGGGTACTTCCAGGCGATCGCCCAGCGCGGGGACTTGGAGGTGGCGCCGAGCCGGCCCTGCAGGGCGATCTCGTCCACCTTCACCACGACGCCGTCGATCTCGTGCTCGACCGAGTGCCGCTGCTCGCCGAAGTGCGCGATGAAGGCCCGCACCTCGGCGAGCGTCTTCACCACCTGGTTGTGGCGGGCGGTGGGCAGGCCCCAGTCGTGCAGCAGCCGGTAGGCGTGCGACTGGTTGTCGATGTCGAAGCCCACCCGGGCGCCGATGCCGTGCACCACCATGTGCAGCGGGCGGGAGGCGGTGACATGCGGGTCCTTCTGGCGCAGCGAACCGGCGGCGGCGTTGCGGGGGTTCATGAACAGCCGGATCAGCGCCCGGGGCCGCTTGCCCTCCTTGGCGCGCTCCTCGTTCTCCTGCCGGCGGCGCTCGTTCTCCTCCGCGAAGGAGGCGTTGAGCGCGTCGAACTCCTCGGTCGGGAAGTAGACCTCGCCGCGGATCTCCACCAGCTCCGGGATGTTCTCGCCCTTGAGCCGGTGCGGGATCTCCTTGATGGTACGGACGTTGGGGGTGATGTCCTCGCCGACCCGGCCGTCGCCGCGCGTCGCCGCCTGCACCAACTGGCCGTTCTCGTAGGTGAGGTTGACGGCCAGGCCGTCCACCTTGAGCTCGCACAGGTAGTGGTAGTCGATGCCCTGCAGCTCGGTGGCGACCCGCTCGGCCCAGGCGGACAGCTCCTCGTCGTCCATCGCGTTGTCCAGGCTGAGCAGCCGCTCGCGGTGCTCGACCTCGGCGAACAGCCCGGTGGCCGCGCCGCCGACCTTCTGGGTCGGCGAGTCCGGGGTGACCAGGGCCGGGTGCTCGGCCTCGATCCCCTCCAGCTCCCGCATCAGCGCGTCGAACTCGGCGTCGCTGACGACCGGCGCGTCCTGCTCGTAGTACCGGGCCCGGTGGTCGGTGATCTCCTGCGCCAGCTCGGCGTGCCGCCCGCGCACCTCCGCCGGGACGTCCTCCCAGCCCTCGACAGCCGTCACCGCAAGCCCTCCTGCACTCTCATTCCGGGTTGTCCACCAGGCTCTGTGCCGCCCGCACCGCGGACGACAGCGCCCTGCGCGCGTACGCCGGGGAGGCCCCGGCCAGCCCGCAGGTCGGTGTCACCAGCACGCGGCGGCCCAGCAGCTCCGGGGCGAACCCGAGCCTGCGCCACAAGGTCCTGACACCCTGGACACTACCGGCAGGGTCGGACACCGCCTGGTCAGTGGCGGGGACGACACCGGCGAGGATCGTCGTGCCGCCCTCCACGGCCTCGCCGAGGTCGTCGTCCTGGCGCTCGGTGAGGAGCGAGAAGTCGAGGGAGATCCCGGCCACCCCGGCGCGGCGCAGCAGCGGGACCGGGACGTCCGGCGCGCAGCTGTGCACCACCACGGGCGCGTCGAGGTTCCGGATCACCTCGCGCAGCACCTCCTCGGCGACCTGCCGGTCGACGGCGCGCAGCCGCTGGAAGCCGCTGGCGGTCTTCACCGACCCGGCCAGGACGGCGGGCAGCGAGGGCTCGTCCAGCTGCAGCACGACCTCGGCGCCGGGCACCCGCCTGCGGACGTCCGCGAGGTGGCGGCGCAGGCCCTCGGTGAGCGAGCCGGCGATGTCGCGGCACGCGCCGGGGTCGGCGAGCGCCTTCTCGCCGTGCTTGAGCTCGATGTTCGCCGCCAGCGTCCAGGGGCCGACGGCCTGGACCTTGAGCGCGCCCTGGTGGCCCTGGGTGAACTCCTCCAGCGCGTCCAGGTCCTCGCCGAGCCAGGAGTGGGCGCGCCGGGTGTCCCGGCCCGGACGGTCGGTGAACCGCCAGCCGCTCGGCTCGGTCTGCGCGAACAGTTCGACCAGCAGGCCGGCGCCGCGCCCGATCATGTCGGCGCCCGGCCCGCGGGCGGGCAGCTCGGGCAGGAACGGCAGGTGCTCCAGTGCCCCGGTGGAGGTCTTGGCGGCCTCCCGGGCGTCGGTGCCGGGCAGCGAACCGACGCCGGTGGCGGCGCCGCGCAGGTCGGGGAAGGTGTGTGGGGTGCTCACCCGCCCGAGCCTACTCAGCCGGACGGCCCCGGTGCCGGGCGCGGGGCTCGGTACCGGGGCCGCCGGGCACGCGGAGGCCGGGTCGACATCCGGTGCGCGCACGGAAAGTCGGACCGGCCGACTTCCCGTGCGGCGCGCTACCGCCCGGGGCGGACGGTGATGTCGGTGATCTCCGCGTCCCGGGAGGCGTCGAGGGCGGCGAGGATCGCCCTGGCGACGGACGCGGGCTCGATCCAGCGGCCGGCGTCGTACTCCTTGCCCTCCTGCTGGTGCACCTTCACCTGCATCGCGGTGGCGGTGCGGCCCGGGTAGACGGAGGTGACCCGGACGCCGTTGGCGTGCTCCTCGTGGCGCAGCGCGTCGGCGAGCGCCTTGAGGCCGTGCTTGCTGGCCGCGTACGCCGACCACTCGGCGTGGGCGTTGAGGCCCGCGCCGGAGTTCACGAAGAGCACATGGCCCTTGACCAGCCGGATCGACGGCAGCAGCAGGCGGGTCAGCTCGGCGGGGGCGACGAGGTTGACGTTCAGCGTCTCCTGCCAGGCCTTGGGGGTCAGGTCGCCGACCGGGCCGAGCTCGACCGTGCCCGCGACGTGCAGGAGGGAGTCCAGCTCGACCGGCAGCTGCTGGTGGCCGAAGGCCCAGGACAGCTTGCCCGGATCGCCGAGGTCCCCGACGAGGGTGCGGGCCCCGGGGAAGCGCTCGCGCAGTTGGGCGGCCCGACGGGCGTCGCGGGCCAGCAGCCAGAGCTCGTCCCCGCGCTCGGCGAGTCGCTCGGCGAGTACGGCGCCGATGCCGGAGCCGGCGCCAGTGATCAGATGTGCAGCCATGGTCGTGATCCAATCAGGCCTTGAGCTGGGCGAAAACCTCGGCGGGCGTGTCCGCGAAGGTGATCAGCTCGGCGAGCGGGCGCGGCAGGAAGCCCTCGGCGTCCATCCGCTCCATCTGGGTGCGCAGGCCCGCGTAGAAGCCCTCGGTGTCCAGGACCACCACCGGCTTGTCGAACATCCCGTGCTTCTTGAGCTCCAGCACCTCGGTGACCTCGTCCAGGGTGCCCAGCCCGCCCACCAGCACGACGATCGCGTCCGCCCGCGAGGCCAGCTCGGCCTTGCGCTCCGGCAGGTCGGCCGTCCACACCAGCTCGTCGGCGCCGACGTACGCCTTGTGCCGCAGCATCTCGACCATCACGCCGACGAGCCTGCCGCCCGCCGCCTTCACCTCGTCGGCGAGCAGCCCCATCAGCCCGGCGTTCGAGCCGCCCCACACCAGCGTGTGCCCGCCCTCCCCCAGGAGCCGGGCGAACTCCGCGGCGGGGGCGGAGTAGCGGTCGTCGAGCGAGTACGCGGAGCAGAAGACAGAGATATTCATAGTGCCGTCCGGTCTATCACGCCCCGCGGCGAGACTTCACCGGGGATTCCTCGCCGGGCGCGGGGCGGGCTCAGGCGGTGACGGCCGGGCGCTCGGTGGTGGCGATGGTGGCGGAGCCGACGACACGGGTGCCGTCGTAGATCACCACGGCCTGGCCGGGGGCGATGCCCCGCACCGGGGTGTCCAGTTCCACCCGCAGCTCGCCGTCGACGACCGAGGCGCTCACCGGCACCTCCTCGCCGTGGGCGCGCAGCTGGGCGGTGTAGCGGCCGTCCGCCAGGGGCTCGGTGCCGCACCAGCGGGGGCGGATGGCGGTCAGCCCGGTGACGTCGAGGCCCTCGACCGGGCCGACCGTGACGGTGTTGTTCACCGGGGAGATGTCCAGCACGTAGCGCGGCTTGCCGTCGGCCGCCGGGCGGCCGATCCGCAGGCCCTTGCGCTGGCCGATGGTGAAGCCGTACGCGCCGTCGTGCTCGCCGAGCTTGGTGCCGTCGACGTCGAGGATGTCGCCGGTGGCGGTGCCGAGGTGCTGGGCCAGGAAGCCCTGGGTGTCGCCGTCGGCGATGAAGCAGATGTCGTGGCTGTCGGGCTTCTTGGCGACGGCCAGGCCGCGGCGCTCGGCCTCGGCCCGGATCTCCTCCTTGGTGGTGTCACCGAGCGGGAAGAGCGAGTGGGCGAGCTGGTCGGCGTCGAGCACGCCGAGGACGTAGGACTGGTCCTTGGCGCCGTCCACGGCCCGGTGCAGCTCGCGCGAGCCGTCCGGCAGGTCGACGATCCGGGCGTAGTGGCCGGTGCAGACGGCGTCGAAGCCGAGCGCGATCGCCTTGTCCAGCAGCGCCGCGAACTTGATCTTCTCGTTGCAGCGCAGGCACGGGTTGGGCGTGCGCCCGGCCGCGTACTCGGCGACGAAGTCGTCGATGACGTCCTCGCGGAAGCGCTCGGCGAGGTCCCAGACGTAGAAGGGGATGCCGATCACGTCGGCCGCCCGCCAGGCGTCCCGGGAGTCCTCGATGGTGCAGCAGCCGCGCGCGCCGGTCCGGAAGGACTGCGGGTTGGCGGAGAGCGCCAGGTGGACGCCGGTCACCTCGTGCCCCGCTTCGACGGCGCGGGCGGCGGCGACGGCGGAGTCGACTCCGCCGGACATCGCCGCGAGCACGCGCAGACGGCCGGTGGACGGAGCGGTCGGGGCACCCGGGAAGTCAGTCATGATGGCAACAAGGGTACGGGGTGGCCCGCCTGTTCCCGGAGCCGAGATCAGCGCCGCACCGACGCCAGCCCCGCGTTGCGCGCCCGCTCGACGACCGGCCCGATGGCCTTCCCCAGCGCCGTGACGTCCTCCGGCACCGAGGTGTGCCCGAGCGAGAACCGCAGTGAGGCGCGCGCCAGCAGCGGGTCGACGCCCATCGCGAGCAGCACGTGGCTGGGCTGCGGCACCCCGGCCGAGCAGGCGGAGCCCGTCGAGCACTCGATGCCCTGGGCGTCCAGCAGCATCAGCAGCGCGTCGCCCTCGCAGCCGGGGAAGGAGAAGTGCGCGTTGGCGGGCAGCCGGCCCTCGGCCGACGGGTCGCCGTTGAGGATCGCGTCCGGTACGGCGGCCAGCACCGACGCCACCAGCTCGTCCCGCAGCGCGCCGAGCGTGACCGCGTGCTCGGCCCGCCGCTCGACGGCGAGCGCCGCGGCGGCCGCGAAGCCGGCCGAACCGGGGGCGTCGAGGGTGCCGGAGCGCACGTCGCGTTCCTGCCCGCCGCCGTGCAGCAGCGGTACGGGCGCGGCGCCCCGGGAGAGCAGCAGGGCGCCGATGCCGAACGGGCCGCCGATCTTGTGCCCGGTGACGGTGAGCGCGGTGAGGCCGGACTCGGCGAAGGAGACCGGGACCTGACCGAGCGCCTGCACGGCGTCGGCGTGCACCGGGATGCCGTACTCGGCCGCCACGGTGGTCAGTTCGCGCACCGGCTGGACGGTGCCGACCTCGTTGTTGGCCCACATCACGGTGACCAGCGCCACCGACGCCGGGTCGCGTTCGATCGCCGACCGCAGCGCGTCGGGGTGCACCCGGCCGTACCCGTCCACCGGCAGGTACTCGACCTCGGCGCCCTCGTGCTCGGAGAGCCAGTGCACCGCGTCCAGCACCGCGTGGTGCTCGACCGGGCTGCACAGCACCCGGGTGCGGGCCGGGTCTGCGTCCCGGCGGGCCCAGTACAGGCCCTTGACCGCCAGGTTGTCGGATTCGGTGCCGCCGCCGGTGAGCACGATCTCGCTGGGGCGGGCGCCCAGCGATTCGGCCAGCGATTCCCGGGACTCCTCGACCACCCGGCGGGCCCGGCGGCCGGCCGCGTGCAGGGCCGAGGCGTTGCCGACCACCCCCAGGTGCGCCGTCATCGCGGCGATCGCCTCGGGCAGCATCGGCGTGGTCGCCGCATGGTCCAGGTATGGCATAACCATCCGATTGTAGAGCGCGGCACCTCAGGGGGTTCCGGGGCGGGGCAGTTCCAGCCACTCACGGCCGGCACCGGCCGGCACCGGCCCGGACGCACCGCGGACGAACCACGGGCGCGGCGCACCGCGGACGCACCACTGCCGGACGGCCGCGTCCGGCAGTGGTTTGTACCACTGAGCCACCCAGCGGTTAGCCTGACGCCATCAGTCAGCCGGATCCACAGGAAACGCCATGTCGCAGTCGGTCGACCGCGCGCTGACCCTGCTCGACGCACTCGGCGACGCGCCGCTCTCGCTGGAGCAGGCCGCCAGCAGCCTCGGGGTGCACAAGTCCACCGCCCTGCGGCTGCTGCGCACCCTGGAGGAGCACGGCTTCGCCCGCCGCCAGCCGGACCTGCGCTACCGGCTGGGCGGCCGGGTGCTCTCGCTGGCCCACCGCGCGCTGGAGGACTTCGACGTCCGGCAGGTCGCCGCGCCGTACCTGGCCGCGCTCAACGCCCGCTGCGGCTACACCGTCCGGCTCGCCGTGCTGCACGACGGCGAGGTGCTCTACCTGGACGAGGTGGCCGGGTTGCCGGGCGCCGAGCCGTCCCGGATCGGGCGCCGGGCCCCGGTGGACGGGACGGCGGTCGGCCGGGTGCTGCTCGCCGGGCTGTCGGCGGACGGCGTCCCCGAGGAGCCCGAGCTGGCGGCGGTGCGCCGCCGGGGCTGGGCGGCCGAGTCCTGCGAGCACCGGGAGCCGGTGACCTGCGTGGCCGCGCCGGTCGCGGGCAGCGGCGGACGGACGGTCGCGGCCTGCGCGCTGAGCGCCCCGGCGAGCGAGGTGCCGCCCGGCGAACTGGCCCGGATGGTGCCGGAACTGCTCTGCACGGCCGAGGCGATCTCGCTCGCGTACGGCGGCTCGCCTACTCCTCGCTGGTGCGAGAACCGTTGCGGTGCCAGGCCCGCGGGGCACGCCAGCCGTACTTCAGCGCGAGCATCCGCAGCCCGAAGGCGGTGAGCGCGGCCGCGGTTCCGGTGATGCCGGTGAGGCGGTCCGCGCCGATCAGCAGCGCGACCAGGGTGGCACCGACCAGGGCCGGGACGGCGTAGATCTCCCGGTCCCAGCGCAGCAGCGAGGGGATCTCCCCGGCCAGCACGTCGCGGATCACGCCGCCGCCGGCCGCGGTCACCATGCCGAGCGCGATCGCCGCGACCGCGCCGAGCCCGAAATCGTGGGCCTTGGCGGTGCCGGTCACGCAGAACAGCCCGAGCCCGAGCGCGTCCAGGGTCTGCACGGCCCGGTTGATCCGCTCGACCTCCGGGTGCAGGAAGAACACCACCAGCGCGGCGGCCAGCGGGGTCACGAAGTAGCCGAGGTTGGTGAACGCGGCGACCGGGGTGGCGCCGATCACCAGGTCGCGCATCACGCCACCGCCGAGGGCGGTGACCTCGGCCAGCACACAGATCCCGAAGATGTCCATGTTCTTGCGGACGGCGAGCAGGCCCCCGGAGAGGGCGAAGACGAAGATGCCGACGAGGTCCAGCGACTGCTGCACGTCGGTCGGGAAGAGCTGGGATGTCACCGTCCATATGTACCTGATTCGCGCAGGTGTTCCATCGAACGTCCGTGCTCCGGATCCGAACGCACCGCCGGAACGGCGGCCAACCCCTTGTGCGCCGTGGGGCCGAACCGGTTCGGCTAGCCTCCGCCTGTGAAGCTCGCGAAGCCCGGGTCAGCCCCGAAGCCGCCGCCGAAGCCGCCGAAGTCGCCCACGCCGACCCGGTCGTCGAAACCGCCCGGGTCGCCGGGCTCCCCCGCCTCCGCCCGGCTCGGCTGGCTCGACGCGCTGCGCGGCATCGCCGCCCTCGCCGTCGCCATGCACCACTTCGGGCTGCTCGGCAAGATCCCGCACGCGGGCGGGGTGCCGCGCCACCTGGACCTCGGCTTCTTCGGCGTGATGCTGTTCTTCCTGGTCAGCGGGTACATCATCCCGGCCTCGCTGGAACGCCGGGGCGACGTCCGGGCGTTCTGGACGGGACGGCTCTTCCGCATCTACCCCGCGGTGGTCGTCACGGTGGTGGCGAGTCTGCTGGTGCTGCCCCGCAGCGGCCAGATCGTCCAGAGCTTCCCCTTCGACCACCCGGTGCTGTCGCTCGCCGCCAACGGCCTGCTGCTCCAGGACCTGCTGGGGGTGCCCAGCACCATCGGGGTGATGTGGTCGCTCACCTACGAGATGGTCTTCTACTCCTTCGCGTGCGCCCTGTTCGTGCGGGGGTGGCACCGGCACAGCGCGCCGATCGCGGTCGGCTTCGCGTCCGTCGCCCTGGTCCTCGGCACCTGGCTGCCGATCGGCGGGATCTCGGTGGACCTGGCGGCCACCGGGCACCTGGTGGCGGCGGCCGGGATCGTGGTGCTGATGGCGGCGGCCTGCATCGCCACCGCCCGCCCGGACCTGACCCGTTGGGGCGCGCTGCTGCTCGGCGGCCTGGGCCTGGTCCTGATCACGCTGAACAACCGGACCACCGGCTTCGAGACCATGCTGATCTTCGCGACCATGTTCGCCGGCACCGTGCTGTACCGGCTGGAGCACGGCCTGCTCGATCGGCTTCCGGCCCTGCTCTGCTGCGGCTTCGTGATCGTCACCGGCGTCACGGTCGGCTACCTGTACAACCGCGACACGGCGCTCCGGCACACCTGGACGCCCTCGTGGGAGTCCTTCTCGTCCGCCTACCTGGCCGCCTGGGCCCTGTTCGCGGCCGCCATGCTGCTGCGCCGCCGCCGCTTCCCGCGCTGGCTCAGCGGGCTCGGCACGATCAGCTTCTCGGTCTACCTGCTGCACGGCCCGCTGATGTACTTCCTCGGCTGGAAACTGCGGGACTACCCGCCGATCGTCGGGCCGAAGGGGCAGGCCGCGCTCACCCTCGGCTACCTGGGGGCGGTCGTGGTGCTCGCCTGGCTGTCGTACCGGCTGGTCGAGATCCCGTTCCAGAACCTGGGCCGCAGGGCGGTCCGGGCGCTGGACCGCCGCTTCCCGGCCCCCGCCCCGACGCCGCTCGCCGCGGCCGCCCCGGGCCCGCGCGTGCCGGAGCCGGAGCCGGCCGCCGGCGTCTGAGGCGCGGACCGCCAAGAGGCCGCCCGTCCCCGGAAGTCCGGGGGCGGGCGGCCTCCTGCGTACGTGCGAGGGCCTCAGGCCGTGGCGCCGGCCGACGCCTTCTCCGGAGCGTTCTCCGGGAAGTGGCAGGCCACCTGGTGCCCGGTCGCCAGCACCGTCAGCGGCGGCTCCTGGCTCGCGCACACGTCCTGCGCCTTCCAGCACCGGGTGCGGAAGCGGCAGCCGCTGGGCGGGTTGATCGGCGAGGGGACGTCGCCCTTGAGCAGGATGCGCTCGCGGCCCGCGCGCTGGCGGCGGCGCGGGTCGGGGACGGGCACGGCGGACATCAGCGCGTTGGTGTACGGGTGCATCGGGCTGCGGTAGAGCGAGTCCCGGTCGGCGATCTCCACGATCTTGCCGAGGTACATCACCGCGACCCGGTCCGAGACGTGCCGGACCACCGAGAGGTCGTGCGCGATGATCAGGTAGGTCAGCCCGAGTTCCTGCTGGAGGTCGTCCAGCAGGTTGACCACCTGCGCCTGGATCGAGACGTCCAGCGCGGAGACCGGCTCGTCCGCGACGATCATCTTCGGCTTCAGCGCGAGCGCCCGGGCGATGCCGATGCGCTGGCGCTGGCCGCCGGAGAACTCGTGCGGGTAGCGGTTGTAGTGCTCGGGGCTGAGCCCGCACAGTTCCAGCAGTTCCTGGACGGCCTTCTTGAGCCCGCCCTCCGGCACCGCGTTCTGGAGCTTGAAGGGCGCGCCGACGATGGTGCCGACGGTGTGCCGGGGGTTCAGCGAGGAGTACGGGTCCTGGAAGATCATCTGGATGTCGCGGCGCAGCGGCCGCATCGCCCCGACGCCCAGGTGGGTGATGTCGGTGCCCTCGAACTCGATGGTCCCGCCGGTCGGTTCGTCGAGCCGGGTGACCAGTCGGCCCATGGTCGACTTGCCGCAGCCGGACTCGCCCACGACGCCCAGGGTCTCGCCGGCGTTGACCGTGAAGTCGATGCCGTCGACGGCCCGCACCGCGCCGGTCTGGCGCCGCAGCAGCCCGCCGCGGATCGGGAAGTGCCGGGTCAGGCCGGCCACCTTCAGCAGCGGCTCGCGGCCGGGGGCGGGTGCCGGCGACGGGATCGTGGCCGCCTGAGTGTCCGTCATCGGTTCTCTCCAGAAAGGTGGTACGAGGCCGGGCTCACAGCCGGGGCGCGATCTCTTCGGCGAAGATGCGGTGCCGCTCGTCGGCCGCCAGGTGGCAGGCCGCGAAGTGCCCGGGCGCGGCCTCGGCCAGCACCGGAAGCTCGCCGGTGGAGCGCCCGCCGGTCAGGTCGGCGTACGGGCAGCGCGGGTGGAAGGCGCAGCCGGACGGCACGTTGATCAGGCTGGGCGGGGTGCCCTTGACCGGCACCAGCCGGTCCTGGAGTTCCCGGTCCAACCGCGGCATCGACCCCAGCAGGCCCCAGGTGTAGGGGTGTTCGGGCGCGTCGAAGAGGGTCTCGGCCGGGCCGCGCTCGACGCACTTGCCGCCGTACATGACCAGGATGTCGTCGGCCAGCTCGGCGACCACCCCGAGGTCGTGGGTGATGATGATGACGGCGGAGCCGAACTCCTCCTGGAGGTCGCGGATGAGGTCCAGGATCTGCGCCTGGACGGTGACGTCCAGGGCGGTGGTGGGCTCGTCGGCGATCAGCAGCGAGGGGTCGTTGACCAGTGCCATGGCGATCATGGCGCGCTGGCGCATGCCGCCGGAGAACTGGTGCGGGTAGTCGTCCACCCGGCGGTCGGGCTGCGGGATGCCGACCCGGTCGAGCATCTCGATCGCCCGGGCCCTGGCCTGCTTCTTGGAGGCCTGGGGGTGGTGCACCCGGTACGCCTCGACGATCTGCTGCCCCACCGTGTAGTAGGGGTGCATCGCGGTCAGCGGGTCCTGGAAGATCATCGCCATGTCGCGGCCGCGCAGTTGGCGCACCCGGTCCGGGCCGGCCGCGATCAGGTCCTCGCCGTTCAGCCGGATCTCGCCGCTGATCCGGGCCCGCTTGGAGCGGTGCAGGCCCATGATGCCCAGCGAGGTGACGGACTTGCCGGAGCCGGACTCGCCGACGATGCCGAGGGTGCGCCCCTTGTGGAGGTCGAAGCTGACCCCGTCCACCGAGCGGACCAGGCCGTCGTCGGTGTCGAAGTGGATCCGCAGGTCGCGGACCGAGAGGAAGGGGTCGCCCGACGGGGTCTGCGCGGCGTCCGCCGGGGACTTCTGGAGGTCGGTCACGAGAGCCTCACCCGGGGGTCGACGAGGGCGTACAGGAGGTCGACCACGAGGTTGCAGGCGACGATGAAGAAGGCGGCGAGCAGGGTGACGCCGAGGATCTTGGGCAGGTCGTTGTCGGAGATCGCCTGGACGGCGAACTGGCCGACGCCCTGGAGCGAGAAGACCTGCTCGGTGATCAGCGCGCCGCCGAGCAGCAGCCCGAGGTCCATGCCGAAGATCGTGACGATCGGGGTGAGCGCGGCGCGCAGCCCGTGCCGGGTGACGACCTTGCGCTCGACCAGGCCCTTGGCCCGGGCGGTGCGGATGTAGTCCTCGCTCATGGTCTCCAGCATTCCGGCGCGGGTGAGCCGGGCGTAGAGCGCGGAGTAGAGGAAGGCCAGCGAGATCCAGGGCAGGATCAGGTTGCGGGCCCACATCAGCGGGTTGTCGGTGAAGTTCACGTACTGCAGGTTGTCCAGGATCGGCCACTCGTAGCTGAACAGCGTGAGCAGCAGCGCGCCGGTGAAGAAGACCGGCAGCGAGACGCCGGCGAGCGCGACGCCCATGGAGAGCCGGTCGAAGATCGAGCGCGGCTTGAGCGCGGAGACGACGCCGGTGGCGACGCCGGAGACCAGCCAGAGCACCGCCGCACCGGCGGCGAGCGACATGGTGACCGGGATCCGCTTGGTCAGCTCGGGCCAGACCTCCAGGTGGTTCTTGAAGGAGTAGCCGAAGCAGGGCACGTGACAGGTGGCCGGTTCCGGGCCGAACGTGTACTCGGCACCGCTGACCAGCCCCTTGAGGAAGTGCCAGTACTGGGTGTACAGCGGCTGGTCGAAGCCGAGGTTCTGCTTGACCGCGGCGATCGCCTCGGGCGACGGGTTCTTCCCGATGTACTGGGCGGCCAGTTGGTCGGCCGTCTCTCCGGCGAGTCGCGGGAGCAGGAAGAAGATCGCGAAGGTGACCACGCTGACGACCAGCAGCAAAATCGCCGCCGCGATGATCCTGCGGATGATGTAGGCAAACACAGTTGGGCGGCTCCGGCGGCCCGCCGCCGTCCGGGATCTTCCGGACGGCGGCGGGCGCCGCTGCCTTCACCTGCCTTCAGGGATGCGGAGCCAGGCTCTTACTTGGTGGAGCCGATGTTCAGGTAGTCGTACTCACCCGAGAACGCCGAGGTGGAGACCAGGTTGGTGGCGTTGTCCGGGCGGTACAGGAAGACCTTGAAGTAGGTCAGCGGGACGTAGACCGCCTGCTCCATGACCTTCTTGTCGACGTCGCCGTAGATCTTCTCGCGGGCGCCCTTGTCGGGGTTGATCGCGGCGTCGTCGATCAGCTTGTTGACGGCGGAGTCGTTCAGCTGGGCCAGGTTGTTGTTGCCGGACGGCTTGATGGTGCGGCCGTCGACGATCTGCTGGAGGAAGCCGTAGCCGGTCGGCCAGTCGGCGCCCCACTGCATCATCATCAGGCCGATGTTGTGCTCGGCCGCGAACTGCGGGGACCCGGCGGCGTCCTGCAGGTACTTGCCCTGCGGGTACTGCTGGATCTCGGCGTTGATGCCGACCTTCTTCAGCGCGGCCTGGATCGAGGTGGCCGCGGCGACCTCGGTGGCGCGCTCGGTGCGGGCCGACAGGACGGTGTTGATGCCGCCCTCCTTGCCGCAGGCCTTCAGGGCTTCCTTGGCCTTGGCCTCGTCGCCCTTGTTGTCCTTGGTCTCGTACAGGTTGAAGTCCTGGTGGCCCGCGATGTCCGGCGGGAGGACCGTGTTGGCGATCTGGCCGCGGATCGGGCCGCCGAGCGCGGTCTGCACCGAGACCTTGTCGATCGCGTACTGGACGGCCTTGCGGCACTCGACGTTGTCGAACGGCGCGAGCTTGGAGTTGATCGCCATGTACACCAGACGGCCGCCGTAGGCGTTGTCGGTGCTGGCCTTCAGCTTCGGGTTCTGCAGGATCTGCGCCTGGGTCTGCGGGTCGACGCCGCCGCCCACCAGGTCGACCTGGGCGTTGCCGGCCAGCAGGTCCTTGTCGATGGTGGCCTGGTCGATGTTGAACTTGAGCACGATCTTGTCCGCGAGCTGCTTGCGGATCGGGTCGGTGCTCTGGTCCCAGTTGGTGTTCGGCACCAGGACGGCCTGCTTGCCGTCCTCGTAGGACTCGAACTTGTAGGAGCCCGAGGACGCGATCTTCTTCACGTACTCCGCACCGGTGTCCTTGGCCTGCGGGACGGGCACCGTCTCCGGGGCGCTGACCAGGTAGTCGAAGTCGGCGAAGGGGTGCTGCAGGTGGAAGACGATCGTGGTGTCGTCGGGCGTCTCGATCGAGTTGAGGCCGCCCTCCTTGTCCTTGTACGGCCCCGCGTACGGCGTGGCGTTGTCGACCAGCAGATCGTGGAAGTACACCGGGCCGTTGGAGTTCACGTCCAGCGCGTAGTTCGAGCGCTCGATGGCGTACTTGACGTCCTTCGAGGAGATCGGGGTGCCGTCGTCGTACTTCAGGCCCTTGCGGAGCTTGTACGTCCAGGTCAGGCCGTCCGCGCTCTGCTGGCCCATCGACTCGGCGAGGTCCGGGACGAGCTTGTTGCCCTCCTCCCCCGGCGCCGGGTTGAAGGTGGTCAGCGGCCGGCCGTACAGACGCGAGAAGTTGTAGATGTACGCGTAGTACGTGTTGCCCGGGTCGAGCGAGTCGGGGGTGCCCTTCATCTCGTAGGTCACCGTCCCGCCCTTCTTGTCCGAGGCGTTGACGATGCCCTTGGTGGCCGCGTTGGCACCGGAGCCGCCCTCGGCGGAGCCGGAGGCCGTGGAGGACCCTCCGCTCTTCGACGAACTGGTGCAACCGGTCACGACCAGGACCGCGGCGGCAGCCGCCGCGGTCAGGGCGACGGTACGGGACCTACGCATGGGTGAGATCAACCCCTTGAGGATGTGGAGGAGGGATTCTGACGCACCGTCGAGTGACGAGTGGTCCGAGTGACACAGGGTCAGTTGTTCTTGGGGTCGAGGGCGTCGCGCAGCCCGTCGCCGAGCAGGTTGAAGGCGAGCACGGTGACGAAGATCGCCAGACCGGGGACCACCATGTACTGGGGGTCCACCTGGTAGTACCGGATCGCGTCCTGGAGCATCCCGCCCCAGGAGGCCTGCGGGGGCTGGATGCCGACGCCGAGGAAGCTCAGCCCGGCCTCGAAGAGGATGTTGGTCGGGATCAGCAGGGTCGAGTAGACCAGGATCGGACCGACCAGGTTGGGCAGCAGTTCCTTGAACAGGATGAACGGTCCGCGCGCGCCCAGGCTGCGGGCCGCGTGGACGAACTCCCGCTCGCGCAGCGACAGCGTCTGGCCGCGCACGATCCGGCCCATGTAGGGCCAGTTGAAGAAGCCGATCACGAAGATCAGCACCAGCATGTGCAGCGGCAGGCCGTGCAGGCCGAACGCGCCGCCCTGGAGCGAGGTCGAGATCGCGATGGCGAAGAGCAGCAGCGGGAACGCCAGGAAGACGTCCATCACCCGGCTGATCAGGGTGTCCACCCAGCCGCCGTAGTAGCCGGCCATGATGCCGAGCACGGTGCCGATGGTGTTGGACAGCAGGGTCGCGCCGAAGGCGACCAGCAGGGAGACCCAGGAGCCCTCGATGACGCGGGTGAGCAGGTCACGGCCCTGGAGGGGGTCGACGCCGAGCGGGTGGTCCCAGCTCATGCCGCCCCAGTCGCCGAACGGCAGACCGCCGAGGTCGGCGTCCAGCAGGTCCTGGTGGAGGGCGTCCGGGTCGAGCCCGAACATCGACTCGATCGGCTTGGCGAGCACGGCGAGCAGGATCAGCAGGATCACCACGACGCCGCCGGCGACGGCGGCCTTGTCCCGCTTGAAGCGGGTCCAGGCGATCTGGCCGAGGGAGCGGCCCTCGATCTTCTTGGCCGGGCTTGCGGTGGCGGGTGCCTCCGGATCGTTCCCGGCGGTGGTCACGGTTGCGGTCATGGTCAGTTGGTCCCCTCGCCGACGGTGGCCGGCCCACGGGTGCCGGTCGCCGGCTTCGGCGGTGCGGCTGCGGACGTGCGGAGGTGCTTAGGAGGAGCGGGTGTTGACGGCAGTGCGTCGTGCACAGGCACTGCCACCACGCGGGATGGGCGTCGCGTGGGCGGACTGTCGGCGTGCGCGCTCGCCCTTGTGGGGTTCAAGCACGCGCGGTGCGTTGCGCAGAACTCTCTGCCATCCGAACTGGCTTGCGCCAGCCCTGCCAACCGACAGATGCCCAACTGTGATCTGCGTGCATGCACCTCCCCGGTCTTCGGCATATACCTCTTCACATGGCTGTAACTGCCATGTCAAGATGACCGGAGCACACATCCGGAAATTCGTCCGGAAAGCATCGAAGCCGACTTGACGGACAATCAAGTCGGCTTCGGGGAATGAGCTTTGGGAATCAGCGCCCGGGGTAGCCGGGCCACGGCCGCTGCGGCGGCTGCTGCTGCCAGCCCTGCGCCGGCGGCTGGGTGCCGTACCCGTAACCCGGCATCGACTGCCCCGGGTACGGCGGCGGGGGCACCGGCGGGTACGGACCGGTCGGCGGGCGGCCCGCCTCCCGGTCGAAGAACGGCCGCGCGTTGGCGCGCATCCACAGCGCCACCGGGTCGTACTCGTCCGACATCGCCACCGTCGACACCGCGAGCCCCTCCGGGGCCACCGCGATCGCACGCTGCATCAGCGCCCGCACCGCCTCCACCGCCGGCGGCGAACTCTCGTACAGGTCGAGGCCGATGGCCAGGTACGGCTCCCCCACCGCGGGCTGCACCCAGGCCCGGCGCAGGGCCCGCACGGCGCGCACCTCGGCGGCCTGCCGCTCCAGCAGCGCGAAGAACGACTGGGCGTTCAGCTGCGGCTCGCTCAACTTCAACGGCCCGGCCGGCAGCCGGTCCAGGCCCGCGGCGACCCGCCGCAGGTCCGCCCAGGGCACGCCGACGCCGCCGCCGGGCGCGTGCGGGTTGAGCCACAGGCCCCAGCGGGTGCGGTAGAGCGAGGCCGCGATCTCCCGGCCGGAGATGACCTCGTGGGCCCGCGCCCAGCCGGAGGCGGTCAGCTGCTCGGACGAGGTGACGGCCGGCGCGTAGCCGTGGCCGCTGATCTCCATGTTCCCGTACTGGGCGTCCGGGCTGCCCGGCGTGCCGTGCCACAGCAGCATCCAGACCTGGCCGTCCGCCAGCGCGTGCAGCAGCCCCTCGTACGCGTCGTAGCGCTCCGGCGCGACGTCGCGCAGGGCGCGCTCCAACGCGCCGGGATCAGCTCCCGGGCGCCCGGCCGGTGCCTGGCCCCAGGGCCCCGGCACACCGCCCGCTCCCGTTCCCGCACTCATGCGCCCACCTCGCCGCGCCTCTTTCCCTCAACCCGCCGGCCCGTCGGCCGTCTGCACGCACCCTATGGCGCTGCACCGGCCACCGCCACGGCGACGTGCCTTTGATACGAACCCCGCTCAGCCCCGCGAATAGAACGGCAGTACCCGGGTGAGCAGCCACTCGACCACCGGGTCGTCGGCGAGGTCGAGCAGTACGAGGTGGACGCCGCCGGGCAGCGGCGCGGTTCCCAGCGCTCGGCCGAGCGCGTCGTTCACCGCGGCCGGATCGGCCGGTGCCGCCGGGTCCAGCTGGACGCCCACGAACATCACGGTCGGCTCGCCCTCGATGCTGGCCAGCGCCCTGCGGGCGGTCAACACTCCCGGCAGTGACGACAGTTCGCCCCGGCAGGCGGCCAGGAAGTGCTCCGGGTCCTCGCCCGGCACCGGCTCGCGCAGCGCCACCCGGCCTCCGGTCGGCGCCGTGGCGTCGTCGGCGGCCTCCCAGCGGTCCCCGCGCGGACCGCGGCGCAGCTCGGCGACCCCCTGCGGCGGCACCGGGATGCCCACGGCCGCGTCCGGGTTCACCGCGATGCCCACGCCCAGCGGCAACCCGCGGGCGAACTCCCACACCGGCGCCACCGCGAAGGCCATCCCCGGCGCCTGCTGGAGGAACACCTCCTGCGAGGAGAACACCGGCACGTACGGGTCACCGCCCAGCTCGACGGTCGGCAGGTCCAGCGCCTGTCCCTGCGGATCGGCCCCGGCCGGCAGCGGCACCCACACCTGGCTGCGCGCCAGCACCTCGATCACCCTCGGCGTCGCGCCCGGGTCGCCCAGGGCCGCGGTCAGCACCTGCTCCAGCTCGTTGGCCGGCCAGGAACCGCCCGCCGGCGCCTCCTGCGGTCCGCCCCACTCCTGCTGCTGCTCCACCGGGTACCCCATGCGCCGCCGATCCCGCCCTCTGCCGCTCGGCCGCCCTCTGCTGCGCCGACGCGCAGCAGTCTAGGGCCCCGGGGCCTCCCCTTTAGGGCTCGTGTTCGGGTGCCCCGCGGGCCCCGGTCCCGGGTGCCGCCCCGGGCCCGCGTCCGGGTGCCGCGCGGTGTGACCGGGTCCCCTCTCCCCTCGCCGTCCCGGACGTGCCATGATGTGCCCGTCCGACGGCATGCGCCGCGGGCCCCCACAACTCCATACCGGCCGCTCGAACCCGCGCGGGAGAGCCCGGAGTGCCGTTCAGGCACAGCCGGCGCCGAAGGAGCAAGTCCTCCCCGGAATCTCTCAGGCACCCCTACCGCACGGGTTAGGCACATCTGGAAAGCGGCGCCCGGCCCTGTCGTGCGCCCACCCACGGTGCAAGCCGTCATGCTGTCCCCCAAGCTGGAAACAGCTGCGGGCGGTGGGCGGTGAAGCTCTCAGGTTCGACGACAGATGGGGAGACCCACGCCGCCGCATGCCCGCGCGCAGGGTCGAACCCGAGCGGGTCCGGTCCGGCGCGTGCACCCCTGAGTGCCCCGACCGAGGAGTTCCTGGCCATGTCGTCCCTCCGCCTGACCGCGCTCGACGCGCTGCACCGCGCCCTCGGCGCGACCATGACCGACTTCGCCGGCTGGGACATGCCGCTGCGCTACGGCAGCGAGCGCGAGGAGCACCTCGCGGTCCGCACCCAGGCCGGCCTGTTCGACCTCTCGCACATGGGCGAGATCACCGTCACCGGCCCGCAGGCGGGCGAGATGCTGGACCACGCGCTGGTCGGCTTCGTCTCCGCGCTGGGCGTGCTGCGCGCCCGCTACACCATGATCTGCGCCGAGGACGGCGGCATCCTGGACGACCTGATCGTCTACCGCCTGCGCGAGGACGCCTTCCTGGTCGTCGCCAACGCCTCCAACGCCCAGCTGGTCCTCGACGAGCTGATCGCCCGCGCCAAGGGCTTCGACGCCGTCGTCACCGACGACCGCGACACCTACGCGCTGATCGCCGTCCAGGGCCCGGAGGCCACCGGCATCCTGGCGAAGACCACCGACGCCGACCTGCCCGGCCTGAAGTACTACGCGATCCTCCCGGCCCGGGTGGCCGACCGCGACGTGCTGCTCGCCCGCACCGGCTACACCGGTGAGGACGGCTTCGAGATCTTCTGCCGGCCGGCCGACGCCGAGCCGGTCTGGCAGGCGCTGACCGCCGCGGGCGAGGGCCACGGCCTGATCCCGTGCGGCCTGTCCTGCCGCGACACGCTGCGCCTGGAGGCCGGCATGCCGCTGTACGGGCACGAGCTGTCCACCGACCTCACCCCGTTCGACGCCGGCCTGGGCCGGGTCGTCCGCTTCGACAAGACCACCAACGAGGGCGCCTTCATCGGCCGCAAGGCGCTGGAGCAGGCCGCCGCCGCGGCCGAGACCAACCCGCCCAAGGTGCTGGTCGGCCTGGTCTCCGAGGGCAAGCGGGTGCCGCGCGCCGAGTACACCGTGGTCTCCACCGAGGGCGAGCCGATCGGCCGGATCACCTCCGGCGCGCCGTCCCCGACCCTGGGCAAGCCGATCGCGATGGCCTACGTCGACGCCGCCCACGCCGTCCCCGGCACCACCGTCGCGGTGGACGTGCGCGGCAAGCACGAGCCCGTCCAGGTCGTGGCGCTGCCGTTCTACAAGCGCGCCCGCTGAGCCTTCGCCGGGGCCCCCGTTTTTCCGTTTGCGCACGTCGCGGCCGTCCGCGCGGCGGCCCGCTTCGTCGTACCCGCTTCCCATCCTGGAGAATGACGCCATGAGCAACCCCCAGCACCTGCAGTACACCAAGGAGCACGAGTGGCTGACCGCGGCCGCGGACGGTGTCTCCACGGTCGGCATCACGGAGCACGCCGCCACCGCCCTCGGTGACATCGTCTACGTGCAGCTGCCCGAGGTCGGCGAGACCGTGACCGCCGGCGAGACCTGTGGCGAGCTGGAGTCCACCAAGTCGGTCAGCGACCTGTACTCCCCGGTGACCGGCGAGGTCACCGAGATCAACCAGGACGTCATCGACGACCCGGCCTCCGTGAACGCGGACCCGTTCGGGAACGCCTGGCTGTTCAAGGTGCGCGTCGAGGCCACCGACGAGCTGCTCAGCGCCGACGAGTACGACGCGCTCATCAACCCCCAGGGCTGAGCCACCCGACGGGACGGGCCGCGCACGGCGGTCCGCCCCGCCCCGGCCCCTTTCCCTCCTCCTCCCGGGAAGACCACACCATGACGGTTCTCAACCAGTCCCTGCACGCCCTCGACCCGGAGATCGCCGCCGCGGTCGACGCCGAGCTGCACCGCCAGCAGACCACCCTGGAGATGATCGCCTCCGAGAACTTCGCCCCGGTGGCGGTCATGGAGGCCCAGGGCTCGGTGCTGACCAACAAGTACGCGGAGGGCTACCCCGGCCGCCGCTACTACGGCGGCTGCGAGCACGTCGACGTGGTCGAGCAGATCGCGATCGACCGCATCAAGGCACTGTTCGGCGCCGAGCACGCCAACGTCCAGCCGCACTCCGGCGCGCAGGCCAACGCCGCCGCGATGTTCGCGCTGATCCAGCCGGGTGACACCATCCTGGGCCTGAGCCTGGCCCACGGCGGTCACCTGACCCACGGCATGAAGATCAACTTCTCCGGCAAGCTCTACACCGTGGCCGCGTACCACGTGGACGAGAAGACCGGCCAGGTCGACATGGCCGAGGTCGAGCGCCTCGCCAAGGAGCACCAGCCGAAGCTGATCATCGCCGGCTGGTCGGCCTACCCGCGCCAGCTCGACTTCGCCGCGTTCCGCCGGATCGCCGACGAGGTCGGCGCGCTGCTCATGGTGGACATGGCGCACTTCGCCGGCCTGGTGGCCGCCGGGCTGCACCCGAACCCGGTGCCGTACGCGGACGTGGTCACCACCACCACCCACAAGACCCTGGGCGGCCCGCGCGGCGGCGTCATCCTGTCCAAGGCCGAGTACGCCAAGAAGATCAACTCCGCGGTCTTCCCCGGCCAGCAGGGCGGCCCGCTGGAGCACGTGATCGCCGGCAAGGCGGTCGCCTTCAAGGTCGCGGCCTCGGAGGAGTTCAAGGAGCGCCAGCAGCGCACCCTGGACGGCGCCCGCATCCTCGCCGAGCGCCTGCTCCAGGCCGACGTGGCCGAGGCCGGCGCCAGCGTGCTCTCCGGCGGCACCGACGTCCACCTGGTCCTGGTCGACCTGCGCAACAGCCAGCTCGACGGCCAGCAGGCCGAGGACCGCCTGCACGAGGTCGGCATCACCGTCAACCGCAACGCGATCCCGAACGACCCGCGCCCGCCGATGGTCACCTCGGGCCTGCGCATCGGCACCCCGGCCCTGGCCACCCGCGGCTTCCAGGCCGAGGACTTCCGCGAGGTCGCCGACATCATCGCCGAGGCGCTCAAGCCCGCCTTCGACGAGACCGTCGCCGCCGCGCTGAAGGCCCGGGTCACCGCCCTGGCCGACAAGTACCCGCTGTACCCGAACCTCTGATCACTCCGGTGATCGTTCGGGCGGGGTGACCGGCCTCACCCCTCCGGCGTACCTGGCACCCCGGGGCACCGCGCACACTGGACAGTGCGCGCGGTGCCCCGTCCCGTGTCGGCCCCTCCCTGCCCGCAAGTCCTTCCACGAGACCAGACAAGGACGTCCCCCGTGGCCATCAGCGTCTTCGACCTCTTCTCCATCGGCATCGGCCCGTCGAGCTCCCACACCGTGGGCCCGATGCGCGCCGCCCGGATGTTCGCCCGCCGACTGCGCTCCGAAGGCCTCCTGGACGGGGTGACGGGGGTGCGCGCCGAGCTGTACGGCTCGCTCGGCGCCACCGGCCACGGCCACGGCACCCCGAAGGCCGTCCTGCTGGGCCTGGAGAACGCCTCGCCCCGCACCGTCGACGTCGACCAGGCCGACAAGGACGTCGAGCGGATCATCGCCGAGAAGCGGATCAACCTGGTCGGCGAGCACACCATCGACTTCGACCCGGACACCCAGCTGGTCCTGCACCGCCGCCGCTCGCTGCCGTACCACGCCAACGGCATGACCCTGTGGGCGTACGCGGCGGACGGCTCGACCCTGCTGGAGAAGACCTACTACTCGGTCGGCGGCGGCTTCGTGGTGGACGAGGACGCGATCGGCGCGGACCGGGTCAAGCCCGACGACACCGCGCTGAAGTACCCCTTCCGCACCGGTGACGAGCTGCTGCGGCTCAGCCGGGAGACCGGCCTGTCGATCTCCGGCCTGATGCTGGAGAACGAGAAGGCCTGGCGCAGCGAGGAGGAGATCCGGACCGGTCTGCTGGAGATCTGGTCCGTGATGCAGGAGTGCGTGCGGGCCGGCATGTCCCGCGAGGGCATCCTGCCGGGCGGGCTGAAGGTCCGCCGCCGGGCCGCGTCCGGCGCCCGTGCGCTGCGCGCCGAGGGCATCGGGCCGGCCAACGCGATGGAGTGGGTGACCCTCTACGCGATGGCCGTCAACGAGGAGAACGCCTCCGGGCGCCGGGTGGTCACCGCGCCGACCAACGGCGCCGCCGGGATCATCCCGGCCGTCCTGCACTACTACCTGAACTTCATCCCGGGCGCCGACGACGACGGCATCGTCCGCTTCCTGCTCGCGGCCGGCGCCATCGGCATGCTCTTCAAGGAGAACGCCTCCATCTCCGGCGCCGAGGTCGGCTGCCAGGGCGAGGTCGGCTCCGCCTGCTCGATGGCCGCGGGCGGCCTCGCCGAGGTCCTCGGCGGCACCCCCGAGCAGGTCGAGAACGCCGCCGAGATCGGCATCGAGCACAACCTCGGCCTCACCTGCGACCCGGTCGGCGGCCTGGTCCAGATCCCCTGCATCGAGCGCAACGGCATGGCGTCCGTCAAGGCCGTCACCGCGGCCCGGATGGCCCTGCGCGGCGACGGACGGCACCACGTCTCGCTGGACAAGGCGATCAAGACGATGAAGGAGACCGGGGCCGACATGAAGATCAAGTACAAGGAGACCTCGCGCGGCGGCCTCGCCGTGAACGTCATCGAGTGCTGATCACCCGCTGATCCCGACAGCCTGACGGCCCCCGGCGGAGTCCTGCTCCGCCGGGGGCCGTTTCGCGTGCCTCGGACGCGTCAGGCCTTCGTCTCCGCCCGGGCTTCGGCCCGGGCTTCGGCCGGGGCATCGGCCGGGGCATCGGTCCGGGTTCCGGCTCCGGCCGGCTCCGGGGCCCGGCGCGGGCGGACCAGGCAGGCGAGGGCGGTCGCCGCGGCCGCCAGCAGGACCCCGCCCACGACCGTGCCGTACAGGCCGCCGGTGACCGCCGCCCCGACGGCGTCGCGGACCTCCGCCGGGAGGCCGTCGAGGGAGGCCGGGGTCAGCCCGCCGCCGGTGAGCCGGCCGGCCTCGGCGGACCCGAGGCGCTCCGTGAGGGAGTCCGTGAGCCGCGCCGTGTAGACCGCGCCGAGCGCCGCCATGCCGAGCGAGCCGCCGATGCTCCGCAGCAGCGTGACCACGCCCATCGCCGCGCCCATGTCCTGGGGCGGCACGGCCCCCATCGAGGTCAGCAGGGTGCTCTGCATCACCAGGCCGAGGCCGATCCCGGCGACTGCCGTGAGGGCCGAGGCCAGGGCGATCGGGGTGTCGGTGCGCAGGAGCAGCAGCAGTGCGCCGCCGGCCAGGGTGAGCGCGCCGCCCAGCAGCGGGTAGCGCCGCTCGCCGCCCGGCCGGCCCATCAGCCGCGCCGTCACCAGCTGGGTGCCCATCATGCCGAGCATCAGCGGCAGCAGGAGCAGGCCGCCGGCGGTGGGTGAGGCGCCCCGGGCCAGTTGCAGGTAGAGCGGCAGGTAGCCGACCAGAGCGATCATCACCGCGCCGGTGAGGAAGCCGAGCACCTGCGCCACCGTGAAGTTGCGGTCGCGGAACAGCGCGGGCGGGATCAGCGGCCCGGGGGCGCGCAGTTCGGTCCGGACGAACCAGCCCAGCGCGACCAGCGCGACGAGCGCCGTGCCGAGGAGCACCGGGGAGGTCCAGGAGTAGGCGGCGCCGCCCCAGCTGCCGACCAGGGTGAGCGCGAGGATGCCGGTGGTCAGCAGGACGACCCCGGCCCAGTCGAACGGGGCGCGCACCCGCTCGGTCCGCAGCCGTACCCCGACGCCGACCGCGAGCAGCGCGACCAGCCCGACCGGCAGGTTGACGTAGAAGGCCCAGCGCCAGCTCAGCCGTTCGGTGAGGAAGCCGCCGAGCAGCGGTCCGCCGACGAAGGCGATCGGCATCAGCACGCCGACCACCGACTGCACCCGCGCCCGGTCGGAGGCGGGGACGAGCACCCCGATCACCGAGAGCGCGCCGACCATCAGCCCGCCCGCGCCGATCCCCTGGAGGCCCCGGAAAGCGATCAACTGCCCCATGTCCTGGGCGAGTCCGGCCAGCACCGAGCCCGCCAGGAACACCACCACCGCCCACTGGTAGGCGCCCTTGCGCCCGTACAGGTCGCCGAGCCGGCCCCAGAGCGGGGTGGCCGCGGCGGAGGTCAGCAGGTAGGCGGTGACCGCCCAGGAGAGGTGCTCCAGTCCGCCGAGGTCGCCGACGACGGTCGGCAGCGCGGTGCCGATGATCTGCCCGTCGAGGGCCGAGAGGAAGATGCCGAGCATCAGCCCGATGACACCGAGCAAAGGCGGCTTGGGCCGCTCCTCGGCCTGCCTCTCGGCCTGGCTCTCGACCTGGCTCTCGGCCTGGCCCTCGACCTGGCCCTCGACCTGGCTCTCGATCTGGCTCTCGGCCGGTTCCGTGGCCATGGTCTCCGCCCCCTGCCCCGGCTCAGGCCGCGAACGGGCGGGCCCGGCGGGCGTCCCGCAGTGCCTGGGCCCACCAGACGAGCTGGTCGAGCATGGTCTTGGCGGCGGCGTCTGCGGCCGGGTCGATCGCCTTGCCGTCGGCGTCGAAGCGCTGGCCGGCGCCGTGGAAGCTGACCGTGTTGCGGATCGTCGCGGCGTTCAGCTCGGCCAGCACCACCCGGAGCTGTTCGACGGCCCGCAGGCCCCCGGACAGGCCGCCGTACGAGACGAAGGCGACCGGCTTGCCGTGCCACTGCCGGTTGTGCCAGTCGATGGCGTTCTTCAGCGGGGCCGGGAAGCTGTGGTTGTACTCGGGCGTGACGATCACGAAGGCGTCGGCCGCTTCCAGTCGGGGCGATACGGCGGCCAGCAACTCGGCGTCGCCCGGCGGAAGTTCACCGCCGAACGACGGGAAGGTGGTGGGCAGTGGGGTCTCCACCAGGTCGATCCGGTCGGCGGTCAGGTCGCCGTGGGCCTCCAGGTGGCCGAGCAGCCAGTCGGTGACCACCGGGCCGAAGCGGCCCTCGCGGGTGCTGCCGACGAGGACGGCGACCTTCAGGTTCTGCTCCATCAGGCTCTGCTCCGTGGACATGGGAATCCCCCTCCGGGACAACTGCTGTGTACGGCGTATCTGTCGGATACAACGTACACATCGGCGTGTACGTCGTCCACTGTGGATACGCCGTACACGCGGAGTGCTACGGTGGGCCCGACCCCAGTCGGAAGGAGCCCGCCCCGTGCCCGCTCAACAGGCCCCAGCCGGGGACACCCCCGCCGGCGACGACAGGCCCCCGGTCTCGCTCTGGGAGCGCCTGGCCCGCCCGGCCCCCGCACCGCGCACCACCCTGACCCCGCAGCGGATCGCCGAGGCCGCCGTCGCCGTCGCCGACGCCGAGGGCCTGGAGGCCGTCACCATGCGCCGACTGGCCGCCGAACTCGGCGTCGCCCCGATGGCCGCCTACCGGTACGTCTCCGGCAAGGACGAGCTCATCGAGCTGATGGTCGACTTCGTCTACGGCCGGCTCCCGCTGGGCACCCCCGCCGAGGGCTGGCGGGACACCATGCGCGCCCTGGCCCTCAACCTGCGGGCCATGCACCTGGCCCACCCGTGGACCGTCCGGACGGCCACCCCGTTCTCCCTCAGCCCCCACCAACTCGCCGTCCCCGAGCACGCGTTCGCCGCCCTGGCCGAACACGGCCTGGACGCCGACACCACCATGGCGGTGTTCCGCACCGTCACCGGCTACGTCCACGGCTCGGTCACCACCGAGGTCACCCTGAACACCCTGCGCCGCGAGCGCGGCTGGTCCGACGGCGACCAGACCCGGGCCGGCCTCGCCCCCCGGATGAGCTGGCTGATGGGCACCGGCCGCTACCCCAACTACCAGCGCTACCTCCACGCGGCCACCCGCAAGGACGACCCCGACTGGCAGTTCGAGACCGGCCTCGACTGCGTCCTCGACGGCATCGCCGCCCACTTCGCCCTCTGACCGGCCCGCGCCGGAGGCCGGCCCGGCCGACGCCCTACTCCCCGGCCTCCAGCCGCGCGGCGACGGCACCCAGCCGCCCCATCGCATGGGCCACACCCAGGCCGTCCATGTAGTCCCGGACGTGCACCAGCAGCCCGCCCCGGGACCGCATCACCAGCAGGCCCGGCACGGTGAACGGCTCGCCGGTGCCGGCGTGCGTCCCGACCACCTGCTGCTCGACGGTGAGCACCTCCGGATCGGCCCCCGGGTGGACGGCCACCTCCCGGATCTCCCGCGGCCGCGCCGCGCTCGGACCCCAGATCGCGCGGTACCCGGCCCGGATCTCCTCCCGTCCCCGGTACCGCTCGGGCACCCCGGGGAACAGGAACGGGAACTCGTGCACCCCGTCCTCCGCGTAGAGGTCGGCCAGGGCGTCCGCGTCCAGGCCGAGCATCGCCCGCCGGTAGCGGGCGAGCAGGTCGAGCGGGCCGGTGGCGTTGTCGGGCATGACGGGGATCCCCTCGTACGGCAAGGACGTCGGCGGCCCCGGTCGGGCCCGCCGCCGGCAAGCCCAACAGACGGGACCGCCGCCGGCAACCGGGTTCCGCGAACTTGCCTCTGCCGCACGGGAAGTCGGCCCGGCCGACTTCCCACGCAGGGGCGTCGGGCCTACCGCCGGGCGGGGAGCGCCAGGAAGGCCAGGCCGGCGGCGAGGACGGCGAGGCCGCACCAGGAGAGCGCCGGCAGGCGCTCGCCCAGGGCGGCCACGCCGAGCACCGCCGCGACGGCCGGTTCGGCGAGGGTCAGGGTGGTGGCGGTCTGGGCGCTGGTGTGCCGCAGGCCGTGGCCGAATAGCCAGTACGCGAGGAAGGTGGTGACCACCGCGAGGTGCAGCACCACGCCCGCCCCGCGCGCCGAGGCGAGCCACTCCAGGTCACCCGCGAGCAGCACCGGCAGCACGATCAGCGCCCCGCCGCCGAACATCGCGCCCATCACCCCGCCCGAGGGGTGCCCGGCCGTGATCAGCCGCCCGCCGATCAGCGAGTACCCGGCGTACGAGAGCCCCGACAGCGCCGCCAGCAGCACCCCCAGCGGGTCCACCGCACCGCCGCCCCCGGCGAGTTCGGGGCCCAGCACCAGGAGCGCGCAGCCGAGCACGGCCAGCGCCGTGGCCCCGGCCCACCGCCCGCCCGGCCGCCCCTGCCGGGTGAGCCAGCCGAGCAGCCCCGTGAACACCGGCGCGCTGCCGAGCGCGATCACGGTGGCCACCGCCACGCCCGTACGGCCGACCGCCGGGTAGAAGGTGACCGGATACCCGGCCACCGCGACCGCGCCGGCGACGAGCAGCCACCGCTCGCGCGGCCCGCACACCCGGGGCAGCACGCGGGCGGCGCGGTCGGTGAGGAGCAGCAGCAGCCCGCCGAGCACCAGCCCGGCGGCCCCGATCCCCGCCGCCGGGGCCCCGCCGGGCGCCAGCGAACTGGCCGTCCCGGTGGTGCCCCAGAGGACGGCGGCGATCAGGATCGGCCCCGCGCCACCGCGCGGGCGGGTGCGGCGGGTGCGGCGGGGAGTCGCGGGAAGGGAACGGGCGGGCGAGGACAAACGATTCGGCACAGTCGTGAACTTCCGTCGTCGAAAACCGTCGGGGGAACTGGTTCCGAGAACGGGCGCACGCCGTCGGCCCACGGCGGCCGCCATCGGGCCGGGCCGGGGTCGCAGGGGTCAAGCCACCGAAGCGCGCGCCCGATCAGGCGCTGAGCGGTGGCAGCACGACGTGCCAGTACAGGTTCACGGGCCCGATGCTATCCGCCCGCACAGGAAGTCGACAGGCCCGACTTCCTGCACGGCCGCCACCGGGCCGAGCCGAGCCGGGGGCGCAGGCGCCCCACCCGCCCCTCCCGGGGGCGCGTTGCCCCACGCGTGCACCGACTGCCGGCCCGGGCCGCGACGTCCGGACGTAGCGGACCGCCCATCCACCCCTACGCTGAGTAGCGACCCATCGACACATGCCGGAAGGACCCGCCCGTGCGCCGCTCCCGCCTCGCGTTGTCCCTGGTCCTGACCACCGTGGTCGCCTCCGGCCTGGTCGCCGTCGACACCGTTCAGGACGAGCCCTACCTGTCCGTCAGCCTGCCGGTGCTCCGCGACCCGCAGGCCCAGCAGCTGCTCCACCGCATGACGGACCCGGTGCAGGACTGGGTCGAGTCCGGGGATCCGGCGGCCGTCGGCTATGCCGGGACGGTGATCGACCCGGCGAATCAGCGCGCCGACATCTACTGGAAGGGCGAGGCCCCGGCCGAGGTCCGTTCCCTGCTCGACGCGAACGCCGCGAGCGCCGGCCCCGGCTACACCGTCGACGTCCACCGGAGCCCGTACTCCCGCGCCGAGATGCGCGCCGCGATCGACCGGTTCACCGCCGGCGTGGCGCGCGACGCGTGGACGTCGATCGGCCCGCAGGAGGACGGCACCGCCATCGCGATCACGTACGCGCGGGCGAAGGCGAAGCAGCTGACCGGCGGTGACACGGCCGTGCAGGCGTACTCCCGGCAGGCCGCCGAGATCGCCGGGATGCCGGTGACGGCCGGCATCGAGGAGACCCCGGTCGCGCTGTCCGGCAGCCGGCACTCCGACAGCGCGCCGCACTACGCGGGTGCCGAGGTGAGCACCGGAAAGGCGTCGTTCTGCTCGACGGCGTTCAGCGGCTGGAAGGGCGGGACGAAGGTGCTGCTGACCGCCGCGCACTGCGGCGGCGGCCGGTACTACAACGGCACCGGGAGCTACATCGGCGACCTGTCCTCGGTCGGGGACGGCCTGGACGTCGGCATGATCGCGATCAGCGGGAGCGGCGGCGGCCGGTTCTACGACGGCGCCTGGTCGGACAGGGGCGGCTCGTCCCGGCACACGTACGGGGCCGGGCGGAACAACGTCGGGGACCTGATCTGCCTCAGCGGTGCCCAGTCGGGGTGGAAGTGCGACGTGCAGATCAAGCGGGTCGACGTGGAGACGACGAACGACGAGGGCACGAGGATCAAGCCGGTCGACGTCGCGGAGTCGAAGGGCGGCGACCGCCGGGCGATCGCCGCGAAGGGCGACAGCGGCGGCCCGGCACTGGCGAACCCGTCCGGCCCGAACGGCGACATGGAGGCCCGCGGCGTGATCGTGGCCGCCCGGTCGGAGGTCGGCTGCCCGGCCGGATCCACGGCGCACCCGACGACCTGCTACGCGCAGGTGATGTACGTGCCGATGACCCCGGTGGTGAACCGGATGGGCTTCTCGCTCTCCTGACCCGGGGGCCCTTCACGGCTGTGCCTCGCCACCTCCGATGGCGAGCGCGAGCTTCCACATGCCGGTGGACGGGTTGACCTCGTGTTCCTTCCCTGATTCGGCCAGTTGTTTCGCCCGACTCGCAGCCAGCCGCCAGTGCGGCGCGTAGAGGTCGAACTTCATGCCGGTCTTCCCGTACCCGGCCGGGAACGCCTCATCAAGGGCCAGCATGAGCTGCTTGAACGATTGAGCCGGACGGCGATAGTCCTTGAAGTGCAGCAGGAGCCACACCTCGAAGCAGGGGTTGGAGAACGCCACCTCGATGTTCTTCTTCCGCGCCTCGACTGCCGTCTGCCCCAGGTCGGGAAATTCATCGACGTCGAGCACGCACCACGTCGCGTCGTACTCGCCGTCCGCTTGGTCACGCAGGAGCACCGCGTGATCGACGACCTGGGAGGGCGACCTCGGGCATTCGACGATCTTCAGTGAAACGGCTGGATTCCGGGCACTCGACTTGAGCCCCTGAAGGTAGTCGCGCTCGGTCACCTTCGCGCCGCAGACGACCAGCAGGCGCTGCCGCGACTCCCGATGCCCCGCCCGCCTGGTCAGTGACGTGTCAAAACTGGGACGCTTGCTTCCGCTCGGCTTCGCCGCCCTTGCCATCTTCATCCCCCCGCGCCGCCACGGCGCTGGCAAAATCGTCGTCGATGTACGGCACGCCGCCGTAGCTCCCGCTGAGGTACCGCCGCTCGCGGTTCTCCTCCTGGCGCGGCTTGAAGTCGGCGAGGGCGAAGAGCTCCGTCTCACCGTGCTCGTTCTTCTCCACGAACCAGACCTGGTCCCGCCGCAGGATCTCCTCCCCGCCGGTCCGGCCGAGCAGACTGGAGTCGTGCGAGGTGAAGATCAACTGGGCGCCGTTCGGATTGGTGGCGGAATCCTGGAAGAGCCCGATCAGGCGTGCGGTGAGAACCGGGTGGAGGCTCGAATCGATTTCGTCCACCACGAAGGTTCCACCCCGTCGGAGCGCCCCCGTGATGAGGGGTGCTTGCCGCAGCAGAGCCTGTGTTCCCTCGGACTCCTCGGACACGTCCATCCTGACGATCCCGTCGCGCCCGCGATGTCCTATCCACGGGCGCATGACCTCGCGCGGCCCGTTCTCTTCGAGGCCTGCCAACCGCCACTCCGGAATGCGCGCACCGTAGCGCCTCCGAAGCTCCCCCTCGTCTTCCAGCACGCGCTCGGTGCCGCAATCGGCGATCCCGAGGTCCGCGGCACGCAGCAGCTCGATGAACTCCGGGTACCGGTCCGGGTTTTCGAGGATTCGCGCAGCCCCGAGGCGGCCCGCGCCGCCCGGCAGCCGTCGGCTGAACTGGAGGCTCCGGGCGAACCAGTCGTACACCGGGCGGAAGTCGTCCTGCCGGGATCGCGCCGCGAGGGACATGAAGAGGACATTGGGTTCGGTGATGTTCTCGACCAGCTCCAGCTCTCGCCGGTGCTGCGAGTCACCGATCTCCACCCCGTCGGCCGAACGCTCGAAGATCTTGCGCTTCCTGCCGCGGGGAAAGCTGTGCAGCCACTCGTCGACCACCCGGTCGTCGTCAACGCTGAACCCGTAGGTGTAGCGGATCCCGTCGATCAGCAGGTCCACCACGTACCAGGACGGTTCCCTGCGCGCCGCCTCTTCGAGACGGAAGGGCTGCCGGGCCACACCACCGTCCGGCTCCGCGTCCCGGTGCGAGTTGACGACCATCCTGCTCATGTATGCCAGGGCATCGATCACGTTCGACTTGCCGGCGGCATTGGCCCCGAAGATGCCTGCCACGGGGACCGCTTCCCAGTGCGTCCCCGGCGGCCTGTCCGCTTCATAGACCGGGTTGAGCTGGAGCGATTGCTCGTCTCTGATCGAGCGGTGGTTCGCGACCCTGAAGTTCAGCAACATCTGTGATCCCCCCTTCGCGGGCTGTCAGGCCTTTCTGCGCAAGTGAATCGCACAAACAGGCCTTCGGCAAGCCTGAACAGGCTGCCGCAGGCCAGTGGCGCCCGCCCTGAAGCGCGAGAAGTCGGCCCACCCGACTTCTCGGGCAACATCGGCGTCACGCTGTTCAGCCGGAGGATCCGAGAACGGTCACCGCGTGGCCGGGTGCAAGCGTCCGATCGGCCAGCGCGGGCCGGTGTCCGGGTCGCCCTGCCACGCCCACTGGGAGTCGGGGGTGACGGTGACGCCGTAGTCGTACAGGTCGGGACGCCCCAGGCCCTCCCACTGGGACCAGGCGGCCAGCAGTTCGTCGCCGAGGCGGCGCGGCCCGCCCTGGAGGAGCAGCGGCCGACCGTCCGTGCCCGGGCGGATCTCGGCCCATGAGCGGTCCCCGTCGTGGACCAGGGCGGCCGGCCCGTCCGCGCTCTGTTCGGTGAACAGCACGGCCTCCGGGACGGCGACGCGCAGCGCGAACCGGAGGTGCCAGTCCTCCAGGCCGGCCGGGTCGCGGTCCAGTGCCCGGCGGGTCTCGGGTTCGGCGTCCCCACGCACCTGCGCGTACGCGGCGGGGCCGGTGCTCGGCTGGGCCGGGCCGGTCCGGTCGCCCATGAACCGGGCCAGGCCGTGGACCCAGCCGTGGGCGGCGGCACCGTCGTCGGCGACGGTGAGGGCGACGTACCCCAGCCGGCCCCAGGGGTAGACGATCCGTCCGCCCGGCCGGACCGCCGCGACCCAGGACCAGGGGACGGTCTCGACGGCGTAGGCGGCGTGGAGGCGGTCGACCGGGCCGCCGCCCGGCACCCCGCCACCGGTACCGTCCCCGGCCGCCGCCTCGACGTCGAGCCCGGCGTCCGCGAGCCTGGCCCGGGCGAACGCGGCCAGGTGCTCGTCGACCTCGGTGGTGACCACCCGACCCGGCCCGGCCCGCCAGGCGGACAGCGCCGCCGTCCAGCCCTGGCCGGTGCCGATGTCCCACACCCGGTGCCCCGGCTCCACCCGGAGGCTGTCCAGCATGTCCGCCACCACGGAGGGCGCGGACAGCGACGACGACGGGAGGCCGCCGGTGAGCTGGGTGACGGCCGGGGCATCGACGCCGGAGTACAGCTCGGCGGCCCACCTGTCCCGGTCCTCCGCGCGGTCGATCGGCACGTAGGACCGGCCGTCCCACCGCCACAACCGGTCCGGCGCGAACCGGTCGCGCGGCAGCGCGGCGAAGGCGTCGCGCAGCCACGGCGAATCCTCCGGCCACGCCCTGCGCCGCTCCATCTCCGCGTCCAGGCCGGCCCGGTACCCGGCCAGGCCCCCGTCGTCGCTCGTCATCACTTCTTGTGTTTGCCGTTGCTCGGCGGCGGCGGGGTGACCTTCCCGTCGGCGTTGTTCGGCGGGGGCGTTCCCTGGCTCGGGTCCTGCGGCGGCTTCGAGTGCTCTCCCATGCTGTTCTCCTGTCACTGGGACGGACACAACCGGTTGCCATCCTGGCGCCGCATCGCATCCAGAGGTAGGGGCGTGCGGGAGCGGCCATGGGCGCGTCCGGTGGCCCTTGCCCTGTTCGGAGGTCGTCATCATGGTTCGCCCTGGATGCAGGCTTGGTTGCCGACGGCCCCAAGGTCGAGGCATCGGCTGGTTGACGAGAAGCAGGTTGTACGGATGTCTTCGGAAGGGATCTCCGACGGATGCCGCGCGACGCCTACAAGGCGGAGAGCAAGCGTGATGAGTGGAACCTGCTCGGCATCGACCGCGAACACCCGCGATGTCCCTGGGTGTTCTGTCCCGTGAGGCTGGGGATGCGGCTGCCACCGGAGGCGTCGGCGCCCGGAAAACCCCGGCGGGCCTTCCGGGCGCTGACGTAGGATCCGGCCCCGTGCAGAGTGACGATACGACCACGTTCGAGAGTGCCCAGGCGGCCGAGAAGCCCAGCGGCCTCCGGGCGATCTGGGCGAACACCCTGGAGCCGGTGGCTCCGCTGCCCTGGTACCGGCGGGTGCCCCGCAAGGCTCTGATCGCGGGGGTCGTGGTCGTCGGCCTGTTCGCCGCGCTGACCGTCGCGGCGGTGACCGGGGCCGGCGCCCCGACGCGGCACCGGATCGTGCTCGCGGACCGGATCGGCGACCAGGTGCGGCTCCCGGACGACGGCAGCACCCTGGCCCTGCGCGCCGACATCGAGCGGCAGATGACGGCCCTGCGGCCGTATCGGGAGCTGACGGTGGCCGGCTACGGCGCCGCCGGGTCGACCGAAACCACGCTGACCGTGATCGGGCTGACCGGCAGCTTCCCGGACGTCCGGCGGGAGCTGGACAAGTACTTCGGCACGCAGACGATGAGCGACCCGTCGGACAACCCGGTGGTCGCGCGCCAGGACTACCCGGCCGGCCCCCTCGGCGGCGCGCTGGACTGCGCGGTGCTCGACTACCCGGCCGCGTCCCTCACCACCTGCGCCTGGGCGGACGGCACGACCGTCGGCATCGTCGTCGACGAGACGGGCGCCGGCGAGCCCGAGGAGCTGGCCCTGCGCACGCTGGACATCCGGGCCACCGTCGAGGTCGAGGCGAAGGACTGATCGACGGCCCGGCCGGAACTGTCGGACACGTCTCAGGGTCGCCGGAATGAAACCCAACCTTGTGGACCCGGCAACGGTCACCACGGAGATGGCCCTGCGGATTCGCACGTGGCGAGTCGACGAGGACCTCGGCTGGCGCTCCGTGGCCCGGGCCGCGACCGACCTGTGGGGCTCCGAGTACGGCAGCAACCAGATCTATGGCAGGGACCTCTGCGTCGCCGCCGCGAAGGTGCTGGGCGAAGACCCCGACCGGGAACCGTGGAACTGACCCCGGGTGAGCGTGAGAAGTCGGCCCACCCGACTTCTCACGCGGGCGGCGGGGCCCGGTCAGTCGTGGGCCGGCGGCGGGGACCAGAGGCCCAACCACTGGTCTGCGCCGAAGGCCTCGAAGCGCTCGACCTCGGTGAAGCCCAGCTTCGCCGCGAGGCGCATCGAGGGGAGGTTGGCGGTCTGGGTGGCGAGCACCGCCGGCTCGCCGGGGAGCACCCCGGCGAACCAGTCGAGCGCCGCCGCACACGCCTCGGCGGCGTAGCCGCGTCCCCACGCCTGCGGCAGAAACAGGTAGCCGAGCTCGGCCCTCTCGCCGACCCGGCCGAGGCGCCCCGCCTCCTTGCGGAGCAGGACCTGGCCGATCGTCTCCCCGTCGAGATCGACCGCGAAGATGCCGGGGCTGCGGCTGGGCGCCCCCGGCATCCCGCGCTCGATCTCGTCACGCGGCCGGGCCCCACCGAGGTAGGTGTTCACCTCCGGCGAGGCCAGCAGCTCGATGAACGCCGCCCGGTCCCGGGCCGCGGGCTCGCGGAGCACGAGCCGCTCGGTCCTGATCGGGGCGGACGGCGGCCAGGGAAGGGGGCGCATGGTGGTCTCCTGATCCTCTCGGGCGGCGACTTCCGGCGCCGTCGAAGATCAGGACGCGCTCCGGCGCGACGCCAGTTGCGTGCGCCCGGAGGACCGGGCTCAGCCGTGCGGGTTGGCCGGGGTGGGGAGGGCCAGTTCGCACCAGACGGTCTTGCCGATGTAGCCCTCACCGCGCAGGTGGGCGCCCCAGGAGGTGGAGAGGGAGGCGACGAGTCCGAGGCCACGGCCCGACTCGTCGTCGAGGGTGGCGTGGCGCAGGGTCGGGAGCGTGGCGTTCGCATCGGAGACCTCGATGCGGAGGAGGGAGTCGGTGGGGAGGAGGACGCGGACGCCGATCATCCGGTCGCGCTGGGAGCGGGCGTGACGGCAGGCGTTGGTGACGAGTTCGCTGAGGAGGATCAGCCCGGTCTCGGCGGAGTCGACGGGCACCTCCCACTCGAAGGCCTGCCGGATGAAACGGATCCGGGCACGGCCGGCGCTACGAGGGAGGCGGGGGAACATCCACTCGACGACATCGACGGGGTGAGTGAGCATCAGAGTCCTTGGGGGGCGTACGGACGGCTTCACTCGGGAGAGCTGAGTTCGGCCATTTCACCCTTCAAGCGTCGGCAGCCGGGCATAGCCTCAGCAGTAACGTCGTAAGTACAGCCAGAGCTTGACCGCCCTGTACCAGGGCAGGGAGGGGTGCGGGGCCGTGAGCACGCCGAAGCAGAACCCGATGTCGTGGAAGTACTGCGGCGACCAGGTCAAGCGCTGGCGCACGCTCGCCGGCGTGTCGCGGGAGCAGCTGAGCAAGGCAGCCTGCTACGACATCGAGAGCGTGCGGTCGATGGAGGCGGGGAGGCGGAAGCCGACGCTCAAGCTGCTCCAGGCGGCAGATGAGCTGTGCGACGCGAAAGGGATGCTGATGGCTGCCCACCCGTACCTCGCCCCCGAGGACAGGCCAACTCGCAGCGACAGCTATCGCGAAGTCGAGGACGAAACAGCTGCCATCTACTCGTATGAGCCCCTCTACATTCCAGGCCTCTTGCAGACCAAGGAGTACGCACGAACACTCCTCAGTTACACCATGCCTCCTGTGGATGACACGACCGTAGAAAAGAGCCTCGCAGTTCGCCTGGAGCGACAAGAGCGACTTAGGCTGCCCACAGTGCTGTTCAGCTTCACCATCTACGAAGCCGCCTTCCACACCAACGTCGGCGGCGTGGCGGTCATGAAGGCGCAACTGCACCGACTACTAGAGGACGAGCGTTCGCGCAACGTTCAGATCCAGGTTGTGCCAATCGGACGCACGATCCCGTCTGCGCTCTCCGGATCGCTGATCATCATGGAAACGATCAACAACGAGCAGTACGCGTACATCGAGACGCATGGAACAAATGCACTCCACTCAGAATCGCGCCTCGTGGGCGAACTCGGTCGACGCCACGCCATGATCCGCGCGCAAGCCCTGAATGTCCGGGACTCAGCGCAACTCATCAGGAAGACACTGGAGCAACTATGAAAACTCCAAGGCCGTGGTTCCGATCCAGCTACAGCGACTACGAAGGCGGCAACTGCGTCGAGGTCGCCCCCTCCCCCTCCGCCATCCACGTCCGGGACTCCAAGGACAAGGCCGGCCCGACCCTCACCTTCTCCCCCGCCGCCTGGGCCGCCTTCGTCTCGTTCGCCCCCGAAGCTCAAGCGGCGCCGGTCGAGTGACCCCTTAGTGGAACGGTGAGATAACCACCTTCCAACCATCCCTGTGCGCAGCAGATATGACTTATCGTCATCACTTCGCCGCAGCCGGTTCCGCCGTGTAGCGTGCGCAGCAACGAAACAACCCCCGCCGGTGTTAGCAGCACCGAACGGGGGTCTGACCGGCACGATCGAAATGCGAGCTCGATCCTGTGGCTACCCACAACTCTACCGCCATGGCCGCCCCCGGATACGGCAAGCAGTCCGCCCCGGAGCAACTCCCCCGCTCCGCGCGCAACTTCGCCCACCTCCCGGCGCGCGAGGCGTACCTCGCCTCGCTGATCGACCACCTCCCCGACGGCGCCGCCATGGACGCGAAGACCCTCGCCGTCCTCCAGCCCCACTACGGGCAGATGGCCTGCCGTTCGGCCCTCACCAGGCTCTCCACCGCAGGTCACCTGCGCCGTGTCCGCGAGCGGGTCGGCGACCGGCAGTGCCGCTGGGTGTTCCGCACCTACTTCTCCCGCACTCCCCGCTCCGACGGCTGGTGGGCGCACTTCCTCGCCACCGGGGAGACGTCAACGCCCGCCGCGCCCGATCCCCCTGTCGAGCGAACGCGCAACCGCACCTCCCCCGTCTCGGCCGCCTACGCCGCCCTCGCCGGCCTCGGCCTGGTCGACCCCCGTCTCGCCCTCTCCGCCGCCGACTGCGCCGCGCTCGAACCGCTGGCCGCCGAGTGGCTGGACCGAGGGGCCACCCTTCCGCTCTTCACCGCCGCGCTCACCGCGAGCCTGCCGCCGGACATCCACAGCCCGGCGGGCTTCACCCGCCGCCGCCTGATCGACAAGCTTCCGCCCGAACGCCCGCAGCCGCCGGAAGCCGTCCGCATCCCCGAGTGCACCGACTGCCGGACCCCCTGCCGACCACAGGTCCTCCTCGGCGGCCTCTGCCGTGCCTGCCGCAGCGGCGGCGGAAATGCGACCCCACGGCCCCGCTCCGGCGGCCTCTCCCCGACCGCCGTCCGCGCGCACGCCGCGCGAGCCCGCCAAGCCATGGTCACATCGCCGCGATCGTGAATATTCACAGGCAATGGCGTTAACGTATGCAAAATCCAAAGGTGAACTAGGTAACAAGCCTTGCATTCCAAGACGCCTGGTTTGCCCGCATGCTGAGATCCGTGCGATAGTCGAAGCGGCCCACCGGCGGGCGACACCGCACGCCGCCCTGGGTCGATGACTTCGGCGGGCCCGACCTGGCACTGCCGACACCCATCGCGCGGCACGCACCCCCTTGGCCGGCGCGATGACCTGCAAGGGCCCCCGCCCGCCGGACCACGGCGAATCCGGGGGCCCTGCGTGTTTTCCGGGGAAACCGTCGGCCCCGCCCGGACCTCGGACCCACCCCGGCCCTCAGGGCCGCTCGCGCACCTTCAGCTCGAACCAGACACCCTTGCCCCGCGGCAGCAGGTCCGCGCCCCAGCGGTCGGCGAGGTCGTCGACGATCTTCAGCCCCCGCCCCCGCTCGTTCACCGGCCTGGCCTCGGCGAGGATCATGCAGGGCAGCGCCCGGGAGGAGTCCCGGACCTCGATCCGGAGCCAGCCGGGCTTGCGGCTGACGTGCAGGCCGATGGTGCGCCCGGCCGCGTGCCGCACCGCGTTGGCCACCAGCTCGCCGGTGAGCAACTCCCCGGCCTCCAGGTGCTGGTGGAGCTCCCAGGACTCCAGGACGGAGAGCACCAGTCTGCGGGCCACCGGGCCCGACTCCGGCCGGGACGGCAGCCGCACCTCGTTGGGCGCCGACTGGTCGCACAGTCTGCCGGAGTACAGCTCCTCCAGCTCCTCGGAGGTGAGCCGCTCCAGCGCCGAGAGCCCGCCGCCCTGGACGTCGATCCAGGAAACCTCGGCCACCGCGCCGACCCCGGGAACCGATGACTGATCTGCTTCGCCCCAACCCGCCATGCGGACCATCATTGCGGAACGCAAGCAGCCGCGTACGGACAATGAGCAAACGATCTCCGCGAGTCGGCATATGCCGGAAGCAAGAAGGGGTCACCCGGGCCGACTTCCGTCAATCCCGGGTTGACCCCTCACACGCCTCAGCAGCCGGTCACCAGTTGCTCCACGGGACGTTCCAGCCGCTCAGCCCGTTCGCCGGGTCGAGCGTCTCCTTCCGGATCGAGTTCTTCACGACCATCACGTCGCCGACCAGCGAGCCGTCGTAGAACTTGCCCATGGAGGTGCTGGCGCCGCCGCCCTCGACGTCCTTGAGGCCCACGCAGCCGTGGCTGACGTTGTCCTCGCCGAAGGTGCTGCTGCTGCTCCAGTAGTTGCCGTGCACGTACGTGCCGGAGTCGGTGAGCCGCATCGAGTGCGGGACCTGGAGGTCGTACGGCGCGCCGGTCATCCCGGGCAGGGTGCTGGACTGCATCCGCACCACGCCCTCCTTGGACATGACCACCATCGTGCCGTTCCAGGTGGGGTGTTCGGGTGCGCCGGCGCTGATGTCGATGTCGCTCGACGCACCGTCCCGTACGACCGTCATCTTGTGTGCCGCGGCGTCAACCGTCGAAACCTGGGACCGCCCGATCGTGAAGGGCTCGTCCCGGTCCGCGCCGTACACCCCCGGGGCGATCTCGACGCTCTTGAGCCGGTAGTGCACGACCACCTTGGTCCCGGGCGTCCAGTACTGCTCCGGGCGGAAGTCCAGCCGGCGGTCGTTGAACCAGTGGCCCTTGACCACGGTGCCGTTGTCGGTCTGGAAGGTGATGCCCCGCAGGACCTCGTCCTTGTTCTTGACGTCCTTGCCGAAGTTCACCGAGACGATCATGCCGACGCCGTACGTGGCGTCGTTGTCCACGTTGTCGGAGGCCTTGGCGAGCGCCGTCGGCGTCAGCGTGGTGAAGCTGCTGTCCGCCGTGGCGACCGCGCCGTTCGCGTCCGCGGCCATCGCGCTGACCTGGTAGGCGGTGCCCACCTCCAGGCCGGCCGTCGGCGTCCAGGAGGCGCCGTCGGCGGAGATGGTGCCGGGGACCTCCTTGCCGGCCTTGTCGCTCACCTTGACGGTGGTGAGCCTGCCCCCGGTCGCGCCGATCCTGAGCGCGTTCGGCGCCACGTCCACCGAGCCGGCCTTGGGCTCGATGCTCACGGCGGCCGTGGAGACCTTCGGCACCGCGCTGGTGGGCACCGCGCTGGTGGGCACCGCCGCCGCGGGCGTGGCAGCGGCCCCGCCGGCCCCCAGGTCGGCCTTGGCCGCGCTGCCCCCCGTACCCCCGCCGCCCCCGCCGCAGGCCGCCGTCAGCGTCATCGCCCCGCCGACCAGACCGACCGCCACCACTCTGCGTATCGACCTCAACGTCGATTCCCTCCCTCAGAAGATCCGAGAAACTCCCCGTGGACCCGACGGACCCGACCGGTTGCACGCACCCGGCCACCGGAAAGGTTGCGCCACGCGTGGGGCTGATCGCCCCGGAAACCGCGGCGGCCCGACCCCAACGGGTGAGGATCGGGCCGCGCGGCGAAGGACTCGCCGGAGGGCCCGGGTATCCGGGCCCTCCGGCGGGTAGGGCCTACCAGTTGGCCCAGTCCACGTTCCAGCCGCCCAGCCCGTTGGAGGGCGCGACGGTCTTCTCCTTGGTGTTCACGACCTTGATCGGGTCGCCGATCATCGAGTCGTTGAAGAACTTGCCCGCGACCGAGCTGTCGCTGCCGCCCTTCACGTCCTGCATCGACACGCAGCCGTGGCTGGCGTTGGTCTTGCCGAACGGGCTGGCCCAGTAGTTGCCGTGCACGAAGGTGCCGGAGGTGGTCAGCCGCATCGCGTGCGGCACGTCCTGGATGTCGTACTCGCCGCCGAGACCGACGGTCTGCGAGTTCATCCGGGTGACCTTCTCCTTGGACATGACCACCATCGTCCCGCCCCAGGACGGCGTGGCGTCCGCGCCCAGGGTGACCGGCAGGGTGGCGCTCTGACCGTCCCGCTCGACGGTCATCTGGTGCGACTTGGCGTCCGCGGTGGAGATCATCGACCGGCCGATGGTGAACGGCTCGTCCTTGTCCACGTCGCCGTAGATGCCGGGCGCGACCTCGACGTTCTTCAGCCGGTACTTGACGGTCACCTTGGTGCCCGGCGCCCAGTACTGCTCCGGGCGGAAGTCCACCCGGCGGTCGCCGAACCAGTGGCCCTTGACCACGGTGCCGTTGCTGGACTCGATGCTGATGCCCTTGACGACGGCGTCCTTGTTCTTGACGTCCTTGTTGAAGTTCACCGAGACGATCATGCCGACGCCGTAGGTGGCGCCGTCGCTGATGTTGTCGTTGGTGGCGATCTTCTTGTCCGGCGTCAGGGTGGTGAACGAGGTGGTGGACGCGGCCACCAGGCCCTCGCCGTCCTTCGCCTGCGCGTTCACCTTGTACGCCATGCCGACCGCGAGCGCCCCCGCGGGCTTCCAGCCGGAGCCGTCCGGGGTGATCGCCCCGTCGACCGGCTTGCCGTCCTTGTCGGTCACCTCGACCGTGGTGAGCTTGCCGTTGGAGACGGACACCTGGAGCCCGTTCGGCGGGACGTCCTGGGCACCGTCCTTCGGCTCGACGGCGAGCACCGCGGCCGAGGGCTTCGGCGTGGCCGACCCGCCCCCGTCCGCCGCGGCCGAAGCCGAGGCCCCACCGCCGGCCGCCGAACCGCCCGAACCGCTGCCCTTGTCGTCGTTGCAGGCCGCGGTGAGCAGCAGCACCCCACCCATGACCAGCGCCATCGCACTCCTGCGCCCGTAGCGGTTGGTGGTGCGTATCGCTGCGCCGGCCGTCTTACCCGTCTTCACGGTTTCTCCCCTCCCGGTATTCACTCACTTGACGCGCTGAGTGCCCCCATGAGTTGCACTGTCCGGCCGATCTTTCCGGCCGGACCCCGGACGCGCCGGAGCAGGATAACTAAGCCTTCCGAGTGAAAGCTGAGGGGAGTCGGGTTGACGGCGTGTGAAGCAGGCGTGAAGTCGGGACGGAACGGGACGGAAACCCCCTCGGACCCCTGAACGGCCCTTACGGCACGGCCGGCGGCACGGCCGGAACGGACACCACGGCCGACGGAACCCCGGACTCGGACGCCCCGACCGACACCGCCTGCGGCAGCGCGCTCCCCGCCACCCACTGCTCCCACGGCACGTTCCAGCCGTTGAGCCCGTTCTGCGGCGGCACGAAGTCCCCGGACGAGGCCTTCACCTCCAGCACGTCCCCCGGGATGGTGTGCTCGAACAGCCAGCCCGCCGGGGAGTCCTTGCTCGCCCCGCCCTTGGCATCGGCCAGCCCGATGCAGCCGTGGCTGGTGTTGGTGGCGCCGAACACCCCCGGGTCGGCCCAGTAGTTGCCGTGCACGAAGGTGCCGGAGGTGGTCAGCCGCATGGCGTGCGGGACGTCCTTGATGTCGTACTCGTCGCCCATGCCGACGGTCTGCGAGTCCATCCGGGTCACCTTGTACTTCTCCGACACCACCATCACGCCCCGGTAGGTGGAGTGGTCCCGGCTGCCGCCGGAGACCTTGAGCACCCGGACCACCGCGCCGCCCTGGCCGGCCCGGACGGTCAGGGTGTGGGCGTCCAGGTCGACGGTGGAGACCTGCGCCCGGCCGACGGTGAAGTGCAGCTCCCGGCTCTGGGTGCCGAACTCCCCCGGCGCGCCCTGCACGTCCTTGAGCCGCAGCGCCACCGCGACCTTGGTGCCGGCCGCCCAGTACTGCTGCGGGCGGAAGTCCAGCCGCTGGCCGTCGAACCAGTGCGCGGCCACCGGCACCGGCGGGTCGGCGGCGACCTGGACGGCCTTCTCCACCGCCGCCCGGTCGGTGATCGGACGGCTGAAGCGCAGCGACACCGGCATGCCGACGCCGACCGTGGAGCCGTCCTCCGGGGTGAAGAAGGCCACGAAGGTGTGCGCCCGGGCGACGGTCGTGAACGCCGAGTGCTGGGCCGCCTTCTGGCCCTGCTCGTCCTCGGCGACGGAGTCCAGGGTGAACGCGGTGCCGAGCGGCAGCGGGCCGTCCGGCGCCCAGCCGGTGCCGTCCGGGGCGATCGTGCCGGGCACCTCGGTGCCCTTGGCGTCGGCCAGCCGGACGGAGACCAGCCGGCCCTGCGCGGCGCTCACCCGGACGGCGCCCTCCGGCTGCACGTCCTGCGCGCCGTCGGCCGGCTGCACGGTGAGCACCGCCCGGGACGGCGCCGCCGGCGCGGTGTGCCCACCGGCCGCGACCGCGTCCCCGTCCGGCACGGCCGTGGAGCCACCGCCGCCGCAACCCGTCAGGACGGCAAGGCAGCAGGCCACCGCCGCCGCGCCCCGCGCCCACACCCGTCCTCGGCGCCGCATCCCGGGGCCCTCCCACTGTTCGCGTCCGACGCCGGGAACAACGAGGCGCATCGACGCGGGGACACGCCGATCGCCCCGGAATCCCCCCATCCCGTCAACCCGTCACCCTGGCCGCCATCCGCCGGTAAGCCCCCGTTCAACGGCTTCCGATCTGCGCAATCCGGGAAGGAGAAGGTGAACGGGGTCCGGGACACCCCGCCCAGGGAGGGTGCGGCCATGGCGTCAGGGCAGGAGCTGGAAGCCGGGGTACGGCCGGTCGGCGGTCCGCACCGCACCGCCGAACCGCCCTGGCCCGGCAGCTGGCAGCCGCTCGGCGCCCGCTGCCGCACCGACCGGCGCGGCCGCCGGGGCACCAACTTCGCGCTCTGGGCGGCCGGCGCCGAGGCCGTCGAGCTGTGCCTGTTCGACGAGGACGGCCGGGAGAGCCGGCACCACCTCACCGAGCAGGACGTCCAGATCTGGCACGGCTTCCTCCCCGACGTGCACCCCGGCACCCGCTACGGCTTCCGCGTGCACGGCCGCTGGGACCCGTGGACCGGCGCCCGCTGGAACCCGGCCAAGCTGCTGCTCGACCCGTACGCCCGCGCCGTGGACGGCTGTTACACCTCGCACGACGCCGTCTGCTCCGCCGTCCGCAACTGGCCCGAGGCGGACGTCGCCGACACCGTCCGGGACAACCGCGACTCCGCGCCGTACGTGCCCAGATCCGTGGTCGTCCACGACGACGACGACTGGTCCGACGACCACCGCCCGAGGACCCCGTGGGCCGAGACGGTGCTCTACGAACTGCACGTGCGCGGCTTCACCATGCGCCACCCCGAGGTCCCGCCGCAGCTGCGCGGCACCTACGCCGGCCTCGCCCACCCCGCCGCCGTCGCCCACCTCACCCGCCTCGGGGTGACCGCCGTCGAGCTGCTGCCGGTGCACCAGCACGCCAGCGAGGACCACCTGCAGGCCCGCGGACTGGTCAACTACTGGGGCTACAACACGATCGGCTACTTCGCCCCGCACGCCGGCTACTCCGCCTCCGGCTCCCGCGGCGGCCAGGTCGGCGAGTTCAAGCGGATGGTCCGCGCCCTGCACGCCGCCGGGATCGAGGTGATCCTGGACGTGGTGTTCAACCACACCGCCGAGGGCGGCGCACTCGGCCCGGCGCTCTCGCTGCGCGGCATCGACAACGCCGCCTACTACCGCCTCCCGCCCAACCGCCCCCGCGGCTACGCCGACTACACCGGCTGCGGCAACACCCTGGACACCCGCCGCCCCCAGGTGATCCGGCTGATCACCGACTCGCTGCGCTACTGGGTCGCCGAGATGGGCGTGGACGGCTTCCGCTTCGACCTGGCCGCCGCGCTGGCCCGCGGCGGTCCGAACGGCGGCGACGCCGTCGACATGGACCACCCCTTCCTCGCCGCCGTCGCCCAGGACCCCCTGCTCAGCCGGGTGAAGCTGATCGCCGAGCCCTGGGACGTGGGCCCGGGCGGCTACCAGGTCGGCGGCTTCCCCCCGCTGTGGGCCGAGTGGAACGACAAGTACCGCGACACCGTACGGGACTTCTGGCGCGGCGCCCGCCCCGACGTGCGCGAGCTCGGCTACCGCCTCTCCGGCTCCTCCGACCTCTACCAGCGGGCCGGCCGCCGCCCGGGCGCCTCGGTCAACTACGTGACGGCGCACGACGGTTTCACCCTGCGCGACCTGGTCTCCTACGACCGCAAGCACAACGAGGCCAACGGCGAGGACAACCGGGACGGCACCGAGGACAACCGCTCCTGGAACCACGGCGCCGAGGGCGAGACCGCCGACCCGGCGGTCAACTCCCTGCGCCTGCGCCAGCTGCGCAACCTGACGGCCACCCTGCTGCTCTCCGCCGGCGTCCCGATGATCACCGCCGGCGACGAGCTGGGCCGCACCCAGGGCGGCAACAACAACGCCTACTGCCAGGACAACGAGGTCGGCTGGCTGGACTGGTCGCTGCTGGAGCAGCCCGGCTGGCAGGAGCTGTGCGAGCTCACCGCCCGGCTGGTCCGGCTGCGCCGGGCCCACCCGGTGCTGCGCCGCCGGGCGTTCTTCTCCGGCCGCGCCACCGGCCCCGGCGGCCGGCCCGACCTCGTCTGGTTCACCCCGCGGGGCACCGAGATGACCGAGGCCGACTGGTTCGCGCCGACCGCCTGCCTCGGCATGCTGCTCTGCGGCACCGCGCTGTCCGAACGGGACGAGGCCGGGCTGCCGCTCAGCGACGACAGCTTCCTGCTGCTGCTCAACGCGGGCCACGAACCGGTGGTGTTCACCCTGCCCGGCGAGCCCCGCGCGGCGCCGGCCGCCGAACGGGAGCCGATGACCGGGCGGGAGGCGCCGGCCGGGCGGGAGGCGGCGGTCGGGCGGGAGGCGGCGGTCGGCTGGGAGACGGTGGTCGACACCGCCGCGGGCCCGGACGGACCGTGCCCGCGCGGCGCCGTCGTGCTCGGCGGGCGCTCGCTGCGGCTGCTGCGCGCGCCCGCCGCCTGAGGGCCCGGGCTCAGCCGCGGGCGTGCCCGAGCTCGACGTTCTCCAGCACCCCGATCGCGTCCGGCACCAGCACCGCCGCCGAGTAGTAGGTGCTGACCAGGTAGGAGGCGATCGCCTTCTCGTCGATGCCCATGAACCGCACGTTCAGACCCGGCTCCACCTCGTCCGGGATGCCGACCTGGGTGAGGCCGACCACGCCCTGGTTCTCCTCGCCGACGCGCATCGCGATGAACGCGGTGGTCTGCTGGTCGGACACCGGGATCTTGTTGCACGGGAAGATCGGCACCCCGCGCCAGGTCGGCCGCTGCTTGCCGAGGACGTCGACGGTGGACGGGTAGACGCCGGCCCGGTTGCACTCCCGCTCGAAGGCCGCGATCGCCCGCGGGTGGGCGAACAGGTAGTCGGTGTCACGGCGCATGCTCAGCAGCTCGTCCAGGTCGTCCGGGGTGGGCGCCCCGGCGCGGGTCTGGATCCGCTGGTCGAAGTCGGCGTTGCCGAGCAGGCCGAACTCCGGGTTGTTGACGAGCTCGTGCTCCTGCCGCTCCCGCAGGGCCTCGACGGTCAGCCGCAGCTGCTCCTCGGTCTGGTTCATCGGCTGGTTGTAGAGGTCCGCGACCCGGGTGTGCACCTTGAGCACGGTCTGCGCGACGCTCAGCTCGTACTCGCGCGGCTTCAGCTCGTAGTCCACGAAGGCGCCGGGCAGCTCGTACTCGCCCCGGTGGCCGGCCGAGAGGTCGATCCTCGCCTCGCCGTGCTCGTTCTGCGCCTGCGCGACGTCGGCGGCGAAGCCCAGCAGCTGCTCGCGCAGCGCCTCGGAGCGGCCGATCAGCTCCTGGAGCACCGGCCAGGACAGCGTCATCGCGACCCCTGAGGTGTTCGCCCGCACGGTGTACGGCCAGGTGCCGCCGCCCTCGGTGATCGCCTCGGCGCCCAGGTGGTCGCCGTCCGCGAGCGAGCCGAGCACGGTCGGCTCGCCGTACTTGCCGGTGCCGATCCGGTCCACCTTGCCGTGCGCGATCAGGAACACCTCCTCGATCGGCGCCCCCTCCCGCACCAGCACGTCGCCCTGCGCGAAGTCCCGCTGCACGAACCGGCGGGCCATCTCGGCGAGCACCTCCTCGTCCTCGAAACCGCGCAGCGCCGGAACCTCGGCCAGCGAGGGGGCGATCACCGTCACCGCGGAGCCGGTCTTCGCGAAGCTCACCCGGCCCTGCCCGGGGGCGAAGCTCAGCCGCCGGTTGACCCGGTAGGTGCCCGCGCCGACCTCCACCCACGGCAGCATCCTCAGCAGCCAGCGGGAGGTGATCTCCTGCATCTGCGGCTTCGACTTGGTCGTCGTCGCCAGGTTCCGCGCCGCGGTCGTGCTGAGGCTGAGCTGGGCCCGTACCTGCACGATTGCGGAGCCGGGCCCCGGGGTGGGTTCGGTTTCGACCGTCATGTGTGCACTCCTGTCACTCGCGCATCAAAGGCAGTCCGTCAGGAGCTGTCATCGGCCGATCAGCAGGGCGCTCGCAAGAGGCGCGCGGCGCACTCCTGTCCGCACGAACGGCTATGCGCGCCCCGTCCTTTCGCGCCCGCCCCGGCCGTTCAGGTGGCCGGTTCTCGGCGGGCCGCACCGACAGGGGCGAAAAACCGGATGAGAAGTGACGGGCTCTGTGCCTACCCTCACCGCGATGGCCGAGAACAGGCAGGACCACGACAACCCGCCCCAGGGAAGCCCCCGAACCGACGGCCCCGGGGAGCCGGGCAGAACCGACGAACCCGACGGAACCGGCCGGACCGGGCCCGGGCCGCGATACTCCGCGGTCCGCTCCCTGCTGCGCCTGTGGCCGTACGCCCGTGCCGTCCGCGGCCGGCTGGCCGTCTCGGTGACGGCCGCGACGCTCGCCATGCTGAGCACCCTCGCCGTCCCGGTGGTCCTCGGCCGGATCGTGGACGGCCCGCTCGCCGAGCGCGACCTCGCCGGCCTCTGGCCCCTGGTCGGCCTGCTGCTGATCCTCGGCCTGGTCGAGTCGGCGCTGTTCTACACCCGCCGGGTGGTGCTGGCCCGCCCGCTGGCCGGGCTGGAGACGGCGATGCGCGGGGACCTCTTCGCCAAGCTCCAGCGGCTGCCGGTCTCCTTCCACGACCGCTGGGGCTCCGGCCAGTTGCTCTCCCGGGCCACCGCCGACATGTACACCATGCGGCTGTTCCTGGCCTTCCCGCTGGTCTTCCTGATCGTCAACTCGGTGATGTTCCTGGCCGGCACGGTGCTGATGTTCACCCAGGACTGGCGGCTCGCCCTGATCGCCCTGATCCCGGTCGTCCCGCTGTTCGTGGTCACCCGGCGGTTCGAGACCGGCTACTCCGGCGCCACCCGGCGCGCCCAGGACCAGAACGGGGACCTCGCCACCGTGGTCGAGGAGTCCGTCCTCGGCATCCGCATCCTCAAGGCCTTCGGCCGCCACCGCTCGATGGCCGAGCGCTTCCGCGCCCAGTCCCAGGAGCTGCGCCGCACCGAGCTGCGCAAGGCGCACCTGCTCGCCAACCTGTGGGCGGTCACCGTCGGACTGCCGGAGATCGCGCTGGGCTGCGCCCTCGCCGTCGGCGCCTACCTGGTGGCGAACGACGGCCTGAGCGCCGGCACCCTGGTCGCCTTCCTCTCCACCGCGCTCGCGCTGCGCTGGCCCGTCGAGTCGCTCGGCTGGCTGCTCGCCTACGGCAACGACGCGGCCACCGCCACCGACCGCTTCTTCGAAGTGATGGACGAGCCGGAGACCCCGGACCCGGGCACCGCCGCCGAACTCGCCGCCGCGGACGGCATCCGCTTCACCGGCGTCCGCTTCCGCTACCCCGACGCCCCCGGGGACAGCCCCGACCTGCTGGCCGGCATCGACCTGCACGTCCGCAGCGGCGAGACGATGGCCCTGGTCGGCGCCACCGGCAGCGGCAAGACCACGCTCACCGCCCTGCTCCCCCGGCTGTACGACGCCACCGCCGGCACCATCACGCTGGACGGCCGGGACGTCCGCGAGCTGCCCCGGCAGCGGCTGCGCGAACTCGTCGCGGTCGCCTTCGAGGAGCCCACCCTGTTCTCCGCCACCGTCCGGGAGAACGTCCTGATGGGCGCCCCGGGCGCCGGCGAGGAGCAGCTGCGCACCGCCCTCGCCACCGCCCAGGCCGGCTTCGTCGAGAAGCTCCCGCAGGGCCCGGACACCGAGGTCGGCGAGCAGGGGCTGAGCCTGTCCGGCGGCCAGCGCCAGCGCCTCGCGCTGGCCCGCGCGGTGGTCGGCGACCCGGCCTTCCTGGTGCTGGACGACCCGCTCTCCGCCCTGGACGTGCACACCGAGGCCCTGGTCGAGCGGGCGCTGCGCGAGGTCCTCGGCACCACCACCGCCCTGGTGGTCGCCCACCGCCCCAGCACCGTGCTGCTCGCCGACCGGGTCGCGGTGCTGGCGGACGGCCGGATCGCGGCCGTCGGCACCCACCAGGAGCTGCTGCGCGACTGCGCGCACTACCGAGAACTGATGTCGGGCGAGGCCGCCCCGGTGCCGGAGGGCTCCCTCGCGTCGAATGGAGGGCGCGCATGACCACCACCGCCGAACCCGTCCGGACCGGGCCCGCCGAGCCGGCCGAGGAGGAGCTGCCCGCACCTCCCGCCGACGAGGAGGACATCCCCGTCCCACCGGGTGCTCCCCGGGCGCTGCTGCGCTCGCTGCTCGGCCCGCACCGGGCCCGGATCACCATCGCGATGGTGATCATCCTGGTCCAGCAGGCCGCGCTCCAGACCGGACCGCTGCTGGTCGCGGTGGCGATGGACCGCGGCATCCCGGCACTGCGCGAGCACGACTCCGGCCCGCTGATCGCGGTGGTCGCGGCCTACCTGTTCTGCGCGCTGCTCAGCCCGGTGCTGCAGTGGGCGTTCATCAAGATCAGCGCCCGGGTCAACCAGGACATCGTGCTGGAGCTGCGCGGCCGGATCTTCCGGCACGCCCAGCGGCTCAGCCTGGACTTCCACGAGCGCTACACCTCGGGCCGGATCATCTCCCGCGCCACCAGCGACATCGACGCGCTGCGCGAGCTGCTCTCCGAGGGTCTGCAGGAGCTGCTGACGGTCTTCCTGTCGGTCTGCTACATCTCGGTGCTGCTGCTGGTGCTGGACTGGCGGCTCGGCCTGGTCTCGCTGGCGGCCTTCCTGCCGCTGGCCCTGATCGCCCGCTCCTTCCGCCGCCGCTCGCGCCGGGTCTACCGGCGCTCGCGCACCTCGGCGGCCTCGCTGATCGTCCGCTTCACCGAGACCATGAACGGCATCCGTCCGGTGCAGGCCTTCCGCCGCGAGAAGGCCAACGACGCGGCCTTCGCCGTGGTCAACCAGCAGTCCGCCACCGCGACGGCGGACGGCCTGCTGGAGATCGCCCGCTACGTCGGCCTCTCCCGCGCCACCGCCAACCTGTGGACCACCGGCGTGGTGCTGCTCGGCGCCTACCTGGTCGTGGACGACGCCCTGGAGCTGGGCGTGCTCACCGCCTTCGCGCTCTACCTGCGCCGGCTCTTCGACCCGATCGACCAGCTGGCGATGTTCCTGAACAGCTACCAGTCGGCCGCCGCCGCCCTGGAGAAGATCTCCGGCCTGCTCGCCCACGAGCCGACCGTCGCCGAGCCGGCCGAGCCCGTCGAGCTGCCCCGGGCCGACGGCAAGGGCCGGGCGGTGGCCTTCGAAGGCACCCGCTTCGCCTACCGGACCGGCAAGGAGGTGCTGCCGCCCTTCGACCTGTCGATCCCGGCCGGGCAGACGGTGGCGGTGGTCGGCGCGACCGGCGCGGGCAAGTCGACGGTCGCCAAGCTGCTGGCCCGCTTCTACGACCCGACCGACGGCCGGATCCGGCTGGACGGCGTGGAGCTGCGCGACCTGGCCACCCCCGAGCTGCGGCGCGGGGTGGTGATGGTCACCCAGGAGTCCTTCCTGTTCTCCGGCACCGTCGCCGAGAACATCGCGATCGGCCGCCCCGGCGCCACCCGCGCGGAGGTCGAGCAGGCCGCCCGCGACATCGGCGCGTACGAGTTCATCGCCGCCCTGCCGGACGGCTTCGACACCGACGTGCGCAAGCGCGGCGGCCGGATCTCGGCCGGCCAGCGCCAGCTGGTGGCCTTCGCCCGCGCCCTGCTGGCCGACCCGGCGGTGCTGATCCTGGACGAGGCGACCAGCTCGCTGGACGTCCCCGGGGAGCAGGCCGTGCAGCGGGCGATGCGCACCGTGCTGGCCGGCCGGACGGCGGTGATCATCGCCCACCGGCTCTCCACCGTGGAGATCGCCGACCGTGTCCTGGTGATGGACCAGGGCCGGATCGTGGAAGATGGCTCCCCACAGGAGCTGATCGACGGCTCCGGCCGTTTCGCCGCCCTCCACCGGGCCTGGCGGGACAGCCTGGTCTAGGGTCCGGCTCCGGGCCCCCATGAATGTGCCCGACCGGGTGCGCCGTCACGCACCCGGCCGGGCCTCCCCACTTCCCGACCGGACGTACGGGCCCGGCCGCGGCCGTGGTTCACGGCCCCGCGGGCGGCTGCCGTCCTCCCCGGGACGCACGGCAGCCGCCCGCGGGGTCAGCGCAGCAGTCCGGCGTCCATCCCGGCCGACTCGGCCGGCAGGGCGACCAGCCCCAGCTCGGCCGGCGAGGCCAGCCGGGGGTGCGCGGGCAGCACCCGGACGGTGTAGCCGAACGGGCCGGTCCGGCACAGCTCCAACGAACCCTCGTAGCGGGTGCGGCCGTCCAGGTCCGGCCCGCCGACCGGCTTGAGGGCGAGCAGGCAGGCGTCCGAGATCCGGTCCCGTTCGTCCACCCGGCCGGAGACCGCCTGCACCTCGACGTCGCCCGGTTCCAGCGTCCCGAGCGCGACCTGCACCCGCAGCGCCAGCGAGCTGCCCAGCTCCTGCGCCTCGGCCGGGCAGTCCGCCTCGACGTGCTCGACCCGGACGGCCGGCCACGCCTCCCGGACCTTCGCCTTCCAGACCGCCAGCTCGCGCGCGCCCGTGAACCGCCCGGTCGCGTGCTGCCCCGCCAGCTCCCGCTGGGCCTGCGCCGCCGGGGCGTACAGCCGTTCGACGTACTCCCGGACCATCCGCCCGGCCAGCACCTTGGGCCCGAGGGTGACCAGGGTGTGCCGGACCATGGCGATCCACTGCTGCGGCAGCCCGTCGGCGTCCCGGTCGTAGAACCGGGCGGCGACCTGGTTCTCGATCAGGTCGTAGAGCGCGGCCGCCTCGATGTCGTCGCGCCGCTCGGCCTCGCCGCTGTCCGGGTCGAGCGCCCCGCCGCTCTCGTCGGCGGTGGGGATCGCCCAGCCGTTGCGGCCGTCGAACCACTCGTCCCACCAGCCGTCCAGGACGGACAGGTTGAGGCAGCCGTTGAGCGCGGCCTTCATCCCGGAGGTGCCGCAGGCCTCCAGCGGGCGCAGCGGGTTGTTCAGCCAGACGTCGCAGCCCGGGTAGAGGCGCTGGGCCATCGCCATGTCGTAGTCCGGCAGGAAGACGATCCGGTGCCGCACCGCCGGATCGTCGGCGAAGGCGACCATCTGCTGGATCAGCCGCTTGCCGCCGTCGTCGGCCGGGTGGGCCTTGCCGGCGACGACGATCTGCACCGGCCGGGTGGGGTGCAGCAGCAGTCCGCGCAGCCGCTCCGGGTCGCGCAGCATCAGGGTGAGCCGCTTGTACGAGGGCACCCGGCGGGCGAAGCCGATGGTGAGCACGTCGGGGTCGAGCACCGAGGAGACCCAGCCGAGCTCGGCCGCGCCGGCCCCGCGCCGGCGCCAGGAGGCGTGCAGCCGGCGGCGGGCCTCCTCCACCAGCTGGGCCCGCAGGGTGCGCCGCAGCTCCCAGACCTCGGTGTTGCCGATGCGTTCCAGTCCGCTCCAGCGCCGGGTCTCGCCGGTGGTCATCGCCTCCTCGGCGCGCTCGGCGCCGAGTTCGGCGGCGCCGAGCCGGACCACCGCCGGGTCGATCCAGGTGGCGGCGTGCACGCCGTTGGTGACCGAGGTGATCGGCACCTCCGCGGGGTCGAAGCCGGGCCACAGGCCGTTGAACATCGAGCGGCTGACCTCGCCGTGCAGGGTGGAGACCCCGTTGGCGCGCTGGGCGAGCCGCAGGCCCATGGCGGCCATGTTGAAGAGCTTCGGGTCCCCGTCGGGCCAGCTCTCGGCGCCGAGCGCGAGCACCTGGTCGACCGGTACGCCCGGCAGCGTGGCGTCGCCGCCGAAGTGGCGGGCGACCAGCTCGCGGTCGAAGCGGTCGATGCCGGCCGGGACGGGCGTGTGGGTGGTGAAGAGGGTGCCGGCCCGGACGGCCTCCAGGGCGGCGGCGAAGTCGAGGCCGGCCCGGCCGTCGGCGATCAGTTCGCGGATGCGTTCGACGCCGAGGAAACCGGCGTGGCCCTCGTTGGTGTGGAAGACGTCGGGGGCGGGGTGCCCGGTGAGCCGGCAGTACGTGCGCACCGCCCGGACGCCGCCGATGCCGAGCAGCATCTCCTGGAGCAGCCGGTGCTCGCTGCCGCCGCCGTACAGCCGGTCGGTGACGTCCCGCTCGGCGGGCGAGTTGGCCTCGATGTCGGAGTCGAGCAGCAGCAGCGGGACCCGCCCGACCTGGGCCTTCCAGATGTGGGCGGCCAGGGTGCGGCCGCCGGGCAGGGCGAGGTCGACCCGGCCGGGGGTGCCGTCGGCCTCCCGCAGCAGGCTGACCGCGAGTTCGTCCGGATCGAGCAGCGGATAGCGCTCCTGCTGCCAGCCGTCCCGGCTCAGGGACTGCCGGAAGTAGCCGTGCCGGTAGAACAGGCCGACGCCGACGACCGGCACGCCGAGGTCGCTGGCGGCCTTGAGGTGGTCGCCGGCCAGGATGCCGAGTCCGCCGGAGTACTGGGGCAGCGCGGCGGCGATGCCGTACTCGGGCGAGAAGTAGGCGATCGCGGCGGGCAGCGGGGCGGCGTCGGACTGCTGCCGGTTCTGGTACCAGCGGGGGCCGGTGAGGTACTCGCGCAGGTCGTCGGCGAGGTCGCCGAGTCTGCGCAGGAAGCGCCGGTCCGTGGCGAGTGCGGCCAGTCGGGCGGCCGGGACCTCCCCGAGCAGCCGTACCGGGTCCTCGCCGGTCGCGGCCCAGACCTCCGGGTCCACGGACCGGAAGAGGTCCCTGGTCTCGGGGTGCCAGGACCAGCGCAGGTTGAGGGCCAGCTCGTGCAACGGCTGGAGTTGTTCGGGCAGGACGGTGCGGACGGTGAATCTGCGGATTGCCTTCACGGCGTGAAGCGTAGCCTCGGCGGTCGGTCCGACAGTGCGTCAAGTGGGCTATTGGGCATCCGTTCGGGCTATTGATGAGATCGCATTCGGCGCATTGGTCTGCACGAGGGGCGCGCGCGGCGCACATTTCGGAGGCCCGCGCTACCAATACGTGAACTCTTCGGTACGACTCCATTTCCGGGGGCCCGTCCACCCGGGAGAAGGCCCGAAACTACTGTCGTACCGCTGCAAAAACCTTGTCGCCGGTGCGAGGATGACCGAAGGTCGTTGGTGCTGTGGGGAGTGCGACGACGGGTGGCGTCCCCCGCGAAGCAGCACGTCCGAATCCTTTTCGTGTTGGCCGTTCCCGTCCTTCTTAGCCCATTCGGCGCTCACCGCGCACGGACGCGTGTCCTGACGCCCGGCCCGCTCGTTCACGGGTGGACCGGGTCGGCCGGGGCGTGGCCCGCGCAGGCGTGCGCCGGGACGCACACGGGCTCCGGGGCGTCCCACCACCGGCTCGGCGGGCGCCGGGCAGGTTGCCGGGAACAGCGGCGCGGGCAGGCTCCGGTGGCACGTCCTCCCCACCCAGCAGTCCTCCGGTACTCCCCCGGCCCGACCCCGGCCCGCGGGGAGCTGCCGCCGATCTCGGGCAGGAGCTTGGCATGCACGGCGACACGCGGGACCAGTCCACACCGGTGGCCGAAGGCCTCGACGCAGCGGTCGCGGAATCCGCCGGACGGATGGATTCTGACACTCGGACAGATCCGGCGATGCCGGCGCCGAGGGCGTCCGGGGCGGGCGGTGGCGGATCCTCCGAAGCCCAGCCCCCCGCGGCACAGCCCTCCGCGACCCGACACCCCGGGAGCGAGGAGGACCGGACCGCGACGCCCCGCCGGCGCACCACCACGCGCCGCAGCACCGCCACCGCGTCGGCCACCACCCCGAAGGCCGGCACCGGGGCCGATCCCGCGCCGCGCCGCCGGACGGCCGGCGCCAAGGCGCCCGCCGAACCGGCGACCGCCCGCCGGACCGCGGCCGAACCCGCCGGGAGGACCGTCGGCAAGGCCGCCGCCAAGCCCTCCACCAAGCCCTCCACCAAGCCCTCCGCCCGCAAGACGACAGAGAGCGACACCGTGATCGGCCGCATCCCCGTCCTGGACGTCAGTCCCCTCGTCGACGCCGGCCGCCGCCCGGCCAAGGCCGTCGTCGGCGAGACCTTCCCGGTCACCGCGACCGTCTTCCGCGAGGGCCACGACGCCGTCAACGCCAACGTGGTGCTGCGCGACCCGCGCGGCCGCAGCGGCCCGTGGACGCCGATGCGCGAACTGGCCGAGGGCACCGACCGCTGGGGCGCGTACGTCACCCCGACCGCGCCCGGGCGCTGGTCGTACCTGGTGGAGGCGTGGAGCGACCCGGTCGCCACCTGGCGCAAGACCGCCGCGGTGAAGCTGCCCGCCGGGATCGACACCGCGCTGGTCCTGGAGGAGGGCGCCCGGCTGCTGGAACGGGCCGCCGCCGGGGTGCCCAAGAAGGAGGGCCGCGCCGACCTGCTGGCCGCCGCCGACGCGCTGCGCGACCCGACCATGCCGCCGCTGTCCCGGCTGGCCGCCGCGCTCGCCCCCGAGGTGCTCGACGTGCTGGTCCGCCACCCGCTGCGCGAGCTGCTCAGCGCCTCCCGCCCGCTGCCGCTCCAGGTGGACCGCGAGCGCGCGCTGTTCGGCTCCTGGTACGAGTTCTTCCCCCGCTCGGAGGGCGCCGTGGTGGACCCGACCGGCGTCGAGCCGCCGCGCCCGGGCAACCTGCGCACCGCCGCCGAGCGGCTGCCGGCCGTCGCCGCGATGGGCTTCGACGTGGTCTACCTGCCGCCGGTCCACCCGATCGGCCGAGCCTTCCGCAAGGGCCCGGACAACACCCTGACGGCCGGCCCGCACGACGTCGGCTCGCCCTGGGCGATCGGCTCCCCCGAGGGCGGCCACGACGCGGTCCACCCGGACCTCGGCACCATCGAGGACTTCGACCACTTCGTCACCGAGGCCCGGGCGCTGCACCTGGAGGTGGCGCTGGACTTCGCCCTCCAGTGCTCCCCCGACCACCCCTGGGTGAACAAGCACCCGGAATGGTTCAGCCATCGCGCGGACGGCACCATCGCGTACGCCGAGAATCCGCCGAAGAAGTACCAGGACATCTTTCCGGTCAACTTCGACCAGGACATGGACGGAATCGTCAAGGAAACCATCCGGATCCTCCGGTTCTGGATGTCCCACGGCATCCGGATCTTCCGGGTCGACAACCCGCACACCAAACCGGTGGCGTTCTGGGAGAAGGTGCTCGCCGACGTCGCCCGGACCGACCCCGACGTCGTGTTCCTGGCGGAGGCCTTCACCCGCCCGGCGATGATGCACACCCTGGCGAAGATCGGATTCCACCAGTCGTACACGTACTTCACCTGGCGCACCACCAAACCGGAACTCACCGAGTACCTCACCGAACTCACCGGTGACGCCGCCGCCTACATGCGGCCCAACTTCTTCACCAACACCCCGGACATCCTGCACGCGTACCTCCAGCACGGCGGCCGGGCCGCCTTCGCGGTCCGCGCGGTGCTCGCCGCCACCCTCTCCCCCAGCTACGGCGTCTACGCCGGCTACGAGCTGTACGAGGACGAGCCGGCCCACCCGGGCTCCGAGGAGTACCTGCACTCGGAGAAGTACGAACTGCGCCCGCGCGACTGGAGCCGCACCGACACCCTGGCCCCGCTGCTGACCGTGCTGAACCGGCTGCGCCGCCGCCACCCCGCCCTCCAGCAGCTGCGCGACCTGCGCTTCCACCCCACCGACAACGACCAGGTGCTCGCCTACTCCAAGACCGCGACCACCCCCGAGGGGCTCACCGACCAGGTCATCACCGTGGTGAACCTCGACCCGCACCACGTCCAGGAGGCCACCGTCACGCTGGACGGCGACGGCCCGTACGCGGTGCACGACGAGCTCACCGGCGCCGTCTTCACCTGGGGCCGGCACAACTACGTCCGGCTCGATCCCTCAGCCGAGCCGGCTCACCTCCTCACGGTTCGGAGGAACCCAGCGTGACAGTGAACGAGCCCGTCCCCGACACCTTCCCCGAGACCTCGAAGAAGACGCTCGACCCCGACTGGTTCAAGCGTGCGGTCTTCTACGAGGTGCTGGTGCGGTCCTTCCAGGACAGCAACGGCGACGGGGTCGGGGACCTCAAGGGGCTCACGGCCAAGCTCGACTACCTCCAGTGGCTCGGGATCGACTGCCTCTGGCTCCCCCCGTTCTTCGCCTCGCCCCTGCGCGACGGCGGGTACGACGTGTCCGACTACACCTCGGTGCTGCCGGAGTTCGGCGACCTCGCCGACTTCATGGAGTTCGTCGACGCCGCCCACGCCCGCGGCATGCGCATCGTCATCGACTTCGTCATGAACCACACCAGCGACCAGCACCCGTGGTTCCAGGCCTCCCGGACGGACCCGGACGGGCCGTACGGCGACTTCTACATGTGGGCCGACGACGACAAGCAGTACCCGGACGCCCGGATCATCTTCGTCGACACCGAGACGTCCAACTGGACCTACGACCCCGTCCGCAAGCAGTACTTCTGGCACCGCTTCTTCTCGCACCAGCCGGATCTCAACTACGACAACCCCCGGGTCCAGGACGAGATGATCGCCGGGCTGCGGTTCTGGCTCGACCTCGGCATCGACGGCTTCCGGCTGGACGCGGTGCCGTACCTGTTCGCCCGCGAGGGCACCAACTGCGAGAACCTGCCGGAGACCCACGAGTTCCTCCAACGGGTCCGCAAGGAGATCGACGCCAACTACCCGGACACCGTGCTGCTCGCCGAGGCGAACCAGTGGCCGGAGGACGTCGTCGACTACTTCGGCGACTTCGCCTCCGGCGGCGACGAGTGCCACATGGCGTTCCACTTCCCGGTGATGCCTCGGATCTTCATGGCGGTGCGCCGGGAGTCCCGCTACCCGGTGTCGGAGATCCTCGCCAAGACCCCGCAGATCCCCGGCGGCTGCCAGTGGGGCATCTTCCTGCGCAACCACGACGAGCTGACCCTGGAGATGGTCACCGACGAGGAGCGCGACTACATGTACGCGGAGTACGCCAAGGATCCGCGGATGCGCGCCAACGTGGGCATCCGCCGCAGGCTCGCCCCGCTGCTGGAGAACGACCGCAACCAGATCGAGCTGTTCACCGCCCTGCTGCTCTCCCTGCCCGGCTCCCCGGTGCTCTACTACGGGGACGAGATCGGCATGGGCGACAACATCTGGCTCGGCGACCGGGACGGCGTGCGCACCCCGATGCAGTGGACCCCGGACCGCAACGCGGGTTTCTCCTCCGCCGACCCGGGCAGGCTCAGTCTGCCGCCCATCATGGACCCGGTGTACGGCTACCAGGTGACCAACGTCGAGGCGCAGCAAAGCAGTTCGAGTTCGCTGCTGCACTGGACGCGTCGCATGATCGAGATCCGCAAGCTCAATCCGGCGTTCGGCCTCGGCGGCTACGCCGAACTGCCCTCCAGCAACCCCGCCGTACTGGCCTTCGTGCGCGAGCACGAGGGGGACCTGGTCATGTGCGTGAACAACTTCTCGCGGTTCGCGCAGCCGACCGAGCTGGACCTGCGGCAGTACGGCGGGCGGTATCCGGTCGAGCTGATCGGCGGGGTGCGCTTCCCGTCGATCGGCGAGTGGCCCTACCTGCTCACCCTGGCCGGGCACGGCTTCTACTGGTTCCAGCTCCGGCAGCCCCCGCGCCTGAGCGGGACCAGGCGATCGAAGTAACGATCCGCCGCACGCCGCACACCAGCGTGAACAGCACCATCAGACCCTCCGGGGGCGCGAGTTGAACCCCCGCGCCCCCGGAGTTCTCTGCACCACCGCGTACGGAGAACAGCCCAACGGCCACCCACACGAAGGCGTGACACCCGAGCCGTGCTCGCGTGCCGCGACCGCCGCGCCGCCGCAATCCGGAAGACTGACGGACCCGGCCACGACCCGTCGGGCAGTCCGCGTGCTTCCGGGGAAAGGGAGCCATGTCCGAAACCTCCCGTTCTCAAGCCCACCTCCAGGACGGCGCCCCCGCCGGTTCCGCCGCCGCGGCGGGCACCCGGGGCGCCGGGGTCCGGAGAACCGCCCTGGGCGTCAGCGAACTCGTCCAGGCGGCCCTGCCGCTGATCGCGGCGTGGCTGCCCACCCAGCGCTGGTACGCCGGCAAGGGGCGGCCCATCACCGGCCTCACCCCGGTGGTCGGCACCCCGCTGCAGGTCGGCGACCCGGCCCTGCTCCACCTGTTGCTACGGGTCGAGCACGCCACCACGGCCGGCGCCCCGCACGGCGACATCTACCAACTGCTGCTCGGCATCCGCTCCGGCGGGCTCGGGGACATCGGGCCCGGCGCCGTACTCGGCCGGCTCAGCCAGGGCCCGTACGACGGCGCGACCCTCTACGACGCGGTGCACGACCCGGAACTCACCGGGCGGCTGCTGGAACACCTGGCCACCGGCGACCGCTTCGGCGCGCTCTCCTTCCGCCGCACCCCCGGCTCGGGGCTGCCCGCCAACCTCCCCGGCCGCGCCTCCACCGCCGAGCAGTCCAACAGCTCGGTCATCTACGGCACCTCGTACATCCTCAAGCTGTTCCGCCGCATCCACCCCGGCACCAACCCCGACCTCGAACTCTCGCTCGCGCTCTCCCGGGCCGGGTCCACCCGCATCCCCCGGGTCGCCGCCTGGTTCGAGAGCCGGATGGAGCGCGCCGAGCCCGCCACCCTCGGGCTGCTGCAGCGCTACCTGCCGGACGCCGAGGACGGCTGGGAACTGGCCCTCGACCAGGTCGGCCGGCTCAAGGGCGACCGGTCCCCGGGCAACTTCGCCATCGAGGCGCACCGGCTCGGCCGGGCCACCGCCGAGGTGCACCGGGTGCTGGCCCGCTCGATGCCGGTCGCCCGGCTCGACCGCACCCAGACCGGACGCCTGGCCGGCGCGATGGCCGACCGGCTGGACAGCGCCGTGGCCGCCGTCCCCGGGCTGCTGCGCTTCCGGGCCGCGCTGCGCGCCGCCTTCCAGCAGCTCGCCGACGCCCACCCGGACGGCCTGCCGGTCCAGCGCATCCACGGCGACCTGCACCTCGGACAGGCGATGCGCACCCCGCACGGCTGGGTGCTGCTGGACTTCGAGGGCGAGCCGGCCAAGTCGGTCAACGAGCGCCGCGAGCCGCAGCCGGCCCTGCGCGACGTCGCCGCGATGCTGCGCTCCTTCGACTACGCGGCCGCCCACCTGCTGGCCGGCGGCCCGGTCGACCCGGAGCTGGCCCACCTGGCCGCTGCCTGGGCCCAGCGCAACCGCACCGCCTACTGCGCCGGCTACACCGCCGGCGGCGGCGCCGACCCGGCCGCCTCGCCGGAGCTGATGCGCGCGCTGGAGATCGACAAGGCGGTGTACGAGGTGGTGTACGAGGCCCGGCACCGGCCGAGCTGGCTGCCGATCCCGCTGGCCGCGATCAACCGGCTGGCCCTGTCCGTCTGACCCCCCGCTTCCCGTACCGCCCGCAGGAGTTCGCCCACCCCCGTCGCAGGAGGACCCCGCCGTGACGCCGATCGACCCGACCGGCCGCCCCACCCGCACCGTACCGGCCACCTTCCTGGCCGGACCGCTCCCAGCCGAAGGGCGGGCGGCCGAAGGGCGCGCCGGCCACGACCGCGAAGCGCGCCGGGCGACCGAGGAGGAGGACGCCGGGACCGCCTCCGAGCCTCCACCCTCGCCCCGGCCCGCCCCCCGGCCCGCCGCCGGAGAACCCCGGGAGGCCGGACGCCCGGCCCCCGCCGGGGCGCTGCGGCTGCCCGAGGCACCGTTGCCGCCGTCCGAGGTGGACCGGCTGGTCGGCGGGCAGCACCACGACCCGCACGCCCTGCTCGGCGCACACCCGGTGCTCGGCGGCACGGCGATCCGGGTGCTGCGCCCGTTCGCCGAACGGGTGGTCGTGGAGACCACCCAGGGCCCGGCCGAACTCACCCACCAGCAGGGCGGACTGTTCACCGGCCTGGTGGCCGGCGGCGATCCGCCGGACTACACCCTGCTGGTGACGTACCCCGACGGCGAGCCGCTGCGCCAGCACGACGGCTACCGCACCCCGCCCACCCTCGGCGAACTCGACCTGCACCTGATCTCCGAGGGCCGGCACGAACAGCTGTGGCGGGCGCTCGGCTCGCACGTGCGCACCGTCGACGGGGTGGCCGGCACCGCCTTCGCGGTCTGGGCGCCGAACGCCGCCGGGGTGCGGCTGATCGGCGACTTCAACCACTGGAACGGCACCGGGCACCCGATGCGCTCGCTCGGCTCGTCCGGGATCTGGGAGCTGTTCGTCCCCGGCCTGGCCGAGGGCGCCACCTACAAGTACGAGGTGCACACCCGGCAGGGCTGGGTGCTGGACAAGGCCGACCCGCTCGCCCGGGCCGCCCAGTGCCCGCCCGGCACCGCCTCGGTGGTCACCTCCTCCGACCACACGTGGCAGGACGGCGAGTGGATGGCCCGCAGGGCCCGCTCGGCGCACCACCGGGCACCGATGTCGGTGTACGAGCTGCACCTGCCGTCCTGGCGCCCGGACCTCACCACCTACCGCGCCATCGCCGAGGAACTGCCGCGCTACCTCCAGGAGTTGAACTTCACCCACGTGGAGTTCATGCCGGTGATGGAGCACCCCTTCGGCGGCTCCTGGGGCTACCAGGTGTCCGGCTACTACGCCCCCACCGCCCGGCTCGGCGGCCCCGACGACTTCCGCCACCTGGTGGACACCCTGCACCGGCACGGCATCGGCGTGATCGTCGACTGGGTGCCCGCGCACTTCCCCAAGGACGACTTCGCGCTCGCCCGCTTCGACGGCGAGCCGCTGTACGAGCCGGCCGACCCGCTGCGCGCCGAGCACCCGGACTGGGGGACGCTGGAGTTCGACTACGGCCGCAAGGAGGTGCGCAACTTCCTGGTCGCCAACGCGGTGTACTGGTGCGAGGAGTTCCACATCGACGGCCTGCGGGTGGACGCCGTCGCCTCGATGCTCTACCTCGACTACTCCCGCGAGGGCGGCGACTGGACGCCCAACCAGTACGGCGGCCGGGAGAACCTCGACGCGGCCTCCTTCCTCCAGGAGATGAACGCCACCGTCTACCGCCGCTGCCCGGGCGTGATCACCGTCGCCGAGGAGTCCACCGCCTGGGACGGGGTCACCCGGCCCACCGACGCCGGCGGCCTCGGCTTCGGGCTGAAGTGGAACATGGGCTGGATGCACGACTCGCTGGTCTACATCTCCAAGGAGCCGGTGCACCGCAAGTACCACCACAACGAGATCACCTTCTCGATGGTGTACGCCTACTCGGAGAACTACGTCCTGCCGATCTCCCACGACGAGGTGGTGCACGGCAAGCAGGCGCTGGTCTCCAAGATGCCCGGCGACTGGTGGCAGCAACGCGCCAACCACCGCGCCTACCTCGGCTTCATGTGGTCCCACCCGGGCAAGCAACTGCTGTTCATGGGGCAGGAGTTCGCCCAGGGCGCGGAGTGGGACCACGAGCAGGGCCCGCAGTGGTGGGTGCTCGACGAGCAGTGGCCGGCCCACCGGGACCACCTCGGGGTGCGCCGGCTGGTCGGCGACCTCAACCGGTGCTACCTCGACACCCCGGCACTGTGGGAGCTGGACACCGTCCCGGACGGCTTCCGCTGGCTCGACGGCGGCGCCGCCGAGGACAACCTGCTCTCCTTCGTCCGGTACGCGGCCGACGGCTCGCCGCTGGTCGCGGTCTGCAACTTCTCGCCGGTCGTCCGGCACGGGCACCGGGTCGGCCTGCCCCGGCTGGCGGGCCGCGAGCAGCTCTGGGAGGAGGCACTGAACACCGACGCCGAGGAGTACGGCGGCAGCGGCGTCGGCAACTCCCACCCGGTCAAGGCCGAGCCGGTGGAGTGGGACGGCCAGCCGCGCTCCGCCGAACTGGTCCTCCCCCCGCTCTCCACCGTCTGGCTCCGCCCCGCCCGCTGAGCGCCGCTCGGCCGGGGGCCGCGCACGACGAGGCCCCGGGTGCCCGCCCCACCGGGCGGGCACCCGGGAGGGACCTCCGCCCCTTGCCCGAACCCCGCCGTTCTGCTCGCGGACGGCCGTTCGGGGTGCGAAGGTATGGTCGATATGACCACTTTCCGAGACGACGGGACGGAGACACCCACGTGGCGCGCAGCGTGTACGTGACCGGTATCGACCGGGGGGACGGCCGCCAGGCGGTCGAACTCGGGGTCATGGAACTGCTCACCCGCCAGGTGGACCGGGTCGGGGTGTTCCGCCCACTGGTGCACGCCGCCGCGCCCGGGCGGCCGGGCTCCGACCACGTGGTCGAGCTGCTGCACGGCCGCTACCGGCTCGACCTGCCGAGCACCGAGCTGTACGGCCTCACCTACGAGGAGGCCGCCGCGCTCCAGGCCGCCATGGGGCAGGACGAGCTGGTCTCCGTCCTGGTCGACCGCTTCCACGCGCTGGAGCGGCGCTGCCAGGCCGTGCTGGTGCTCGGCACCGACTTCTCCGACACCAGCATCCCGGACGAACTGGCCTTCAACGCCCGCCTGGCCAACGAGTTCGGCGCCGCCGTACTGCCCGTGGTCGGCGGGCACGACGCGGACGCCGGGACGGTCATCGCCGAGGTCCGCAACGCCCACCGGGCGTACACCGACCTCGGCTGCCAGACCCTCGCGATGATCGCCAACCGGGTCTCCCCCGGCGCCGAGCAGCGGATCCGGCACACCCTCACCGAGAAGCTGCCGATCCCCGCCTACGTCATCCCGGAGGAGCCGGCCCTGGCCGCGCCCACCGTCGCCCAGCTGGTCGAGGCGACCGGCGCCGAGGTCCTGATCGGGGACGCCGCCGGCCTCGCCCGGGACGTGCGCGGCTACGTCTTCGGCGGCGCCATGCTGCCGACCTTCCTGGACGCGCTGACCGAAGGCGCGCTGGTGGTCACCCCCGGGGACCGCGCCGACCTGGTGATCGGCTCGCTGGCCGCGCACGCCGCCGGCGCCCCGCCGATCGCCGGCGTGCTGCTGACGCTCGGCCAGCACCCCGGCCCCAACGTGATGGCACTGGCCGCCCGGCTCGCCCCCGGCACCCCGGTCGCCGTCGTCCCCGAGGGCAGCTGGCCCACCGCCGCCCATCTGACCCACCTGGAGGGCAAGCTCACCCCGGCCAGCCCCCGGAAGGCCGAGATCGCCCTCGGCCTCTTCGAACTGCACGTCGACACCGCCGAGTTGACCAACCTGATCGAGGTCGGCCGGTCCGACCGGGTCACCCCGATGATGTTCGAGCACGAGCTGCTGGAGCGCGCCCGGGGCGCCCGCCGGCACGTCGTCCTGCCCGAGGGCACCGAGGAGCGGGTGCTGCGCGCCGCCGAGATCCTGCTGCGCCGCAACATCTGCGACCTCACCCTGCTCGGCGAGGTGGACGCCGTCCGCCGCAAGGCCTCGGCCCTGAGCATCGCCCTCCCGGACGCGGGCACCGCTCCCGGCCACCAGGCCGGGGGGAACCCGGCCGCCGACCGGGCCCAGGTGCGGATCGTCGACCCGGCCACCAGCCCGCTGCGCCGCCAGTTCGCCGAGCTGTACGCGAAGCTGCGCGCCCACAAGGGGATGACCGTCGAGCTGGCGCTGGACGTGGTCACCGACGTCTCGTACTTCGGCACCCTGATGGTCCAGGAGGGCATCGCGGACGGCATGGTCTCCGGCGCGGCGCACTCCACCGCCGCCACCATCCGGCCCGCCTTCGAGGTGATCAAGACCTCGCCGGGCGCCTCGATCGTCTCCTCGGTCTTCTTCATGTGCCTGGCCGACCGGGTGCTGGTGTACGGCGACTGCGCCGTCAACCCGGACCCGGACGCCCAGCAGCTGGCCGACATCGCCATCCAATCGGCCGCCACCGCCGCCCAGTTCGGGGTGGAGCCGCGGGTCGCGATGCTCTCGTACTCGACCGGCACCTCCGGCTCCGGCGCCGACGTCGACAAGGTCCGCAAGGCCACCGAGCTGGTCCGCGAGCTGCGGCCGGACATCCTGGTCGAGGGCCCGATCCAGTACGACGCGGCGGTGGACGCCCACGTCGCGGCCACCAAGCTGCCGGGCTCCCCGGTCGCCGGGCGGGCCACCGTACTGATCTTCCCGGACCTCAACACGGGCAACAACACCTACAAGGCGGTCCAGCGTTCGGCCGGCGCGGTCGCGGTCGGGCCGGTGCTCCAGGGGCTGCGCAAGCCCGTCAACGACCTCTCCCGCGGGGCGCTGGTGCAGGACATCGTCAACACCGTCGCGATCACCGCCATCCAGTCCCAGGACCGCACATCGGACAGCAAGGAGCCCGTCGCATGAGTGGAGGCACCCGCGTTCTCGTGCTGAACGCCGGCTCCTCGTCGGTGAAGTACCAGCTGATCGACATGCTGGACGGGGCCAAGCTGGCCGCCGGGCTGGTCGAGCGGATCGGTGAGACCGGCGGGCGGCTGGTGCACACCCCGCGCGGCGGCGAGGCGCGCGAGACCGTCCAGGTCTTCCCGGACCACGCCGGCGCGCTCAAGGCCGTCGCCGAGGAACTGTCCGCCGACGGCCTCGGGCTGGACTCCCCCGAGCTGGCCGCGATCGGCCACCGGGTGGTGCACGGCGGCCTGCGGTTCACCGAGCCGACCGTGATCACCGACGACGTGCTCCGGGAGATCCGCCGGCTGATCCCGGTCGCCCCGCTGCACAACCCGGCCAACATCACCGGCATCGAGGTGGCCCGCGCGCTGCGCCCCGACCTCCCCCAGGTGGCCGTCTTCGACACCGCCTTCCACGCCTCGATGCCCGAGTACTCGGCCCGGTACGCCATCGACAAGGCCGTCGCCGACCGGCACCGGGTGCGCCGCTACGGCTTCCACGGCACCTCGCACCAGTACGTCTCGCGGGCCACCGCGCGGCTGCTCGGCAAGGATCCGGCCGAGGTCAACGTGATCGTGCTGCACCTGGGCAACGGCGCCTCCGCCTCGGCTGTCGCCGGCGGCCGCTGCGTGGACACCTCGATGGGCCTGACCCCGCTGGAGGGCCTGGTCATGGGCACCCGCTCGGGCGACATCGACGCCGGCGTGGTGTTCCACCTGCACCGGGTCGGCGGCCTCTCCGTGGACGAGATCGACGACCTGCTGAACCGCCGCAGCGGCCTGCGCGGGCTGTGCGGCGAGAACGACATGCGCGAGATCATGCGCCGGGCCGACGAGGGGGACGCGGACGCGAGGCTGGCCTTCGACTCGTACGTCCACCGGCTGCGCAAGTACATCGGCGGCTACTACGCGGTGCTCGGCCGGGTGGACGCGATCGCGTTCACCGCCGGCGTCGGGGAGAACGCGGCGCCGGTGCGCGCGGCGGCCACCGCGGGACTGGAGGAACTGGGCATCGCCGTCGACCCGGAGCTGAACTCGGTGCGGTCCGGCGAGGCCCGGATCATCTCGCCCGAGTACGGCCGGGTGGCGGTCGCCGTGGTGCCCACCGACGAGGAGCTGGAGATCGCCCGACAGGCCTTCGCCCTGGTGCACCGGGAACGCCGGGAGTCCGAGGACTGACACAGAACCGTCTCACTCCTCGGAACTTTTCGTCGGCGATTCCTCCCGGTGCGTGCCGAATGCACCTATAACACGAACGGATAGACTGATCCATATGCGCCGAGCGAAAATTGTCTGCACCCTGGGTCCGGCGACGGACTCCTACGAACAGCTGAAGGCCATCGTCGAGGCGGGCATGAACGTCGCCCGACTGAACATGAGCCACGGCAACCACGCGGACCACGAGGAGCGGTACCGCAAGGTCCGCCAGGTCTCGGAGGACACCGGCAAGGCCATCGGCGTCCTGGCCGACCTCCAGGGTCCGAAGATCCGTCTGGCGACCTTCGCCAACGGCCCGGTGACCGTCGACAACGGCGACGAGTTCACCATCACCACCGAGGACGTCCCCGGTGACCAGCACATCTGCGGCACCACCTACAAGGGCCTGCCCGGCGACGTGAAGCCCGGCGACCCGATCCTGATCAACGACGGCGTCATCGCCCTGGAGGTCGTCAGCGTCGACGGCCCGCGGGTGAGGACCGTGGTGGTCGAGGGCGGCGTGCTCTCGAACAACAAGGGCATCAACCTGCCCGGCGCGGCCGTGAACGTGCCCGCCCTGTCCGAGAAGGACAAGGACGACCTGCGCTTCGCGCTGCGCCTGGGCGTCGACATGATCGCCCTGTCCTTCGTCCGCAACGCGGACGACGTCAAGGACGTCCACGAGGTCATGGACGAGGTCGGCATCCGGGTGCCGGTCATCGCCAAGATCGAGAAGCCGCAGGCCGTCGAGGCCATGGAGGAGATCGTCCTCGCCTTCGACGCCATCATGGTCGCCCGCGGCGACCTGGCCGTGGAGTACCCGCTGGAGCGGGTGCCGCTGGTCCAGAAGCAGCTGGTCACCCTGGCCCGCCGCAACGCCAAGCCGGTCATCGTCGCCACCCAGATGATGGAGTCGATGATCCACGCCTCGCGCCCGACCCGCGCCGAGGTCTCCGACGTCGCCAACGCCATCCTGGACGGCGCCGACGCGGTCATGCTGTCCGCCGAGTCGAGCGTCGGCAAGTACCCGGTCGAGACCGTCCGCACCATGAGCCGGATCTGCGAGAAGGCCGAGGAGGAGCTGCTCTCCCAGGGCCTCCAGCCGCTCAACCCGGGCCGCAAGCCGCGCACCCAGGGCGGCTCGGTCGCCCGCGCCGCGTGCGAGCTGGGCGACTTCCTGGACGGCAGGGCGCTGGTCGCCTTCACCAAGTCCGGTGACACCGCCCGCCGGCTGTCCCGCTACCGCTCGCCGATCCCGGTGATCGCCTTCACCCCGGACACCGCCACCCGCAACCAGCTCTCGCTGAGCTGGGGCGTCGAGGCGTACGTGACGGAGCAGGTGGCCACCACGGACGCGATGGTCGCGCAGGTCGACCGGGAGCTGCTGAAGCTGGGCCGGCTCGGCGAGGGCGACACCGTCATCGTCACCGCCGGTGTCCCGGTCGGCATCCCCGGCACCACCAACATGGTGCAGGTGCACCACCTCGGCACCCGGAGCGAGTGACCGCCCGCCCGACCCGAACGCCCGTGGGGCGGTCCTCCTTCCGGAGGGCCGCCCCACGGGCCTTGCGGCGCACGCCGCTCGTCGCCCGCGCCGCCCGTCGCCGCCGCTATTTGTCGCTGTAGGGGGCGTCGTCGTTGAACATGCGCATCCCGGGGATCCGCAGGGTGCCGCCGAACTGACCGGCCTGCTTGGCGGTGACGCCGGTCAGCTCCAGGTCCAGCGGGATCGGGATGGAGCCGATCAGGTCGTACAGCCAGCGCGGCAGGGTGTCCGGGGTGAGGGTGATCTCGCCCAGGTCGATCAGGATCGGCAGGCCGAGCACCTTGGAGAGGTGGCCGGACAGCCGCTCCACGTACATGGTGACCGGGCCCTTGCGCATCGTCGAGGTGGACCCCGGGGCGCCCTGGACGTGGAAGGTGACGCCGTTGCCCTCCAGGGTGGACATGTCGAGGTTGTCGATGTCCACGCTGTCGACCACGAACTTCAGGACGCGCTTGCTGCCGGTCGGGGTCTTCACGTCGTAGACGCCGTGGAAGGCCGCGCCGTGCAGGGCGAGCCGGCTGGTCTTCAGGGTCCAGTTCTGCTCCGGGACGACGTGCCCGGGGGCGGGCGCGCCGGCCGTCAGAGACCGGGCGTCCACATCGCAGTTGGGGTTCTCGGTGGGCGTGGCGGACGGGCTGCCGGAGGCGCCCGCGGAGGGCGTCGCCGAGGCGTCCGCGGACGGCGTCGCGGAGGGCTTCGGCCTGCCGGTCGCCTTGCCGCTCGGCGCGGCGGTGGGCGTGGCGGTGGGCGAGGGCTCGTCGTCGGCCGGCCGGGTCGCGGGCGGCGCGGTCTGCGGGGCGGCGGCCCGGGCCTGCGGCTGGGCGGGCTGGGCCGGGGTGCCCGTGCTCGGGGCGGGTGCGGTCGGGCCCGTCGGAGCGGTCGGCGCCGTGGTGGCCGCCGGTGTGGTGGCCGGCGTCGGGCTCGGCGCGGCGTTCGGGTTCAGCAGGTGGCTGATGCCGCCGACCAGGTCGTCGATCAGGCCGGTCCGGACCGCCGTGCCGGTGTCGGTGGAACCGGCGACGGCGGAACCGGCGACGGACGGCTGGGCGGTGGCGGCCGACGGCTTGACCGGCGAGGTGGGCTGCTGGGCGGGCGCGGTGGTCGGCACCTGGGTCGGCACCGAGCCGGGGTCGGTCGAGGGGCCGGCCGGGGGCGCCGTGGTCGGGGCCTGGCTCGGCGCGCCGGACGGGCCCGGCGGCGGCTCCGGCAGCTCGCTCTTGGGCACCGGCGTCTCGATCGGCGCGACGTCCGGCACGGTGGCCGGAGCGGTGCCGCAGGGCTTGCCCGCCGCGGACTCGGCGACCGCCGGGTTGGGCGTGTAGGCCGCGGCCATCAGCAGCGCGGTCGGCACCGCCGCCATCGCCAGCGCCCGGCCTCTCAGCCGGACCCGTACGGGCGTGCGCGGGGCCGCGTGCCGGCCGGAGCGCTGCGCGGGAACGGTCGTACCGTTGTCGGCTTGCTCGGCCGGCCCGGTCACCGCGCCTCCTCCTGGTCCACGGCGTCGGCCTGCTTCGGGACGGTGCTCCCGGCGACGGTTTCGGCGGCCGCGGGGACGGTCGCGGCGGCGGTCGCCGGCGGCGCGCCCCGGGCGGGCAGTTCGGCGGTGGGCACCGCGACGGCGCCGTCGGTGGCGGGCGCGGCGGCGGTCCGGGTCTCGGCGTTCGGCTCGGCGTTCGGCTCGGTGGCGACGCTCTGCGCGACGGCGCTCCCGGCCGCCGCGTCCCCGGCGCCGCTCCCGGCCCGGCGCCGGCGCCGGCCCTTGGCGGCCTTTCCGGCCTCGGGCTCCGGCAGCGGGGCCCAGGAGACCATCAGCCCGCCGCCGATCAGGCCCGGCAGCAGGGCCAGCCCGAAGCCCCCCAGGTTGGAGACCGGGATCGAGACCAGCGTCAGCAGGGTGGTGGCGATACCGGCGAAGACCCGCACGGCCGGCTGGAACCACGCGGTCAGTCCGAGCACCACCAGCAGCACGCCGATGATCAGTGACCCGGCACCCGCCGTGGTGGCCATGGCCACGGTCATGCCGCCCAGCGAGAGCTTGGCGTACGGGAAGTACATGATCGGGACGCCGGCGATCATGGCCAGCAGACCGCCGTAGTACGGCCGCGTCCGGCGGAACGTACGGAACACCCGGCGCAGCCACTGGGCGGGGTTCTCGTGCTCGGCGGGCCGGTAGGAGGCAAGGGCGCTGGACACGGTGCAGCTCCTCGATGGTGTGAACGAGGGGATGGACGAGACACGGGATCCGGGGACGGCGCACACACCGTCCCCGGTCCCGCAGGTGCCGTCGGGGCGGGCGGACCGGGCCCGGTCCGCCGCCGTCAGCGGCTCAGTAGCACTCGCCGGAACCGTCGGTGTGCAGCGCGAGCTTCAGGCCCTGGAGCTTGAAGGTGCCGGCCGAGGTGGCCCAGGCGGTCTGCTGCACGTTGTACAGGTCGGCCTTCTCGGCGGCCTGGGCGAAGCCGGTCTGACCGGACGGCAGGCCGCCGAGCTTGGACTGCCAGCCCTGGGTGGCCGAGCCCTTGAGGGTCGAGGCGTCCTGGCCGATGTTGATGTTGGTGAACTCGGCGTCGGCGTTCAGCTGGTCGAGGTCGATCAGCAGGTTCTTGGCGTAGACCTGCTTGTTGACGTCGTCGCTGTTGCCGGCCTCCAGCCGCAGGACGATCTTGGGCAGCTTCCACGGCAGGTGGGGGATGACGTTGGGGTCGGTCACCACCGACTGGCAGAGGCCCTTGATGGTGGCCTCGTCGAAGGCCGAGACGGCGACCGGGTGCGGAGTGCCGTTCGTCTCCGCGTCGATCGAGCCGAACTGGGCGAAGTTCTTGCCGTGCAGCTCCGGCGTGGTGACCTTGAAGCTCTGGCCGGACACGCTGAACGAAGCCGCCAGCGCGTTGTTGGCGATCGAGATGCCGACCATCGCGGTGGCCGCGACGCTCGGCACCATCACCAGGGCGAAGCGCTTCCAGCGGGTCTTGCCGTAGGTCTGGGACATGCGAGTCCTCCTTCTAGGACGTACATCTCCGGCTCCCCGGCGGTGCGTCCCGCACCGGTGGGGGCCTGGGATGGGAGAGAGCTACGTCCTCGGTAGCGGAGAGCGCCTTGGGCGTCGTCGGACGCGGGAGCGACCCGCGTGCAGCGGGCGTCCCGTCCGAACGCCGGCCGACCTTGCGGGGCGGCGGGCAGGACCGACGACATCGGCGATCACCCCCGAGCGACAACCAGCGACCGCGCAGGGCCGCGCGGCCGGTCGAAGGACAGGAACCGCCGTGGGACCGCGGATACCCCCCTGCCCTCCCTCCCGCCGGCCGGGGCCGGCGGATCACCCGGTGGGGATCCCGCGCTCCGCGTGGCCGACCGGGGTCGGCGGAGGTGGAGTCTGGGACCGGGCGTGGCCGATCGTGCTTGAATCCCGGGCGAAGCACAAGAGGTTCCTTACTGACGGGTAATGCAACATCAGGTGATGTTGATCATGAAATCGACCCGAGCCGCACCCTGCGTGACGCCTTGAAGGAATCGTGATGGCGAAATCCGCCGGAAACACCAGTGAAACACCCGCGGGTGGTCACACATGGTGACCACCCGCGGGTGAAATCAAGATTTGGTAAACCTCTGTTCGGTTGACCGGATTGTCGCCAAATCCCCCGCGACACCGCAGGTCATCCGCCGTGCCAGACGGCGGGCCCGATCCGGACTCAGAACAGCACGCGCGCCAGCGCCGTACGGGCCGCGACGACCCGCGGGTCCTCCGCGCCGATCACCTCGAACAGCTCCAGCAGGCGCAGCCGGGCGGCGTCCCGGTCCTCACCGGCCGTCCGCCCGACGGTGGTCACCAGACGCCCGAAGGCATCCTCGACGTGACCGCCGACCAGGTCCAGGTCGGCCGCCTTGAGCTGGGCCTCGACGTCCTTCGGGTCGGCGGCGGCCGCCGCCCGGACGGCCTGGAGGTCCAGGCCCTCGATCCGCTTCAGCAGCTCGGCCTGGGCCAGGCCCAGCTTGGCCTCGGTGTTGCCCGGCTGCTCGATCAGCACGTTCTGGTACGCACGGATGGCGCCGCCCAGGTCACCGGAGTCCAGCGCGTCGTGCGCGGCGGACAGCGCCGGGTCCTCGGGACGCTGCGGCGCGGCGGCCTCGGCCTCGCCCGGGCCGGCCGCGCCGCCGGCCACGCCGAAGCGCTGCTCGGCGACCAGGATCAGCTGGTCCAGGATCTTGCGGATGTTGGCGGCGCTCTCCGCGCCCTGGAACAGCGGCACCAGCTGGCCGGCCACCACGGCCATCACGGCCGGGATGCCCTGGATGCCGAACTGCTGGGAGAGCAGCTGGTTGGCGTCCACGTCGATCTTGGCGAGCACGAAGCGGCCGGCGTACTCCTCGGCCAGGTCCTCCAGGATCGGGCTCAGCTGCTTGCAGGGCCCGCACCACTCGGCCCAGAAGTCGATGACGACCGGCACCTCGGTGGAGCGCTGGACGACCTCGGTCTCGAAGGTGTCCTCGGTGACGTCGATGACGAGCCGGTGGGCGGACTGGGCGGGGACGGCTCCGGCCGAATCGGCGGCGGCCGCCTGCCGGGCCCGCTCGGCCCGGGCCTGCTCGGCCTTCTGGGCGGCTTCGCCGGCCGCCTTCACTGCGGCGAGGTCGACCGCGCCGCGCAGGGCGGAGCTGTTGAGACGCGAATTCCGTGGCTGCATGGCACCATCCTCCCCCGTCCGCGCTGCTCGCGGGCACCATCCTCCGGAAAGTCGCCCCGCGCGGACCGCGCGGCACGGAATTCCGGGCGCGGTGCCGCTCCCCCGGTAGCCTGGACCGTTCGGCGCGGATCCCCACCCGCGCCCGCGCCGCCCCCGTCCCACGGGACGCGGCGCCTGGTTGTCACTGCTTTCGCTACGAGTCGTAGCGTAACTGGAGCCGGTGCCCCGCCCGCAAGCCCCACCGGCGGTTCGGGGACGTGACCTGCCCCACTTTCCCGGGCCGCCCCGCTGCCCGAACGGGCGAACAGTCGCTACCGTTACCAACCCCACCCAAGTTACTTACCAGTAAAGCGCGAGGAGGCCCGGTGCCGGCCGCCCAGCCCCCAGCGAACCCGGACAGCGTGGAACGCGCCGGGCCCACGACCCGGACCTGCCCCGCCCCGGCCGGCGCGGCCCCCCACCGGGCCGCCGCCACCCCGGAACCCGCGGGCGCCGCCCGGGCCAAGGGCCGCCCCCGCAGCGCCGCCGCCGACCGCGCGATCCTCGACGCCACCCGCGAGGCGCTGGCCGAACTCGGCTGGGGCGGACTGACCATGGGCCACGTGGCGAGCCGCGCCGGGGTCGCCAAGACCACCCTCTACCGCCGCTGGCCGTCCAAGAACGAGCTCGTGGTGGACGCCGTCGCCACCCTCTTCGACGACCTGGTGATGCCCGACCTCGGCAGCCTGCGGGCCGACATCGAGGCCGTGGTGGCCCAGTTCGCCGATCTGCTGGCCCGCCCGGAGACCCAGGCCGCGCTGCTCGCGCTGTTCGCCGAGGGGACCCGCGACCGCCAGCTGCGACGCCGGATCCGCGAGTCCATCGTGGATCCGCAGAAGCGGCTGGTCCGCCAGGGCCGGGCGGCCGCCCAGGCACGCGGAGAACTCGGAGCGGACTGCGACGCCGACTCGGCCCGCGAGGAGGTCGACATCATCTTCGACACCATCGCCGGCACCGTCGAGCACCGCGTCCTGGTCAGCGGCGAGCCGATCACCCCGGAGTGGACCCGCCGCTTCACCGACCTGCTGCTCGGACCGCTGCTCGCCGGCTGAGCGCACGGCGGAGCCGCCGTACGGGATCCCGGTCCCGTACGGCGGCTCCGCTCCGGCCGCGGCCTCAGAACATCGCGTTCTCCTGGTACGTCCCCCACTCCTGCCGCAGCGCGTTGCAGATCTCGCCCAGCGTCGCCTCGGCGCGCACCGCGTCCAGCATCGGCGGGATCATCGACTCGCCCGAGCGGGCCGCCGCCAGCATGGCGTCCAGCCCGGCGCGGACGGCCGCCTCGTCCCGGGCCGCCTTGCGCTCGCCCAGCGCCCGGACCTGCTCGCGCTCGACCTCGTGGCTGACCCGCAGGATCTCCAGCTCGGGGGTGACGCTGCGCGGGTGGCAGTTGACGCCGACCACGCGCTTGTCGCCCTTCTCCACCGACTGCTGGTACTGGAAGGCCGCCTCGGCGATCTCCCCGGTGAACCAGCCCTCCTCGATGCCGCGCAGGATGCCGGAGGTGATCGGGCCGATCTCGTGGTCCTCGCGGCCCTTGTCGAGGATCCGCTGGAAGATCGCCTCGGCCTGCTGCTCGATCCGGTCGGTCAGCGCCTCGACGTACCAGGAACCGCCCAGCGGGTCGGCCACGTTGGCGACGCCGGTCTCCTCCATCAGCACCTGCTGGGTGCGCAGGGCGATCTCGGCGGCCTGCTCGGAGGGCAGCGCCAGGGTCTCGTCCAGGGCGTTGGTGTGCAGCGAGTTGGTGCCGCCGAGCACCGCGGCCAGTGCCTCCACGGCGGTGCGGACCACGTTGTTGTACGGCTGCTGCGCGGTCAGCGAGACGCCGGCGGTCTGGGTGTGGAAGCGCAGCCACTGCGCCTTGTCGGTCTTGGCGCCGAAGCGCTCGCGCATCCAGCGGGCCCAGATCCGGCGCGCGGCGCGGAACTTGGCGATCTCCTCGAAGAAGTCCAGGTGCGCGTCGAAGAAGAAGGACAGGCCGGGCGCGAAGACGTCCACGTCCAGGCCGCGGGACAGGCCCAGCTCGACGTAGCCGAAGCCGTCCGCGAGGGTGTACGCCAGCTCCTGCGCGGCCGTCGCCCCGGCCTCGCGGATGTGGTAGCCGGAGACCGACAGCGGCTTGTACGCGGGGATGCCCTCGGCGCAGTAGGCCATCAGGTCGCCGATCAGGCGCAGGTGCGGCTCGGGGGCGAAGAGCCACTCCTTCTGCGCGATGTACTCCTTGAAGATGTCCGTCTGGAGGGTGCCGTTGAGCACCGCCGGGTCCACGCCCTGGCGCTCGGCGGCGACCAGGTACATGCAGAAGACCGGCACGGCCGGGCCGCTGATCGTCATCGAGGTGGTGACCTCGCCGAGCGGGATGCCGGCGAACAGCACCTCCATGTCGGCGGCCGAATCGATGGCCACTCCGCAGTGGCCGACCTCGCCGAGCGACTTCGGGTCGTCCGAGTCGTAGCCCATCAGGGTGGGCATGTCGAAGGCGACCGAGAGGCCGCCGCCGCCGGCGTCCAGGATCATCCGGTAGCGCTCGTTGGTCTGCTGGGCGTTGCCGAAGCCGGCGAACTGGCGGATGGTCCAGGTGCGGCCCCGGTAGCCGGTCGGGTGCAGGCCGCGGGTGTACGGGTACTCGCCCGGCCAGCCGATCCGCTCGAAACCCTCGTGGGCCTGCCCGGCGGGCGGGCCGTAGACCGGCTCGACCTCGTCACCGGAGAGGGTGGTGAAGTCCGCGTCCCGCTTGCGGGCCTTGTCGTACCGCTGCTGCCAGCGCTGCCGGCCGCGCTCGATCTCCTCGGCGTCCATGACCCCGAACTCCGCTCCGTACGGCCGCCACGGCGACGGGCGGCACAGCTAGTAGGACGTCCTAACAATTTACTCGGACGTCCTAGTACTTGTCGATGGACGACCGCCGGCACGGCCGGGAATCCACTCCGAAGGGCCCACGAAACGCCGGGAGCGCCCCTCCCCCTTGATCGGGGAGGGGCGCTCTCGACGGCGCGGGCGGCGGGGCTCAGACCCCGGCCGGCTGGCGGGCGGCGCCGCCCGCCGGGAGCTTCTCGGCGGCCTCGCGGGCCACCTTGCGCTCGAAGACGAAGGAGAGGAAGGGGATGCAGCCCGCCGCCAGGGTCAGCACCAGCCGGCCCATCGGCCACTTCAGCTTCTGCCCGAGCAGGAAGGTCACCACGAAGTACCCGATGTAGAGGTAGCCGTGCAGCATCGCGACGTACGTGGTCACGTCCTCGGCCGCGCCGAAGCCGTACTTCGCGACCATGAAGCCGCAGAACACCAGCAGCGCCACACCGGTCGCAACGGCCAGGGCCCGGTACCAGCCCAGCAGGGGGGTCGCCTTCATGATCTTCCTCGCGTCGCTCGGCAGCATCGGCCGGTACGCCCGGATCCGCGCACCGCTCCAACGAGGGTAGCCGCCCTCACGCCGTCCCCTTCGCAGCCCCCTCGCCCGGGTCGGTGAAGTCGCCGGCGGCCACCCTCAGCGGCCTGAGCAGATCGAAGACCTTGCGGCACTGCTCCTCGCCGTACTCCTCCAGCCCGAACTCCATCGCCATCAGCCGCCCGGTCGCCTCCTCGACCACCTCGCGGCCGCGTTCGGTGATCGTGGCCAGCACGCCGCGGCCGTCCAGCGGGTTGGGCCGGCGGGCGACCAGACCGGCCCGCTCCAGGCGGTCGACGGTGTTGGTGACGCTGGTCGGGTGGACCATGAGCCGCTCGCCGATCTTGGAGAGCGAGAGCTCGCCGGTCCGGCTGAAGGTCAGCAGCACCAGGGCCTCGTAGCGGGCGAAGGTCAGCCCGTACGGCTTGAGCACCGCGTCCACCCGGGAGAGCAGGATCTGGTGGGCGCGCATGACCGAGGTGATCGCCGCCATCGAGGGGACCGCGCCCCAGCGGCGGGTCCACAGCTCGTCGGCGCGGGCGATCGGGTCGAAGTCGAGAGCGAGGGGCTTGGCCACCTCCTTACCGTACCGGCGGACGCGGCGCGTGTTACCAGGCGTCCTGATGGTGGACAAGCGCAACACGTGGCGGGAACCCGCCAATCGGACGGCCAGGTCCATACCAGGACATTGCGCCGATGTGAACGCGCGACAACGGGCCCCCGGCGCAACGGGGTTGACCCCCGATCGGCCCGGTGCCCTGCCACCAGGCCTCGGTTCGGACAGCAACCCGCCGCAAGGCCGGGTGATTCCTCCCTTTTGTCCACCCGTTCACATTCCTCCGCCGTGGCGGGACTTGGCCAATTCATGAGCAAGACCTGTCATTTGATTTGCTCGATTGTCATGCTTTCGGCCAACCCGTTCGGTAGCCACCACCCCCACCCACTGGTGGCACAGCCGCTCCGACCGCACGGGGACCTGCACGTCAGCGCTCGTTCCGCCCCTCAGGTGCCGGCCCCCGGCCCCCGGAACGCCGCGCGACCGCGTCCGCTCGCGGTTTCCCGGAAGGACTCGTTCGTGAAGCGAAAGCTCGCCGCAGTCGCCGTACTCTCCGCCACCGCCCTGCTCACCGGCGTCGTCCAGGTGAGCGCCGTGGCCGTCGCGGACCCCGCCCCGCAGTCCCAGGGCGCGCAGCAGCGTGCCGACCTGATCGCCCTGGCGAACGGCCAGGCCGGCAAGGTGGCGCACGCCCTGGCCCTGGGCGGCCAGGAGCAACTGGTGGCCAAGGACGCCGTGGTGGACGCCGACGGCACCCGCCACCTGCGCTACGAGCGCACCCTGGCCGGCCTCCCGGTCCTGGGCGGGGACCTGGTGGTGCACCAGAAGGCCGACGGCTCGACCACCTCCGTGGACAAGGCGACCGGCGCGACCCTCGCGCTGCCGAGCCTCACCCCGCAGATCCCCGCCGACCAGGCCGCCGCCCAGGCGACCGGCGCCGTGCAGTCCACCGTGGGCATCGCCGCCGACGAGGACGAGTCCCCGCTGACCGAGGTCCACCAGGCCGGCAAGGCCGAACTGGTCGTCTGGGCCGCCGACGGCAGCCCGCGCCTGGCGTACCGCACCACGGTCGAGGGCCTGCGCGCCGACGGCACCCCGAGCCGCCAGCTGCTGGTCACCGACGCGGCGAGCGGCCAGGTGCTCTCCACCCACGAGCAGGTCCGGACCGCCTCCGGCACCGGCAAGGGCGTCTTCGTCGGCACCGTCCCGCTGACCACCACCCAGAGCGGTTCGAGCTACCAGCTCAAGGACGCGAGCCGCGGCGGGCAGGCCACCTACACCCTGAAGGGCAAGACCTCCGGCTCCGGCACCCTGGTCGCCAAGACCACCAACAGCTTCGGCAACGGCCTGGCCTCCAACGCGGAGTCCGCCGCGGTGGACGCCCAGTACGGCGCCGCGGCGACCTGGGACTTCTACAAGAACACCTTCGGCCGCAACGGCATCAAGAACAACGGCGTCGGCGCCGCGAGCCGGGTCCACTACGGCTCCAACTACGTCAACGCGTTCTGGGACGACTCCTGCTTCTGCATGACCTACGGCGACGGCACGAGCAACACCCACCCGCTGACCGAGCTGGACGTGGCCGGCCACGAGATGAGCCACGGCGTCACCTCCGCCACCGCCAACCTCAACTACTCGGGCGAGTCCGGCGGCCTCAACGAGGCCACCTCGGACATCTTCGGCACCATGGTCGAGTTCTACGCCAACCTGCCCGCCGACAACCCGGACTACCTCATCGGCGAGCTGATCAACATCAACGGCGACGGCACCCCGCTGCGCTACATGGACAAGCCGTCCAAGGACGGCGCCTCGGCCGACTACTGGTCCTCCACCGTCGGCAACAAGGACGTCCACTACTCCTCCGGCGTCGCCAACCACTTCTTCTACCTGCTGTCCGAGGGCAGTGGCGCCAAGACGATCAACGGCGTCAGCTACAACAGCCCGACCTCCAACGGCTCGACCCTCGCCGGCATCGGCCGGGACAAGGCCGCGCAGATCTGGTACCGCGCGCTGACCACCTACTTCACCTCCACCACCAACTACGCGGGCGCCCGCACCGGCACCCTCAAGGCCGCCGCCGACCTGTACGGCGCGAGCAGCGCCGAGTACAGCGCCGTCGCCGCCACCTGGAGCGCCGTCAACGTCAACTGACGCACCGCACAGGCGCACCGGACGCCCGGGACCTCCATCGGGAGGGCCCGGGCGTCCGGCCGTTGCGGAGGGCTGTCAAGGCCGGGCGGCTGGCGGAGTCCCGCCAGGGGGACGAACCGCCGAAACCGGGCAGCGGGCGGCAACCGAACCATCCGTACCGGGATTGGCGGTTCCTGGCCAATCCCCGGAGGCACCCTGTCCATCCCTGCCAACGATTGTCATGCTTCTGACCAAGTCCCGTCCGACCCTCCGCCGCCCCCACCCACACCCGGCGGAGCGTCAGGAACCGCACGGGACCGGCACGTCCGCGCCCTACCGCCCCAAGGCGCCAACCCCGGCGCCCCGGTACGCGGCGCACCCGCACGCACCCGCGGGTCTCGTGGAAGGAACCCCCGCACGTGAAGCGAAAGCTGACTGTCGGAGCCGTACTCTCCGCCACCGCCCTGCTGGCCGGCGTCATCCAGATCGCCGCCGCCCCCGCCCAGGCCGCCGCCCCCTCGCCGGCCCAGCAGCAGTCCGCGCTGCTGGCGCTGGCCTCCGGGCAGAGCGCCCCGGTCGCCCAGGCCCTCGCCCTCGGCGGCCAGGAGAAGCTGGTGCCCAAGGACGTCGTGGTGGACAAGGACGGCACCCGCCACCTGCGGTACGACCGGACCTACGCGGGCCTGCCGGTCATCGGCGGCGACCTGGTCGTCCACCAGAAGGCCGACGGCTCGGTGAAGTCCGTCGACCAGGCCTTCGCCGGCCGGCTGTCGGTGCCCAGCCTCACCCCGGGCCTCGCCGCGCCGCAGGCCGCCGAGGCGGCCACCGCCGCGGTGCGGGCGACCGTCGGCATCACCGCCGACGCCGACGAGGCGGCGCTCAGCCGGGTCGACGGCGCCGGCGCTCCCGAGCTGGTCGTCTGGGCCGCCGACGGCACCCCGCGACTGGCCCACCGCACGGTGGTCTCGGGCCAGCGCTCGGACGGCACCCCGAGCCGCCAGGAAGTGATCACCGACGCCGCCACCGGCCAGGTGCTCGCCAGCGACGAGAAGGTGCAGACCGCCACCGGCACCGGCAAGGGCGTCAACGTCGGCACCGTCACGCTGACCACCACCCAGAGCGGTTCGAGCTACCAGCTCAAGGACGCCTCCCGGGGCAACCAGTCCACCACCGACCTGAAGGGCGGCACCTCGGGCAGCGGAACGCTCTTCAGCAACACCACCAACAGCTTCGGCAACGGCACGCCCTCCAACCGCGAGTCCGCCGCGGTCGACGCCCAGTACGGCGCCGCGGCGACCTGGGACTACTACAAGAACACCTTCGGCCGCAACGGCATCAAGAACAACGGCGTCGGCGCCGCGAGCCGCGTCCACTACAGCACCAACTACGTCAACGCGTTCTGGGACGACTCCTGCTTCTGCATGACGTACGGCGACGGCGCGAGCAACACCCACCCGCTGACCGCCATCGACGTCTCCGGCCACGAGATGAGCCACGGCGTCACCTCCGCCACCGCCGGCCTGATCTACTCCGGCGAGTCCGGCGGCCTCAACGAGGCCACCTCGGACATCTTCGGCACCATGGTCGAGTGGTCCGCCAACCTCCCGGCCGACCCGCCGGACTACCTCATCGGCGAGAAGCTCAACATCAACGGCAACGGCACCCCGCTGCGCTACATGGACAAGCCGTCCAAGGACGGCGCCTCGGCCGACAACTGGTCCTCCACCGTCGGCAACAAGGACGTCCACTACTCCTCCGGCGTCGCCAACCACTTCTTCTTCCTGCTCGCCGAGGGCAGCGGGTCGAAGGTCATCAACGGGGTCAGCTACAACAGCCCGACCTCCAACGGCTCGACGGTCACCGGCATCGGCCGGACCAAGGCGGCCGCGATCTGGTACCGCGCCCTGACCGTCTACATGACCTCCACCACCAACTACAAGGCCGCCCGCACCGCGACCCTGAAGGCCGCCACCGACCTGTACGGCGCGAGCAGCACCGAGTACAACACGGTCGCCGCGGCCTGGAGCGCGGTGAACGTCAACTAGGGCGGGCCCGACACGCCCCGACCGGCCCCGGCGCGAACCGCCGGCAGGACCGGCCCGAGCCACCCCCGGTAAGAAACGGCGACAGGCTGCCGCGGCCCTTTGGGAGAGGAGGCCGCGGCAGCCTGTCGACCGTCCACGATGACGCCGGGGCTCAGGCGGTGGCGGGCTTCGGCTCGCCCCGCTCCTCGCGGGCGAGCATCCGCTCGGCGAAGAAGCCGCCGGTGGGCAGCACCGCGAGCACGAACATCAGGACGCCGCGCTTGGCGTCCCACTTCTGCGCCTGCCAGGCCTGGATCCAGAAGACCGCGTAGAGGATGAACAGGACGCCGTGGACCATGCCCATCACCGGGACGGCGTCGAACGAGGTGGTCCGCTTCAGCACCGAGCAGATCAGCAGCAGGATGAAGGAGACCCCTTCGGGGCCGGAGACCAGGCGCAGGCGGTGGACGGCGCTGCTGTTCACGATGGATACCTCAATACGGGGGTCGGCGGCGCGGGCGCGCTTGTGAAGCAACTCACAAGCCTTCCGGCCATTATCGCCGAGCACACGCGGGGACCCCCGGCCGGGGGTGGCCACCGTGCCCGATCTCACAGCGCCCGCCCGCCCTGTCACAGCTGTGTGCCGGAACGCCTCCGAGCGCGACCGCCCGTCACCGGGAACCCCTATCCTGCTGCCCGCGCGCCCACCGATCCGGGCGCCGACGCATCGCACACGGGGGTAGTCGCCACATGCTCAAGCTCGACTGGGACCGCAGGACCTGCGCCAGGCGCGGTCACACCACCTACGCGCCGACGGAACCCGAACTGGCCTCCCGGCTGCACGCCTCCACCGCCCTCGGCGACGCCTGGCGCTGCCTGCGCTGCGGCGACTTCGCGCTGGGCGACCCGCACGGCTCCGGACCGGCCGAGGACGCGCCGCTGGTGCCGCGCGGCAAGGCGCTGCGGGACCTGTTCATCCTGCGCTTCCTGGCCGTCGAACGGGTGCTGCGCGGGCTGCTGATCATCGTCGTCGCCTGGGCCGTGTGGAAGTTCTCCAACAGCCAGGACGCGGTGCATCGGGTGTTCGACGAGAACCTCACGGTCTTCAGGCCGGTCACCGACCACTTCCACTGGGACCTCGAACACGCCCCGATCGTCGAGACCATCCGCAAGACCTTCGACTTCAAGAAGAGCACCCTGCTGATCGTCGCGGGCGCCCTGATCGCCTACGCGGTGATCGAGATCGTCGAAGCGGTCGGCCTGTGGCTGAACAAGCGCTGGGCCGAGTACCTGACGGTGGTCGCCACCGCGGCCTTCCTCCCCCTGGAGGGCTACGAGCTGAGCCACCACGTCAGTGCGCTCAAGGTCTGCACCCTGGTGCTGAACATCGCGGCGGTGCTCTGGATCATGCTCTCCAAGCGCCTGTTCGGACTGCGCGGCGGCGTGGTGGCCTTCGAGGCGGAGCGCCACTCGGCCTCGCTGCTGGAGGTCGAGCAGGCGGCCGGCACCGTTGTGCGCCCCGGACAGGGGGCGCACGCCCGAGCCTGAGCGGGGCGCGCGCCCCGGCCTGACCGGCGCGTTTGTCGCAAGCTGGTACCAGTTGGCCCGCGCACCCTCCCCGGGCCACGGCCGCAGCGGCTAGATTGCGGCCGTGGCACAGTTCAGACTCCAGGGATCGCGCGTGCTCGCCGTCGAATTGGGCGGGGACGCCGTCAAGGCGCGAAACGGTTCGATGGTCGCCTACACCGGGCAGATGGCCTTCAAGAAACTGACCGGCGGCGGGGACGGCCTGCGCGGCATGGTCACCCGCCGGCTGACCGGCGAGAAGATGACGGTCATGGAGGTGAAGGGACAGGGCACCTGCTACTTCGCCGACAAGGCCACCGAGATCAATCTGGTCCGGCTGAACGGCGAGACGCTGTACGTCGAATCGGACAACCTGCTCTGCACCGAGTCGACCCTGCACACCGGCACCAGCTTCACCGGGCTCAACGGCATGTCCTCCGGCAACGGCCTGTTCACCACCAAGGTGGAGGGCCACGGCTGGGCGGCCGTCACCTCCAACGGGCCGGCCGTCATCCTGCGGGTCGACAAGAGCATGCCGCTGCGGGTGGACCCGGGCGCGTACGTCGCGCACACCGGCACCCTGCAGCGCAGCCTGAAGTCGGGCGCGGGCTGGACGACGATCATCGGCGAGGGCGGCGGCGAGGCCGTCCAGATCGAGTTCACCGGCGAGGGCCTGGTGTACGTCCAGCCCTCCGAGAAGGTCACCGTCGGGGGCGACGTCTGATGGGCTTCACGAAGATCAACGGCAAGATGGTCGAGGCCCAGGTGCTACCCGGGCAGCGGCTGTTCAGCCAGCGCGGCGCGATGCTCGCGTACAGCGGCGACGTCCGCTTCACGCCGAACATCACCGGCGGGCAGGGCGGCGTGATGTCGATGATCGGCCGCCGGGTGGCCAACGAGGACACCCCGCTGATGACCGTCGAGGGCCAGGGCCGGGTGATGTTCGGCCACGGCGGCCACCACGTCCACGTGATCGACCTGTTCGGCGACACCCTCTACGTCGAGGCGGACCGGCTGCTCGCCTTCGAGGGCACGCTGCGGCAGTCCACCATGTTCATGGGCTCGCAGGGCGGGGTGATGGGCATGGTCCGCGGCCAGGTCACCGGGCAGGGCCTGTTCACCACCAAGCTGGAGGGCCAGGGCGCGGTCGCGGTGATGGCCCACGGCGGCGTCTTCGAGCTGCCGATCGTCCCCGGCCAGTCGGTGCACGTCGACCCCCAGGCGTACGTGGCGCACCGCGGCGACGTGCGCAACAAGCTGTCCACGGCGCTGGGCTGGCGCGACATGATCGGCCGCGGCTCGGGCGAGGCGTTCCAGCTGGAACTGTCCGGGCAGGGCGCGGTGTACGTCCAGGCGAGCGAGGAGAAGCTCTGATGTCCCACCCGCCGCAGCCCCCGTACGGCTCCCCGCACAACCAGCCGACCCAGCCCGGCTTCGCGGTCCCGCCGCCCCCGCCGAACTACGGCCCGCCGCAGGGCTACCCGCCGCCCCCGCCCGGCGGCTACCCCCCGCCGCCGCAGCAGCCGTACGGCCAGCAGGCCCCGCCGCCGCACCAGCAGCCGCACCAGCAGCAACAGCCGTACGCCCAGGAGCAGTTCGGCGGACCGGTGGCCCCGCTGCCGACCGGCCACGGCGGCGCCGGGCCGGTGGTGTGGGACGCCCACAGCCTGCCGGCCGGCGACAACGTCAACCCGTACGCCTTCTCGGTCGACCTGAACGGCTCGTACTTCCTCCAGAAGGGCAAGATGGTCGCCTACTACGGCGACATCACCTTCAAGGGCGTCGGCGCCGGGGCGGTCGACCGGATGCTCGGGCAGCACTTCAACTCGCCGATGCACGCGGCGGACTGGGTGGTCGCCGAGGGCCGGGGCAAGCTGCTGCTGGCCGACCGGGCGTTCGACCTCAACTCGTACGACCTGGACGAGGGCAACCTGACCGTCCGCTCCGGCAACCTGCTGGCCTTCGACCCGACACTGCGGCTCAAGCAGTCGATCATCCCGGGCTTCCTGACCCTGATCGGCACCGGCCGCTTCGTCGCCGCCTCCAACGGGCCGGTGCACTTCGTCGAGCCGCCGATCCGGGTCGACCCGCAGGCGCTGGTCGGCTGGGCGGACTGCCCGGCGCCGTGCCACCACTACGACCACGACTACATGCACGGGCTGATCGGCGGCCTGCGCCGGCTGACCGGCTTCGGCGGGGCCTCCGGCGAGGAGCACCAGTTCGAGTTCATCGGCGCCGGCCAGGTGCTGCTGCAATCGAGTGAAAAACTCCTGGCCGAGCGGTCGGTCGGCGCGGTCGGGGCCGAGGCGGGCGTGCCGATGGGCGGCGTGCCGTCCCAGCCGGGCACGGCCGGGCACGGCGGCGGGAATCCCAACATCCCCGGGCTCGGTAACCTGGGCGACCTCGGCCGACGTTTCGGTCTGTAAACTTGTACAAGATTGAACTAAATCGGCTATGCTGGGGAGCATGGATACGCACACGATCGACACTGCGGACACCCCTCCGCCGCAGCCCGAGGAGGAGACTCCCTGGCTGACCGCCAGGGAGCAGCGGATGTGGCGCGCCCATCTGGAGGTCGCCAAGCTGCTGGACTACCAGCTCAGCCGCGAACTCCAGCCGCACAACCTCGCGATCAACGACTACGAGATCCTGGTGGTGCTCTCCGAGGCACCGGACCGCCGGATGCGGATGACCGACCTCGCGACCGCCACCCTCCAGTCGAAGAGCCGCCTCTCCCACCAGATCACCCGGATGGAGAACGCCGGCCTGGTCCTGCGCCAGGAGTGCCCCGGCGACCGCCGCGGCCTCTACGCCCACCTCACCGAACACGGCTGGGAGACCATGCAGCGGGTCGCCCCGGACCACGTGCGCAGCGTCCGCGCCCACTTCATCGACCGCTTCACCCCGGAGCAGCTCGACGACATGTACCAGGCCCTCGCCCCCATCGCCGAACACCTCCGCGGCCTGCGCGGCAAGCCGTAGCGCCGCCCCCGCACCGCACCGCCCCGCCACGACCACCGTCGCGGCGGGGCGGACCGCGTCTCAGCTCGCGGTCAGGCCGGCGACCAGTTCGTCGGCCGCGCCGTACGGGTCCAGCGCGCCCTCGGCCACCCGTTCGGCCAGGACGGCCAGGCGCCGGTCCCCGCGCAGGTCGCCGATCCGGGCGCGCAGTTCGGCCAGGGCGATCGCCTCGATCTCCTCGGCGGCCCGGCGGCGGCGCCGCGCGGCGAGCTCACCGTGCTCCTCCAGCCAGGCCCGGTGCTTCTCCAGCGCCTCGACCACCTCGTCCACGCCCTCGCCGCGGGCCGCGACGGTCTTGACGATCGGCGGACGCCAGTCCCCCGGCTCCCGGGCCTCGCCGAGGCCCAGCATGTGGTTGAGCTCCCGGGCGGTGGCGTCGGCGCCGTCCCGGTCGGCCTTGTTGACCACGAAGACGTCGCCGATCTCCAGGATCCCGGCCTTGGCGGCCTGGATGCCGTCACCCATCCCGGGGGCCAGCAGCACCACGGTGGTGTCGGCCTGGGCGGCGACCTCGACCTCGGACTGGCCCACCCCGACGGTCTCCACCAGGATCACCTCGCAGCCGGCCGCGTCCAGCACCCGCAGCGCCTGCGGCGCCGCCCAGGAGAGCCCGCCGAGGTGGCCGCGGGTGGCCATCGAGCGGATGAACACCTCCGGGTCGGTGGCGTGGTCCTGCATCCGGACCCGGTCCCCCAGCAGCGCGCCGCCGGAGAACGGCGAGGACGGGTCGACGGCCAGGACCCCGACCCGCTTGCCGAGCCGCCGGTAGGCGGAGACCAGCGCCGAGGTGGAGGTGGACTTGCCGACCCCGGGCGAGCCGGTCAGGCCCACCGTGTACGCCCGCCCGGTGTGGGGCGCGAGCGCGGCCATCGCCTCCCGCAGCTGCGGCGCGGCGTTCTCGACCAGCGTGATCAGCCGGGCGACCGCCCGCGGCCGGCCCTCCCGGGCCTGCTCGACCAGCGTGGCGACATCGATCATCAGGAGCTCCTAGCGCAATGCCGTCGAATGCCGAAAGGGGCTGCGGACCGCCACTCGCGGTCCGCAGCCCTGGAGCGATCGGCCGGGTCAGGCCTTCGGGACGCGCACGATCAGCGCGTCGCCCTGGCCGCCGCCACCGCACAGCGCGGCCGCGCCGACCCCGCCGCCGCGGCGCTGCAGCTCCAGCGCCAGGGTCAGCACCACGCGGGCGCCGGACATCCCGATCGGGTGGCCGAGCGCGATGGCGCCGCCGTTGACGTTGACGATGTCGGAGGAGACGCCCAGGTCCTTCATGGACTGGTGGGCGACGGCCGCGAAGGCCTCGTTGATCTCGATCAGGTCGAGGTCGGCGACCTCCAGGCCCTCCTTGGCCAGCGCGTGCTTGATCGCGTTGGACGGCTGCGACTGGAGCGAGTTGTCCGGGCCGGCCACGTTGCCGTGGGCGCCGATCTCGGCGATCCAGGTCAGGCCCAGCTCCTCGGCCTTGGCCTTGCTCATCACGACCACGGCGGCGGCGCCGTCGGAGATCTGCGAGGAGGTGCCGGCGGTGATCGTGCCGTCCTTGGCGAAGGCCGGGCGCAGCTTGGCCAGGCCCTCGACGGTGGTGTCCGCGCGGATGCCCTCGTCCTGGCTGAACAGCACCGGCTCGCCCTTGCGCTGCGGGATGGCGACCGGGGTGATCTCGGCGTCGAAGACCCCGTCGGCCTGCGCCTTGGCGGCCCGCTGGTGGGAGGCGGCGGCGATCTCGTCCTGCACCTCGCGCGGGATGCCCAGGCGGGTGTTGTGCTTCTCGGTGGACTCGCCCATCGGGATGTTCTCGTAGGCGTCGGTGAGGCCGTCGTGGGCCATCGCGTCGAGCATCGCGATCGCGCCGTACTTGAAGCCCTCGCGGGACTTCGGCAGCAGGTGCGGGGCGTTGGTCATCGACTCCTGGCCGCCGGCCACCACGATGTCGAACTCCCCGGCGCGGATCAGCTGGTCGGCCAGCGCGATGGCGTCGAGGCCGGAGAGGCAGACCTTGTTGATGGTCAGCGCCGGGACGTTCATCGGGATGCCGGCCTTGACGGCGGCCTGGCGGGCCGGGATCTGGCCCGCGCCGGCCTGGAGCACCTGGCCCATGATCACGTACTGGACCTGCTCGCCGGTGATCCCGGCCCGCCCCAGAGCGGCCTTGATCGCGACGCCGCCGAGGTCGGCGCCGGAGAAGCCCTTGAGGGAGCCCAGCAGGCGGCCCATCGGGGTCCGCGCACCGGCAACGATCACAGAGGTGGTGTTGGTCATGGGACGGGCCCCTTCGCACGTCGTGGCCAGGTGAGGATGCGCTCAATGTACTGACCTGTTACCCGCCCGTCACCGGAACGACGGTGTGATCGAGCGCACTGGCACCCTCCAGTCAACACCGTGCCGACCCGCTCCGGGTGAACCGCCCGCCGTGTGAGCAGGCTCGCACGCCGGGTACTGGCGTACGGCGCGGGCCATGCGCTGCACTTGGTGCACCTTTCCCACCGCCCTTCCCCACCCCGGAGGCCGTCGTGCTGACCCGCATCGACCACATCGGCATCGCCTGCCGAGACCTCGACAAGACGGTCGAGTTCTACCGCGCCACCTACGGCTTCGAGGTCTTCCACTCCGAGGTCAACGAGGAGCAGGGCGTCCGCGAGGCCATGCTCCGGATCAACGGCACCGACGACGGCGGCGCCTCCTACCTCCAGCTGCTGGAGCCCACCCGGCCCGACTCCACCGTGGCCAAGTGGCTGGAGAAGAACGGCGAGGGCGTGCACCACATCGCCTTCGGCACCGCCGACGTGGACGGCGACTCCGAGGCCATCCGGGACAAGGGCGTCCGGGTCCTCTACGACCAGCCGCGGATCGGCTCGATGGGGTCGCGGATCACCTTCCTCCACCCCAAGGACTGCGGGGGCGTCCTGACCGAGCTGGTGACGTCCGCGCAGCAGGGCCACGACGAGCACTGATCCCCTCCCGGCCCGCCCCGGGGCGGGCCCCGCCCCGGCGGCGACCGACGGCCCGCCGGTCATGACCCGTCAGTAACCTGGCGGGAAGAGCCGGAAAACACCCCTGCGGCCATTCCCCCGCAGTGCGCTCCCACTACAATGCCCAGGTGCGCGACGGCTCCGGGGGACGGAGGCGACGGGCACGGCCGAAGACAGGCCCGTCCGCCCTCCGGTGGTCGGCCCGTCGCAAGGGGAGTCCATTACGCGGGCACGGCTGAACAGTCGCAAGACGGATCTGTCACCATTCTCCACAAGGCAAGAGTTCGCCCAGGAGTCCACTCGGACGGGGGAACGCGGCATCCCCGCGCTCCCGCGCCCCGGACTCCGACGACCGCGGCGGGCGGCCCCGACATGGCGGGGAGCCGTCCACCGGCTGCGGATGCAAGGACCAGTCGGACCGGCGCCCGGGATACCGGAGCCCGGCCCCGGCCCGGTCGAGGACGCGACCAGGAGATGGATGGGACCGCGGAGTGCGGGGCAACGACCGCTACGAGGCTGACGATCACCTCTCCCAGTTCGAGGCCGAGATGGGTCGGACTCGGAAGGAGCGGGACAAGGCAGTCGAGCATGCCGAGGACCTCGCCTACCAGGTGGAGGTACTGCGGGCGAAACTGCACGAGTCCCGCCGCATGCTCGCCCAGCCGCGCGCCTTCGACGCCGTCTCCGGCCAGGCCGAGCAGATGCTCCGCACCGCCGAGATGCAGGCCCAGCAGCTGCGCGCCGACGCCGAGCGCCAACTGCGCGACTCCCAGGCCGCCACCCAGCGGATCATGGCCGAGGCCGCCGAGCGCACCGCCCGGCTGGAGGCCGACCTGGCCGCTCGCCGCCGCCAGCTGGAGGACGAGCTCACCGAACTGCGCCGCTCCGCCGAGCAGCATGTCAACGGCTGGGCCGAGCAGACCCGGGCCGGCTCCGAGCAGGAGGCCCAGCGGCTGCTCCAGGAGGCCCGCGCCGAGGCCGAGCGGATGGTCGCCGCCGCCCGTGCGGAGGCCGTCGCCCTCTCCGATCACGCCCGCGCCCGGACCGCCGCCGACGTGGACGCCGCCCGCGGTGAGGCCCAGGCCGCCGCCGAGGCCGCCCTGCAGCGGGCCCAGAACGACGCCGAGCGCCTGCTGCGCGCCGCCTCCGAGCAGGCCCAGCAGGCCGGCGCCCAGGCCGCCGCCGACGTGGACGCCGCCCGGGGCGAGGCCCAGCAACAGCTGGCCGCCGCACACGCCGCCGCCGAGGGCCAGCTGGCCGGTGCCCAGGCCGAGATCGGCCGGCTCAAGGCGCAGGCCGCCGCCGAGCAGGCCCGGGCCGAGCAGCAGCTCGCCGCGGCCAAGGCCGAGATAGAGCGGCTGCGCGCCGAGGTGATCGCCGAGGCGGAGCGCACCCGTTACGAGGTCACCGAGCTGCGCGCCCAGGCCGAGCAGGCCGCCGAACAGCTCCAGGCCGACGCCGAGGCCGCCGCCGAACGCAGGGTCGCCGACGGCGAGGCCGCGAACGAGCAGCGCTCGCAGACCGCCCGGGCCGAGGTGGCCCGGATGGTCGCCCAGGCCACCAAGGAGGCTTCGGCGATCCGCGCCGAGGCCGAGGCCGTCCGCGACGAGGCCGCCACCAAGCAGGCCGAGGCCGACGCCGCCAAGGCCGCCGCGGCGGAGGAGAGCGAGCGGCTGCGGGCCACCGCCGAGTCGGTGGCCACCGAGCTGAAGACCGAGGCCGAGGCGGCGATCGCCGAACTGCGGGCCCAGGCCGAACGGGACGTCGCCGAGCTGCGGGCCCAGGCCGAGGCCGACGCCCAGCGGCTGCGCGGCGAGGCCGAGGAGGCGGGCCGGGCGGCCGGCGCCAAGGACGCCACCGTCCACCTCGCCAAGGCCGCCAAGACCGCCGAGGAGGTGCTCGGTCGGGCCGACCAGGACGCCGAGAACGTCCGCGGCGAGGCCGCCGCCGAGGCCGAGCGGATCCGCGCGGAGGCCGCCGCCGAGGCGCAGCGGCTGCGCGAGCAGGCCCAGGCCGCCGTCGAGCAGGCCCAGAACGCCGCTCTGGACGACGCCGCCGCGATCCGCGAGCGGATCGAGCAGATGCAGGACGAGGCGGCCCGGCTGCGGGCCGAGGCCGAGGAACTGCGCGCCCAGGCCGCCGCCGAGGCCGACCGGGTGCGCGGCGAGGCCCGCCGCCAGGCCGTGGTCCAGATCGAGGAGTCGGCGAAGAACGCCGAGGAACTGCTCAGCAAGGCCAAGGCCGACGCGGACGAGCTGCGCGCGGGTGCCGCCGGGGAGATCGAGCGGCTGCGCGAGCAGGCCCAGGAGCAGGCCGCCGAGACCCAGGGCCGGGCCGAGCAGACCCTGACCCGGGCCCGCGCCGAGGCCGGGAAGATCACCGAGGCGGCCGAGCAGCAGGGCCAGGACGCGCTCGCCGCCGCCAAGGCCGCGGCCGCCGAGAACCGGGCCGCGGCCGAGCGCGAGACCGCCGAACTCCGGCGCGAGGCAACCGAGTTCGACCAGCAGGTGCGCGCCGGGGCGACCGCCGCGGCACAGGCCCTGACCACCGAGGCGCAGGCCGAGGCGGCCTCCGTCCGGGACGCCGCGGTGGCCGACGCCGAGCGGGTGCGCACGGAGGCCGACGCCGAGGCCGCCCGGGCCCGGGCCGAGGCCGCGGCCGCCGCCGACGCGCTGCGCGAGGAGAGCCGGCGCGAGCGGGAGGAGGCGGCCGAGGGGCTGCGGCGCGAGCGCGAGGAGACCTCCGAGCACCTGGACGCCGCCGAGGCCGCCCGCGAACAGGCCGAGCAGGCCGCCGCGGAACTGCGGGCCCTGGCCCAGCAGGAGACCACCCAGCAGCGCGAAACCGCCGAGGCCTACGCCGACCGCGTCCGCACCGAGGCCGAACAGCACGCCACCGACCTCACCGAACGCACCGCGGCCGAGACCGCCGAGGTCCGCGAGGCGGCCGACCAGCACGTCGCCGAGGTCCGCGAGCAGGCCGACGCCTACGCCGACGAGCAGCGCACCACCGCCGACACCTACGCCGCGCAGACCCGGACAAAGGCCGAGCAGGCCGCCGCGGAACTGCGGGCCCTGGCCCAGCAGGAGACCACCCAGCAGCGCGAGACCGCCGAGGCCTACGCCGACCGCGTCCGCACCGAGGCCGAACAGCACGCCACCGACCTCACCAAGCGCACCGCGGCCGAGACCGCCGAGGTCCGCGAGGCGGCCGACCAGCACGCGGCCCAGGTCCGCGACGCCGCCGAGCAGCACGCCACCGAGGTCCGCGAGCAGGCCGACGCCTACGCCGACGAGCAGCGCACCGCCGCCGACGCCTACGCCACCGACGTCCGCGAGCAGGCCGACGCCTACGCCGACGAGCAGCGCACCGCCGCCGAGGAGGCGCTGGAGCGCGCCGAGGCCACCGCCGAGCAGCGCCGCGCCGAGGCCGCCAAGGACGCCAAGGCCACCCGCGAGAAGGCCGCCGCCGAGCTGGCCCTGGCCAACGAGCAGGCCTCGACCGTCCGGGCCGAGGCCGGCCGCGAGTTGTCCGAGGCCCGCGCCACCGCCGACGGCATCCGGGCCGAGGCCACCGCCGAGCTGGAGCAGGCCAAGGCCGACCGCGCCGAGCTGATCTCCGCCGCCAAGGCCGAGGGCGCCGAGCTGGTGGCCGTCGCCGAGGAGGAGGCCGCCGAGGTCCGCCAGGCGGTGGCGGGCATGCACGAGGCCGCCGCCGAGCAGATCGCCGCGCTCAGGGCCGCCGCCGCGCAGGAGGCCGCCGAGGTCCGCGAGGCCGCCGAGCAGGACGCCACCGAGCTGCGCGTCCTCGCCGAGCGGGAGACCACCGAGCAGCGGGAGTCCGCCGACGCGTACGCCGCCGAGCTGCGCAGCCTGGTGGAGCGCGAGAGCGCCGAGCAGCGCGAGCTCGTCGACCGCGAGACCGCCGACCTGCGGGCCCGTACCGAGGCCGAGACCATCGCCCTGCGCGAGCAGACCGAGCTGGAGCTGGCCGCCGAGCGGGAGGCCACCGAGAACGAGCTCGGCCGGCAGCGCGCCGAGGCCCTGGCCTACGACGAGCAGCTCCGCGCGGACGCCGAGGCCGAGCTGCGCGCCGCCCAGGAGGCCGCCGAGCAACTGCGCGCCGACGCCGGGGCGCAGGCCGCCCGGACGGTGGCCGAGGCCGAGGCCCAGGGTGCCCGCGGCATCGCCGACGCCGAGGAGCTGGCCGCCGGTCTGCGGGCCGAGGCCGAGGAGTACGCCCTCGCCACCCGCACCCTGGCCGACGAGTACGACTCCGCCACCCACTCCCGCGCCGACGACTACGACGCCAAGACCCGGGAGGCCGCCGAGCAGTTCGACAGGGCCACCCGCGAGCACGCCAAGTCCGTCCTGGAGAAGGCCTTCGCGGACGCCGAGGCGCTCGGCGAGGACGCCCAGACCACCGCGCTGGCGACCACCGCCGCCGCGGAGGAGCAGGCGGACGCGATGGTCGCCGCCGCCCGCAAGGAGGCCGGCCGGCTGGTCGCCGCCGGCGAGGCGGCCGGCCAGGCCGAGGTCGAGAAGGGCCGTTCCGACGCGGACGCCCTGCTCGCCGAGGCCCGCCGGGACGCGACGGCGATCCGCGAGCGCGCCGAGGAGCTGCGCGAGCGCACCGACGCCGAGGTCGAGGCCCTGCACGAGCGCGCCCGCAAGGAGAACGCGGCGGCCATGAAGTCGGCCGGCGAGCGGGTGGACGCGCTGGTGACGGCCGCCCAGGAGCAGCTGACCGAGGCCGAGGAGCAGGCGGTGGCCACCGTCGCCGAGGCCGAGGACCGCGCGGCGGCGCTGGTCGCGGCGGCCGAGGAGCGCGCGAGCGAGCTGACCTCGGAGGCGTCCGCGGAGGCCAGCAAGGTCCGGCTGTCGGCCGTCCGCAAGGCGGAAGGCCTGCTGAAGGAGGCGGAGACCAAGCTCGCCAACTCCACGGACCGCGCCGAGTCGCTCATCGAGAAGGCCGAGGCGAAGCTGCGGTCGTCGGAGAGCGAGGCCGAGGAGCGGCTGGACCGGGCCGCCACCGAGGCGGAGAAGCGGCTGCGGGACGCCGACGAGGCCGCGGACGAGCAGATCGAGCTGGCGAAGGCGGAGGCCGAGCGGCTGCTCGCCGAGGCGACGGCCGAGGCGAAGCGGGTCACCGACGAGGGCCGGCGCGAGCTGGACGAACTGGTGCGCCGCCGCAAGGACATCAACACCGAGATCTCCAGGGTCCAGGACGTGCTGTCCGCCCTGGAGGCGTTCGAGGCGCCGGCGCCGGTCGCCCAGGCCAACGGGGGAAGCAGCACCAAGAAGGACGGGGGCGCCAAGGCCGGTGCCGGAGTTGGCTCCCCCCGGTCGGGTGGCAATCGCTCCAAGAGCGCACCACCCGATTGAGCGGACATTGGCGGTCATTGTCCGTGAGAGAACGGCATATCGCCGTCGACACTCCGGTACCGTGTCAGGATTCCCTCAACCACCTCAGCGGTTTGACGACAGGAAGCCCAGAACCCCATGAGCGACAGTCACTCCCCTCACGGCTTCGACCTGGTGCGCCGTGGGTACGAGCGCGCCCAGGTCGACGAGCGGATCACCAAGCTGGTGGCCGACCGTGACAGTGCCTTGACCCGGATCAGTGCGCTGGAGAAGCGCATCGAGGAGCTCCACCTGGAGACCCAGTCCGCCCAGGCGGCGGTCGTGGAGCAGGAGCCCTCCTACGCCGGTCTCGGCGCCCGGGTCGAGAAGATCCTGCGACTCGCCGAGGAGGAGGCCAAGGACCTGCGCGACGAGGCGCACCGCGCCGCCGAGCAGCACCGCGAGCTGGCCGAGGCCGCCGCCCAGCAGGTCCGCTCCGAGGCCGAGAACTACGCCAAGGACCGCAAGGCCAAGGCGGAGGACGAGGGGATGCGGATCGTCGACAAGTCCAAGAGCGACGCCGCCCAGCTGCGCGCCGAGGCCAACAAGGACGCCCAGAACAAGCGCGAGGAGGCGGACGCCCTCTTCGAGGACACCCGCACCAAGGCCGCCCAGGCCGCGCTGGAGTTCGAGACCAACCTGGCCAAGCGCCGCGAGCAGTCCGAGCGGGACCTGGCCGCCCGTCAGGCCAAGGCCGAGAAGCGCCTGGCCGAGATCGAGCACCGGGCCGAGCAGCTGCGCCTGGAGGCCGAGAAGCTGCGCACCGACGCCGAGCGCCGCGCCCGCCAGACCGTCGAGACGGCCCAGCGCCAGTCCGAGGACATCGTGGCCGACGCCAACGCCAAGGCGGACCGCATCCGCAGCGAATCCGAGCGCGAGCTGGCGGCCCTCACCAACCGCCGCGACAGCATCAACGCCCAGCTGACCAACGTCCGCGAGATGCTGGCGACGCTGACCGGCGCGGCCGTGGCCGCCGCCTCGCTGCCGACCGACGACACCCTGGGCGTGCCCGCCCAGCAGTCGCGCTGACGCACGCAGGCCCCGGCAGCACCGCAGGCCCTCACCCGCCCGGGTGAGGGCCTGTCGGCTTTCGCGCCGTCACCGTCCCGAGCGGGCGCGGGCCGGGCGCTCCCGGGCCGGTCGGGCGCTGGCCCTCACCTCGGGTAGGCGCCGTCCGGCCGCTGGTAGCCGCTGCTGAGCTGGTTGCCCTCGTCGTCGGAGACGGTGCCGAACCAGGAGGTGCACCAGACCGACACCGAGTCCGGCCAGTACTGCACCTCGAAGGGGTGCCCGGGCCCGTAGTCGCCGTACGAGGTGACGATGAAGGTCTCCCCCGGGCGCATCCAGTAGTCCTCGCCGAGCGGTTCCAGGGTGAGCTCGACCAGCCCCTCGCCCCGGTTGGTCACGGGCATCCGGCCGGTCACCTCCAGGGCGGAGAAGTCCCAGGCCGCCGCGTCCTGGCTCTCCTGGCTCATCCGGCGGCCACCCGGGCGAGCAGGGTGCGCACGACGGCGTCGAAGGCCTCGGGCGCCTCCAGGGCGCTCAGGTGGCCCACCCCGGGCAGGACGGTCAGCTCGGCGTCCGGCCGGGCCCGCAGCATCGGCTCGGCCTCCTCGGGCGCCACCAGGGCGTCCTGGGCGCCCGCCACGACGGAGACCGGCACCCGCAGGGCGGCCAGGACGTCCAGGGCGTCCGGGCGGGCCGCCATGGCCCGCTGGGCCCAGGCGACGGCGGCCGGCGGCGCGGCGGCGACCATCGTCTGCACCCGCTCCACCAGGTGCTGCGAGTCGGGCCCGAGCTGCCCGGCCGCGACCTGCTCGTCGAGCAGCAGCCGCACGCTGTCCCGCGCGGTGACGGCGGCGGCGATCCGCTCCCGGTTGGCCCGTACCGCGTCGGTGTCGGCGGTGGCCCGGGTGTTGGCCAGCAGCAGGCCGGCCAGCCGGTCGGGGTGGCGGCGGGCGAAGGCCAGCGCCACGTAGCCGCCCATGGAGAGCCCGGCGACCACCGCGCGCTCGATCCCGGCCGCGTCCAGCAGCAGCGCGAGGTCGTCCGCGACCGGGTCCAGCGAGGGCTCGTCGGCGCCCAGCACAGTGCCGCCGAACCCCCGCTGGTCGGGGGCGAGCACGCGCGCTTCGTCCCCGGTCAGGCCGGGCAGCGTGTCCAGTTGGGACGACCACATCGAGGCGTTCAACGGAAAGGCGTGCAGCAGCACGAGTGGTGTTCCGGTACCGCTCTCGCGGACCGACACTGCGGAGGGGAGCTGGGTCATGCGTCCAACCTATTCCGGCACGCCCGGCGGGCCCACTCAGCGGGCCGCGATACCCCCTTTGTCCTAGCCTGGCAAGGAAGTGAGGGAGCGCGAATGATCGAGTTGCACGACCTGACAAAACGTTACGGCAGGACGCTCGCGGTGGACCGGCTCAGCTTCCAGGTCCCTCGGGGCGTGGTGACCGGCTTCCTCGGCCCGAACGGCGCCGGCAAGTCCACCACCATGCGCATGATCCTCGACCTCGACCGCCCGACCGCCGGCCGGGTGACCATCGACGGCAGACGGTACGGCCAGCTCAGCGAGCCGCTCAAGTACATCGGCGCGCTCCTGGAGGCCAAGGCCGTCCACCCCGGCCGCACCGCCCGCGACCACCTGCTCTGGCTCGCCCAGAGCAACCGCATCCCCGTGCGCCGGGTGGACGAGGTGCTCGCCCTGGTCGGCCTCACCCCGGTCGCCCGCAAGCGGGCCCGCGGCTTCTCGCTCGGCATGGGCCAGCGCCTGGGCATCGCCTCCGCCCTGCTCGGCGACCCGGAGATCGTCATGTTCGACGAGCCGGTCAACGGCCTGGACCCGGAGGGCATCCTCTGGATCCGCAACCTGATGAAACGCCTCGCCGCCGAGGGCCGGACGGTCTTCGTCTCCTCCCACCTGATGAGCGAGATGGCCGTCACCGCCGACCACCTGGTGGTCATCGGCCGCGGCCGGCTGCTCGCCGACCTGCCGATGCCGGAGTTCATCCGGCGCAACTCCCGCTCCGCCGTACGGCTGCGCACCCCGGAGCCCGAGCGGCTGCTCGACGTGCTGGCCGAGGCCGGCCTGCGGCCCGAGCCCGGCCCGGACGGCTCCTACGAGGTGGTCAACGGGGACATCGCGCGGCTCGGCGAGCTGTTCGCCGGGCACGGCGTGGTGCTGCACGAGCTCAGCCCGCAGCAGGCCTCGCTGGAGGAGGCCTTCATGCAGATGACGGCCGACTCGGTGGAGTACCACGCGGGCGACGGACCGGGCCGGGACGCGGCCGGCGCGCCCACCGCGTGGGGCGCCGGCTGGAAGGCGGACGGCGCCCGGCCGACCACCACCGCACGGCAGGAGGAGAACTGAGATGGCGTCCTTCCCGGCGATCCTCCGCTCCGAGTGGACGAAGATCCGCAGCGTCCGCTCGACGGTCTGGACGCTCGCGCTGACCTTCGTCGTCACGGTCGGCATCGGCGCGCTGCTGTCCCTGCTCACCAACAACAACTTCACCGAGTTCCGCCGCGACGACCAGTCCCCGTTCGACGCCACCGGGACGTCCTTCTCCGGCATCATGCTCGGCGAGCTGGCGATCATCGTCTTCGGGGTGCTGGCGATCGGCAACGAGTACAGCAGCGGCATGATCCGGGTCACCCTGGCCGCCGTCCCGCAGCGCGCCACCCTGCTCACCGGCAAGGCGGCGGTGCTCGGCGCCCTCGCCCTCGCGGTCTCGCTGGTAACGGCCTTCGTCACCTTCTTCGTCGGCCAGTCGCTGCTCGGCACGCACTCCACCACGATCGGCGAGCCCAACGTGCTGCGGGCGGTGTTCGGGGCCGCGCTGTACCTGACGATGCTCTGCCTGTTCTCGGCCGGCGTCACCACGATGCTGCACAACCAGACGCTCGCGCTCGGCGTGCTGGTGCCGTTCTTCTTCCTGCTCTCGCCGATCCTCTCGGCGGTGCCGAAGGTCAAGACCCTGGCCCACTACTTCCCCGACTACGCGGGCTCGCGGATGCTGCTGGTGTACGAGCAGCACGGCCAGCCGTACGGGCCGTGGACCGGCTTCCTGATCTGCCTCGCCTGGACGGCCGCGGCGCTGGTCGGCGGTGCGCTGGTGTTCAGGAAGCGCGACGCCTAGCGGGACCCGGCCGGACCCGTCAGTACCGCGGAGCGCCGCGGCCTCGCAGGACGTTGGAGGCCCGGCGCTCCCGCGCTCCCCAGCAGGCGCGGTGCCAGTGCCGCCGGTCGTCCACTCCCGCGCCGTACTGCGGCCAGGCCACCACGTGGCCCACCCCCGGCGGGATCTCCTGGTCGCAGCCCGGGCAGCGGTAGAACCGTCCCGCCGTCCCGGCGACCGTCTGAACCACCCAGTCCTCGCCCTGGTAGCTCTCGGTGCGGCGCAGCGAACCGCCGACCGGGGCGGTCGGCTCTGCGCTCTCGTGCGGGGCGGCGCTCTTGATCCGGTTGCGGCGCGGCGACACGGCGGACTCCCTCTCCTCCTGGGCTCTGGATCGTTCCAGCCTACGGCCGGGCGGGCCCCCCGCACGGCCACTACCACGGCTCCGTCCGGCACTTCGGCGTTTTTGCCGAGATCCACCCGATCATCGGGGAAATCGGGAGTTCCGCGTGCCATTGGCACATGACATCGGATACCCACAAGGGGAGAAGGCGGGGCCCGCAGACCCTGCGCGCACCCGAGGAGGCCCAACGATGAGCAAGACCAGCGCCCGCGCCGAGAGCGGCGGGCCCGTCGGGGTCCGGCCGGTCGCCCCCGGTCCGACGCTGACGTCCGTCCCCCCGGTCACGGCCGTCGTGGGCCGGCCGCTGCCGGCGCCCCAGCGGGCGGGCGCGCTGCCGCCGTCCACCGGTCCGGTACGGGTCGGCCTGTTCCTGCTGTCCGCGCAGTTCCCCGGGCAGAGCCACGGCGAGGCGCTGGAGCGCACCGTCGAATCCGCCGTCGAGGCCGAACGCGCCGGGCTGGACAGCGTCTGGCTGGCCGAGCACCACTTCGTGCCGTACGGGGTCTGTCCGGACGCCGCCACGCTCGCCGCGATGCTGCTCGGCCGCACCCGCCGGATCGGCGTCGGCACGGCGGTCAGCGTGCTCTCCACCCGCCACCCGGTGGGGCTCGGCGAGCAGGCCGCGCTGCTGCACCTCACCTCCGGCGGACGGTTCACGCTCGGGGTGGGCCGCGGCGGGCCGTGGATCGACCTGGACGTGTTCGGCGGCGGCGTGGACGCCTTCGAGAAGGGCTTCCCGGAGCGGCTGGACCTGCTGCTGCGCTGGCTGCGCGGCTCCCGGGTGGGCGCGGACGGCCCGCAGTTCGCCTTCCCCGAGGTCGCCGTGGTGCCGCGGGCCACCGAACCGGTGCGGCGGCCGGGCCTGAGCAGCTGGCTGGGCCTCGGCGGGCGGACCGGCCCGGTGCGCTTCCCGCGCCAGCGCCGGGACGACGAGGGCCTCGGCGAGGAGCTCACCGCCTCCGGACGGCCGGTGGCCGGGCCGCCCGTGGTGGTCGCCTGCACCTCGCCGGGCGGGGTGCGGCTGGCCGCCGAGCGCGGCCTGCCGATGCTGCTCGGCATGCACTCCGGGGACGACGACAAGCTGCGGATGCTGGAGCTGTACCGGACCGCCTGGCTGGCCGCCGGGCGCGGCGAGGAGCAGCTGCGCCGGATCGGCCGACAACACGTCGCGGCCGGGGTGGCCCAGGTCGACGACCGCGCCGCGGCGGCCCGGTCCACGCTGCTGAACGCGATGCCCGGCTGGTTCGAGTACGGGCTCGGCGCCCACCGCACCGTGGACGGCCGCGAGCGCAAGATGCGCGATCCGCGCCAGTACACCGAGCTGCTCTGCGACCTGCACGCGGTGGGCACCCCGCGGCAGTGCGCCGACCGGCTGCTGGCCACCGCCGAACGCACCGGCATCCGGCGCTTCGCCCTGCTCGCCGAGGGCAGCGGCGACCAGGAGGCGACCCTGCACAACATCGCCCGGCTCGGCTCGGAGGTGCTGCCGCAGCTGGGCTAGACGTGCCCGGCGGGGGGACGGGCCCGGCGGGGGGGACGTACCGGGCGGGGGGACGGGCCCGGGCCGCCGCCCCTCCCCCCGCACCGGGGGACGGGGGCGGCCGGCGCCGCAGCGGGCTACGGCGGGGTCAGCAGTCCCGCAGTTCCTCGGACTGGTTGAGCAGCTGCTCCCGGACCGAGGTGAAGCGGTCGTACCGCGCCTCGTTGGCGTCCGACGGCAGGAACACCGCGACCCGGTGACAGTTCTGGAAGGCCAGCCGAACCCCGAAGTGGCGCTGGAGAGCGCCCCGGATGGCGTCGCTGGCGAGCGCGCGCAGCAGCTGGCCGCGGGCCTGCTCGCCGGGCGGCGGCACCTGGTTGTCGGCGAAGTCGGTGCCGTCGACCTTCGCCTGGGCGACCAGCGAGCTGATCAGGTCCCAGGCGTAGGGCAAAGAGACGCGGACGCAGTCGACGAATTCCCGCTCGTCGACCTCGCCCCGCTCGGCCTTCTCCAGCAGGGCCGGTGAGACGTCGAGCGACATGGATTCTCCTCTCGCGGTCCACCCGCGCGGCGCCCGGGTGGTCGTGCGTAGGTCAAGCTCACAGTGAGGGTGGCGGATTCGCATGGGGTGTCCGGAACACCGAGGGACAGGGGTTTCCGGCACCTTCGCGACAGCGGCGGCACCACGGGACGTGACGTCCTGGATACCGAACGCGCTCAGAACAGCGTGGCAGTCAACGGCGCGGCAGGCCGGTCATTCCTGCGGATTGCTTCGGAAATATGTTGCGGTGCACCGGATTGGCCGGATCCCGTCGGATCGTTCATCTGAAGTCTCCATCCCCGTTGACAGCGATCCCGCGAGCATGCCGTCACACACCGTAGCGACTTGCGGGTGGGGGCGCCAGACCTCGACGGGGCGGTGGCGGGACCGCAGGACCTCCATGTTGGCCGGGTTCGCGCTTTCTTCACCCAGCCGTCGCGGAATCGCATCAACTGGCCCCGGTGGGCTAGCGTGGTCGACCGTGCGTCTCGTAATTGCCCGCTGCTCAGTCGACTATGCCGGTCGGCTCTCCGCCCATCTGCCCTCCGCCACCAGGCTGATCCTGGTCAAGGCCGACGGCAGCGTCAGCATCCACGCCGACGACCGCGCCTACAAGCCGCTCAACTGGATGTCCCCGCCGTGCGCCCTCAAGGAGGCCGACGGGGTCTGGACGGTGGAGAACAAGGCCGGCGAGAAGCTCATCATCACGCTGGAGGAGGTGCTGCACGACTCGTCCCACGAGCTCGGGGTCGACCCGGGCCTGATCAAGGACGGCGTGGAGGCACACCTCCAGGAGCTGCTCGCGGACCGGATGGAGGTGCTCGGTGCCGGCTGGTCGCTGATCCGCCGCGAGTACCCCACCGCGATCGGCCCGGTCGACATCCTCTGCCGCGACGCCGACGGCGCCACGGTGGCCGTCGAGATCAAGCGCCGCGGTGAGATCGACGGCGTCGAACAGCTCACCCGCTACCTCGAACTCCTCAACCGGGACCCGCTGCTGGCCCCGGTCAAGGGCATCTTCGCCGCGCAGGAGATCAAGCCGCAGGCCCGCGTCCTGGCCACCGACCGCGGTATCGGCTGCGTGGTGCTGGACTACGACGAGCTGCGCGGCATCGACGACGACAAGCTCAAGCTGTTCTGACCGCTCAGGACGGACCGGACGACGGGCTGGACGTGCCGGTCGGACCGGCCGAGCCGCTCGACGACGGGCTCGGTCCGGCGGTCGTGGTGGACGGCTCCGGCGACGGCGAGGTGCCCGTGCCGCCGCCACCGGGCTGAGTGCCGCCTCCGCCGGTGCCACCCGCGCCCGGACCGCCGGGGTTCGGACCCGGCTGCTGCTGACCCGGTACGGGCGGCTGCTGCGGGGCCTGCGACCCGCCCGCCCCCGGCGAGGAGCTCGGCCTCCTCGTCGGCGAGGCGCTCGGCGAGTGCGAGGCACTGGCGCTCGCGGACGGCGCCGGGCTACTCCCCTGCGTCGGCGCACCGCCCGGCCCGGCACCGGCCGTCGTCGGCCCGGCAGTGCCGGACTGCTGCGGGAACGGCGGGTCCTGGGTGCCGCCGCCGTCCAGCCGACCGTTGTTGTGCGGGTCCTTCCCCCTGGCCTCCTCCGGCCCGCTGAAGCTCATCGCCACCGCCGCGCCGAGGACCCCCAGGGTCAGCACCGCGGTGGAGACCACGGCCGCCCGGCGGCGCCTGCTGGACTTCAGGCGGGCCGGCACCCGGGCCGCGATCTTGCGGATCACCGGGGCGCGGCCGGGCGCCGCGGCGGGCGCGGCGGCCGGCAGCTGCCGGCCCTCGGCGCGCAGCAGGTCGAGCATCCGGCGTGCGGCGGCCACCCCGCGCTGCTCGCCCGCGGTGGCCCGCAGGGTGAGCGCGGTCTCCAGTTCGGCGACGGCCCGGGAGGGCTGCCGGACGCAGATCGCGTGCACGCCCGCCTCGTGGTGGAACCAGGCCTGGTCGACCGCCGAACCGGTGCGGCGGGCCGCCTCCAGACCGAGCTGGAGCACCCGCTCCCAGGCGCCCCAGCGCAGCGACAGCGCCAGCGCGGGCGCCGCCGCCCGGGCGAGCCGGACCACCGCGTCGTGCCGTCCGGCGGTGCGGTCGGCGAGCAGCACGCCGACCATCACCTCGGCCTCGGCGGCGACCTGTTCCAGCGTCACCGAGCCGTGCCCCACCCACCAGGCGAAGTGCTGGGCGGCCCCGTCGACGGAGCCCCGGGCGGGCCAGTGCGGGACGAGCAGGTCGAGCGCGCCGGCGGTCAGCCGGTGGTGCCCGCCGATGGACACCGCCAGTCCGGCGTCGGCGAGTTCGGCGAGGGCGGCCTCGCCCTGCCCGACGTCGATCAGCGCCGGCAGGTGCGGCGCGGTGGGGCACTCGCCGCCGAGCGCGACCGCGAGCCGCAGCACGGCCTGCGCGGGCTCGCTCAGCCCCTCGGCGAGCCGGACCGCGGGCGAGGCGGTCTCCGCCACCGAGGGCAGCGGGACGGTGAGCCGCAGCGCGTTCTCCCGGATCGCCGGGTCCTCGTCGTGGACGGGCTCGTCGACGGCCCCGAAGACGTCCATCCGGTCGTCCTCGGCGGCCACCAGCGCGTCCACCGAGACGTCCCGCTGGCGCAGCAGCGCGGCGGCCTGGACGAAACGCAGCGGCAGGCCCTCTGACTCGAACCAGAGGTCCACCGCCCAGGCCTTCTCGGTGACGTCCAGCGGCCGCCCGGCCAGCCGGGCGGTGAGGGCCAGGCAGGCGGAGCGGGAGAGTCCGGCCACCAGGTGGTCCTGGAGCCGGGAGCCGGGGGGCGGCGGCGGGCCGTCCGGGGCGGCGGAGATCAGGAAGGCGCAGCCGGGGGCGGCGGCGAGCAGCTCCTCCAGCTCGGCACCGGAGGGCTCGGCGGCGTCGATCACCACGATCGCGCCGACCTCGGCGAGGTGGACGGCCAACTGCCCGGGGTCGGGGCGGTATCCGGGGGCGTGGTGGGTGGCCGCGAAGAGGTCCTGGAGCAGGTCGGCGCCGGTCCGGCGGTGGCCGCAGAGCTGCACCACGCCGTCGGGGGCGAGGTCGGCGGCGGCCTCGGCGACGGCCGACAGCAGCGCGCTGCGGCCCGAGCCGGCCTGGCCGACCAGGCGTATCGATCGGCCCTCGGCGAGCAGGGCGAGCAGTTCGGCGGTGTCGGTCTCGCGGTCGAGCATCGGCAGATCGGCGGGCCCGGCGCCGAGCGCGAGCGGGCCGACCGCGCGGCCGACGCCGCCGACCGGACCGCGGGCGGGCTCGCTGCGTCCGGTCCGGCGCGGACGGGGCCGCCACTCCTCGGGACAGGTCCTGGCCTCGGAGCCGTCCGGGGCGCCGACGCCCACCAGCAGGGCGCCGGAGACCAGTTCGCCGCCGCGGGTGCGAACGGCCTCCTGCCGGAACTCCCCGGATGGCTGTGCCACGTTCTGCTCCGCATCGTGCTCGGCCGTCGGCGCCCCGCGCCGCCCGGCTGACGTCCCGGTGGCGGCCGCGGCCGGGCTGGAGGCAGCCCCGGCGGCCGTCTTCTGACGGGCAGACTCTTGCACATCCGGCCCCGGCCGTGCAGAGCGGTCCGTGGCCGACGGCCGGTCCGCGGCGCTGACCAGGGGCGTTGCGCGGACGGACCGGGGGTGCGCAGGCGCACGGTCCCGGCGCGCGGCGCGGTGGGGGCCATGGGGCCGCCGGAGTCAGAGAGCGACCCCGTGCGCCTCGGCGGCGCCGTCGACGGCCAGGATGCGGTGCAGCTTGGTGGCCACCAGCAGCCGCTGCAGCTGGGCCGGGACGGAGCGCAGCACCAGCCGGCGGCCGATCCGGCCGGCCCGCCGGTGGGTGCCCATGATCACGCCGAGCCCGGTGGCGTCCCAGAACTCCAGCCGGCCGAGGTCGAGTACGAGGTCGCCGAGGCCGCCGTCCACGGCCTGGTGCAGCCGGGCCCGCGCGTCGGCGGCGGTGCGCACGTCGAGGCGGCCTTCGATGGCCAGCGCCGTGTGGTCGCCGGTGATGCGCATGCTCTCCTCCTTCGCCTGGACGGCCTGGTGCGGGGCGGGTCCGCCCCGGCCGTGCCGGGAGCGGGAGCGGGGGGTGCATACGGGCGGGCCGAAGCCCCACACCCGGACCCGGGCGGAATGCCGGGTTCCCTCATCTGACGGTGAACCGGCTCCGCAGGTTGCTGGTTTTGGCCAGATCTGAAGCAACTTCACCCGTCCGAGGGAATATACGCAGGTCGGCCCCACACCTACGCTCGATTACCGCCCAAATCACCCGTCTGCGGTACCCGGCGTGAGGAAACTCACCCGGCCCTGCGGAGCGGGCCGTACGATGCCCCGATCGCACGGCCCGGCCGGTCGTTCAGCCCTGCCGGCTCACTTGCCCTCGTACGGGTAGAAGCCGCGGCCGCTCTTGCGGCCCAGGTCACCGGCGGTGACCATGCGGGCCATGATCTCCGGCGCGGCGAACTTCTCGTCCTGGGTCTCGGTGTAGATGTTGCGGGCGGCGTGCAGCAGGATGTCCACGCCGGTCAGGTCGGCGGTCTGGAGCGGGCCCATCGCGTGGCCGAAACCGAGCCGGCAGGCGGTGTCGATGTCCTCGGCGGTGGCCACGCCCGACTCGTACAGGCTGGCGGCCTCGACGACCAGCGCGGTGATCAGGCGGGTGGTCACGAAGCCGGCCACGTCGCGGTTGACCACCACGACCTCCTTGCCGACGCCCTCGGCGTAGGCGCGGGCGGTGGCCAGCGTCTCGTCGCTGGTCTTGTAGCCGCGGACCAGCTCGACCAGCTTCATCATCGGGACGGGCGAGAAGAAGTGGACGCCGACGACCGACTCCGGGCGCCCGGTGGCGGCGGCGATCCGGGTGATCGGGATGGCGGAGGTGTTGGAGGCCAGTACGGCGCCGTCCTTGGCGAGCTTGTCGAGTTCGCGGAAGACGCGCTCCTTGACCTCCAGCTCCTCGAACACGGCCTCGACCACGATGTCGGCCTCGGCGACGGCGCCCAGGTCGGTGGTGGTGGTGATCCGGCCCAGCGCGGCCTCGGCGTCCTCGGCGCTCAGCCTGCCCTTGGCGACGAACTTCTCGTAGGAGGCGCGGATGCCGGCCAGGCCCCGCTGGAGCGCCTCCTCGGTGACGTCCCGCAGCACCACCGGGTGACCGGCCTGCGCGGACACCTGGGCGATGCCGGCGCCCATCAGGCCGGCACCGATCACGGCGATCTGCTTGCTGGACGCATTGCTCATGGCTGGGTCTCCCGATGCCGTCGCCGCCCCGCGGGCGGGCCCTGAAGGCGGCTCAGGGCAGGGGTCGCCGCCAGAGAGCCGCATCGCTCGTTTTTCCGGGACTCTAATGCCCAAATCCCCCGTGCAATAGCAATCGGGAGTGTGATCTGCAACCGACCTAAAACAGGTGATCAGACGGTCAGTCCGAGGTCCTGCGCCAGGATCGCCGCCTGCACCCGGCTGCGCAGCCGCAGCTTCGCCAGGATCCGGCTGACGTGCGTCTTGGTGGTCGCCTCCGCCATCTCCAGCCGGGCCGCGATCTCCCCGTTGGACATCCCGGCCCCGATGCAGGCCAGCACCTCCCGCTCGCGGCCGGTCAGCGTCCCCACCGCGGCCCGGGCCTCCGGTCCGACCGGCCGCTCGGGGCGGGCGAAGGCCCCGATCAGCCGTCTGGTCACCGAGGGCGCCAGCATCCCGTCCCCGCGCGCCACCGTGCGGATGCCCTCGATCAGGGTGTCCGCCTCCAGGTCCTTGAGCAGGAACCCGGACGCCCCGGCCCGCAGCGCGCCGTAGACGTACTCGTCCAGGTCGAAGGTGGTCAGCACGAGCACCTGGCCGGCCCCGGCGGCGACCACCTCGCGGGTCGCCGAGACGCCGTCCAGCCGGGGCATCTGCACGTCCATCAGCACCACGTCCGGCCGCAGCTCCAGGGCCAGCCGGACGGCCTCCTCGCCGTCCGCGGCCTGCCCGACCACCTCGAACTCCGGCTCGGCGCGCAGGATCATCACCAGCGCCGCGCGTACCGCCGCCTGGTCCTCCGCCACCAGCACCCGGATCGTCATGCCCGCCCCTCGTTCCCCCGGGCGCGCGGCAGCACCGCGCGCACGCTCCAGTACCCGTCCTTCGGCCCGGCCTCGAAGCTGCCGCCGAGCAGCCCGGCCCGTTCCGCCATGCCCACCAACCCGGCCCGGGCACCGGGCAGTTCACGGCCCGGACCACCCCGGTACGGGCTGTCGACCGAGATCCGCAGTTCCTCCGGCGCGAACTCCAGCCGCAGGCTGACCAGTCCGGGCCCGGCGTGCTTGAGGGCGTTGGTCAGCGACTCCTGGACGATCCGGTACGCGGCCAGCCCGACCGGCACCGGCACCTCCCCGCGCTCGCCGCGCTCGTCCAGCGCGAAGTCCAGCCCGACGTCCCGGCCGGCCGCCCGGGCCTTGGCCAGCAGGGCGTCCACCGCGGCCAGGTCGGGGGCCGCGTACGACTCGTCCACCTCTCCCCCGCCACTGTCCCGAAGCAGTCCGATCATCCGACGCATTTCGGCCAATCCCTGGACGCTGTTCTCCCGGATCACCGCCAGCACCTCCACCAGGGGATCGTCCTGGGGCAGGTTCCGGCGCCGGGCCACCGACTGCGCACCGGTGGCGTGGATCGCGATCGCCGACAGGTGGTTGGCCACCACGTCGTGCAACTCCCTTGCCATCCTGGCCCGTTCGGCGCCGATCGCCTCCCGCCGGTCCATCTCCGAGAGCAGCGCGGTCTGTTCCGCCCGCAGCCGCTCGGCCTCCGCCTCCTGCCGGTGCTTGCGCACCACGTCGCCGCTCCACACCGGGCCCAGGAAGACCAGTGTGCTGACCACCACGATCAGCAGCGCCAACGAGGTGCCGCCGTAGACCGCCGCCAGGGTGGACAGCGCCAGCACCGTGGCCCCGCCGGACAGGTGCAGCACCCGGGACATCCGCGGGGTGCCGTAGATCACCGCCGCGTACAGCAGGTCGGTGTACATGATCAGCGTGGCCACCAGGTTGCCGGCGAACACGCTCGCCGCGAAGGCCAGCCCGCCGAGCGACACCGCGAGCACCGGCCTGGTCCGCCGGACCAGCTCCAGCCCGGCCATCACCAGCAGCGGCGGCGCCACCACCCACGGCGGCACCCGGTCGGCCCGGTCGTACACCCCGAAGGCGATCAGCACCGCACCGCCGAGCAGCCCGGCGAGGGCGATCAGCTGGTCCTGTCGGCGTGGGGGGAGCGCGGGGAACGGGAGCGGCACGTCCCCATCTCATCATCCCCGGCGGCCGGCCCGGCTCCGGTCCACGAAGGAGCCCGCTACATCGAAAGGTGCAGGCCGGTACGGCACCGTGCGACGACGACAGCGGCACGCCCCCGCACGAGGCTGGAAGCACCACCGAAACGTCCGGGAGCAGAACGTGATCGTCACTCTCATCGTCGCGGCCGAGATCTCCTTCTGGATCCTGCTCGGCCTCGGACTGACCGCCCGCTACCTGCTCCGGTGGCGCCGCACCAGCACCGCGCTGCTGGTCGGCCTGCCGGTGGTGGACCTCACCCTGTACGCCCTCACCGTCCTCGACCTGCGCGGCGGCGCCACCGCGAGCTGGACGCACGCCCTGGCCGCGAGCTACGCGGGCTTCTCGATCGGCTACGGCCCCTCGCTGGTCCGCTGGGCCGACCGGCACTTCCTGCACCGCTTCGCCGGCGGCCCCAAGCCGCTGCCCTCGCCCAAGTACGGGCCGGAACGGACCAGGTACGAGTGGCAGATCGCCGGCCGGACCGTCGTGTCCGCCGCGGTCACGCTGAGCCTGATCACCCTGCTCGTCCCGCTCTCCGCGGGCTCCGCCCACTTCGGCACCTTCCTCCAGTGGTACCTCAAGCTGGGCATCGCCGCCGTGGTCAACGTGATCGTGGCCGGCTGCTACTCGCTCTGGCCCAAGCAGCCGCCGGCCGGCGTGGTGGTCGAGGACGACCGGGTGGCCACCGGGAAGACCCTCGCCGGCAGCGCCCCCGACCGCACCCCGGCCGACCGGCCCTGAACCGTCGAGGGCCCGTCCTCGGACTCCCACGGGGGAGCGGTCCGAGGACGGGACTTCGGCATGTTCCTAGCGGTTCTCGCCCGGGACCCAGAGCACGTCCCCGCGCTCCTTGTTGGCCACCCGGGCCAGGATGAACAGCAGGTCGGACAGCCGGTTGAGGTACTTCGCGGTCAGCGGGTTGACGCTGTCGCCGTGCTCCGCGATCGCCGACCAGGTCGAGCGCTCGGCCCGCCGCACCACCGTGCAGGCCAGGTGCAGGTGGGCCGCCCCGGGCGTACCGCCGGGCAGGATGAAGCTGCGCAGCTTCTCCACCCGGGCCAGGTACTCGTCGCAGTCCGTCTCCAGCCGGTCGATGTAGGACTGCAGCACCCGCAGCGGCGGGTACTTCGGGTCCTCCACCACCGGGGTGGACAGGTCGGCGCCGACGTCGAACAGGTCGTTCTGGACCCGGACGAGCACCGCCGTCATGTCCTGCGGCAGCTCACCGACGGCCAGGGCCACGCCGATCGCGGCGTTGGCCTCGTTGGCGTCCGCGTACGCGACCAGTCTCGGATCGGTCTTGCTGGTCCGGCTCATGTCGCCGAGCGCGGTGGTGCCGTCATCGCCGGTACGGGTGTAGATGCGCGTCAGATTGACCATGCGGCCAGAGTAGCCGCCGGGTTAGGCGCCGTTAACCCCGCCTCGGAAGCCCCCCGGGCGTGTCGGCAGGCCGCTGCGCGACGTCGACCCTCCCCCGCCCTCCGGCCGGGGCACGCCCGTCCGGGAGTCCGGTCGCTACGCGACATTGACCCGCTGGCCGGGCGGGGCCGCCTCCAGCCAGGCCAGGAAGCCGGTCAGCGCGTCCTCGCTCATCGCCAGCTCCAGCGGCGCCCCGTTGTGCAGGCACCGCAGCACCACCGAGCCGGACAGCAGCGCCAGCTCTTCCTGGCCCTCCGGGTAGCGCCGGCCGAGCACCTCGATCTCCCGGCGCGGCAGCACCTTGCGCGGGCGCGGGGCGTACGAGAAGACCCGGAACCACTCGATCGAGTCACCGCTGTACCGGCCGATACCAAAAACCCACCCCTTGCCGTCGGTCGGGGGGACCGGGGCTGAGGTGGGCTTGCCGTTCTCGTCGAGGTCGGGCTGCGTCGAGGCGTCGGCCGGCATTTTGAGCCGGTAACTGCAGTCGAAGGTGCCGCCGACCCGCTGGATCAGGCGGCGCCGGACGGCGAAGGCCATCAGCCCGATCACACCCAGGGCCACGACCGCCGCACACACCACAAGCGCGAGGACCATGCTCACCCACCTCCTCGCTACCCGCGTTCCCCGTAGCGGTCGTATCAAGCGACCGCGCTGACCTACCAACTACGACGACAGTCCCGGGGTCACGCTCACGCGTCCCCGGGACCGTCGGTCGACCCCGCCAAGCCGGGGTCCGGCGCACTCAGACGTGGGCCTTGAGGCCGCGCGCCGCGAACAGACGGACCTCGGCGCGCCGCTCGGCGTGCTCGTCCAGGCCCGACTTGGCCTTCTCCAGTGCGCGCTCGGCACGCGCGACGTCGATCTCGTCCGCCAGCTCGGCGATCTCCGCGAGCAGAGACAGCTTGTTGTCGGCGAAGGAGATGAAGCCGCCGTGCACCGCGGCGATCACGGTGCCGCCGTCCACCGTGCGGATGGTGACCGGACCGGTCTCCAGCACGCTCAGCACCGGGGTGTGGCCCGGCATGATGCCGGTGTCACCGGAGGCCGTACGGGCGACGACGATGGTGGCCGCACCGGACCACACCTTGCGGTCGGCTGCGACCAGCTCGACGTGCAGCTCAGCCAACGTGGGCTCCTAGGCTCATGCAACGCCCGATTACTCGGGAGTTTCGGTAAGAATAACGGCCCCGCGCCTCCGGCATGAAACCGGCGGCACGGATTTGACCGGAATCACAGCCGATGTGCCGCGAGGGGTGGTCCCCAGGCTCGGGGGCCACCCCTCACGGTCACGCACAGCTGCTACCGGCCGCGATTACTTCTTCGCCAGCTCGGCGGCGTTCTTCTCGAGGTCCTCGATGCCACCGCACATGAAGAAGGCCTGCTCCGGGACGGAGTCGTACTTGCCGTCCGCGATCGAGTTGAAGGCCTCGATGGTCTCGGACAGCGGCACGGTCGAACCCTCGACACCGGTGAACTGCTTCGCCACGTAGGTGTTCTGCGAGAGGAAGCGCTCGATGCGGCGGGCACGGTGCACCGTGACCTTGTCCTCCTCGGACAGCTCGTCGATACCGAGGATCGCGATGATGTCCTGGAGGTCCTTGTACTTCTGCAGGATCCCCTTGATACGGATGGCCGTGTCGTAGTGGGTCTGCGCGATGTACCGCGGGTCGAGGATGCGGGACGTGGAGTCCAGCGGGTCGACGGCCGGGTAGATGCCCTTCTCCGAGATCGGGCGCGACAGAACGGTCGTCGCGTCCAGGTGGGCGAAGGTGGTGGCCGGCGCCGGGTCGGTCAGGTCGTCCGCGGGGACGTAGATCGCCTGCATCGAGGTGATCGAGTGACCGCGGGTCGAGGTGATGCGCTCCTGCAGGAGGCCCATCTCGTCGGCCAGGTTCGGCTGGTAGCCCACCGCGGAGGGCATGCGGCCGAGCAGGGTCGACACCTCGGAACCGGCCTGGGTGAACCGGAAGATGTTGTCGATGAAGAGGAGCACGTCCTGCTTCTCGACGTCACGGAAGTACTCCGCCATGGTCAGCGCGGACAGCGCGACGCGCAGACGGGTGCCCGGCGGCTCGTCCATCTGGCCGAAGACCAGCGCGGTCTTGTCCAGAACGCCCGAGTCGACCATCTCGTCGATGAGGTCGTTGCCCTCACGGGTGCGCTCACCGACACCGGCGAACACCGACACACCACCGAAGTTCTCGGCGACGCGGTAGATCATCTCCTGGATCAGAACGGTCTTGCCGACACCGGCACCACCGAACAGACCGATCTTGCCACCCGTGACGTACGGGGTGAGCAGGTCGATGACCTTGATGCCGGTCTCGAACATCTCGGTCTTGGACTCGAGGTCCTTGAACGCCGGGGCCTTGCGGTGGATCGGCCAGCGGACCTCGACCTGCTTCTCGAACTCCGCCGGGTCGACGTTCAGCACGTCGCCGAGGGCGTTGAACACCTTGCCCTTGGTGATCTGGCCGACCGGGACGGAGATCGCCGCACCGGTGTCGGAGACCTGCGAACCACGGACCAGGCCGTCGGTCGGCTGCATCGAGATGCCGCGGACCATGCCGTCGCCGAGGTGCTGGGCGACCTCAAGGGTCAGGGTCTTCTTGCCCGTGCCGTCGGGGTTGTCCACCTCGACGTGCAGGGCGTTGTACATGTCCGGGATCGCGTCGACGGGGAACTCCACGTCGACGACCGGGCCGATGACCCGCGCGACGCGGCCCGTCGCCGTGGTCGGCTCAACAGTGGTGGTCATACTCATTCGCTCCCGCGGCTAGCGTCGGCGAGGGCGTTGGCACCGCCGACGATCTCGCTGATTTCCTGGGTGATCTCGGCCTGACGGGCCGAGTTGGCAAGCCGCGTGAGCGACTTGATGAGCTCGCCGGCATTGTCCGTCGCGCTCTTCATCGCGCGGCGGCGGGCGGCGTGCTCGGAAGCGGCCGACTGCAGCAGCGCGTTGTAGATCCGGCTCTCGACGTACCGCGGCAGCAGCGCGTCCAGGACGCCCTCCGCCGACGGCTCGAAGTCGTACAGCGGGAAGATCTCCGACTTGGCCGGCGTCTGGTCGCTGAGCTGGACCTCGTCCAGCTTCAGCGGCAGCAGCCGCGCCTCGACCGCGTTCTGCGTCAGCATGGACACGAACTCGGTGGAAACCAGGTGGAGTTCGTCCACACCGCCGGTCTCGGCCGTGAAGGCCTCGATCAGGTCGGCCGCCACGGTCTTCGCGTCACCGTACGTCGGCTTGTCCGAGAATCCCGTCCACGAGCCCTCGATCGTCAGACCGCGGAACGTGTAGTACGAGACGCCCTTGCGGCCGATGATGTACGCCACCACGTCCTTGCCCTCGGACCGCAGGCGCTCGGCGAGCACCAGCGAAGCCTTGATGGCGTTGGTCGAGTAGCCGCCGGCCAGGCCGCGGTCCGCCGTGATCAGCAGGACCGCCGCGCGCTTGGCGTTCGGGTTCTCGGTGGTGAGCGGGTGCTTGGCGTTGGACCGGGTGGCCACCGCCGTCACCGCCCGGGTGAGCTCATCGGCGTACGGAGTGGAGGCGGCCACCGCGCGCTGCGCCTTGACGATGCGCGACGCGGAGATCATCTCCATCGCCTTGGTGATCTTCTTCGTCGCGGTGACAGAGCGGATCCGGCGCTTGTAGACCCGAAGCTGTGCTCCCATGGGTCGTTACGTCCTTTCCCTCGCTACCGGACTCAGGCCTGCTCGGAGAGCAGCTTGCCGTCAGCGGTCTGGTAACCCTGCTTGAAGGCCTCGATCGCGCTGGTCAGCGCGTCGACGGTGCCGTCGGCCAGCAGACCGGTCTCGACGATGCCGGCGAGCAGGTCCTTGTGCTGCAGGCGGACGTGGTCCAGGAACTCGCGCTCGAAGCGGCGGATCTCGGCGACCGGGACGTCGTCCAGCTTGCCGTTGGTGCCGGCCCAGATGGAGACGACCTGCTCCTCGACCGGGAACGGCTGGTACTGGCCCTGCTTCAGCAGCTCGACCATGCGCGCACCGCGCTCCAGCTGGGCCTTGGAGGCCGCGTCCAGGTCGGAACCGAAGGCGGCGAAGGCCTCCAGCTCACGGTACTGGGCGAGGTCCAGACGCAGACGGCCGGCGACCGAGCGCATGGCCTTGATCTGGGCGGAGCCACCGACGCGGGAGACCGAGATACCGACGTTCACGGCCGGGCGGATGCCGGCGTTGAACAGGTCGGACTCCAGGAAGCACTGGCCGTCGGTGATGGAGATGACGTTGGTCGGGATGTACGCCGAGACGTCGTTGGCCTTGGTCTCGATGATCGGCAGACCGGTCATCGAGCCGCCGCCCAGGGCGTCGTTCAGCTTGGCGCAGCGCTCCAGCAGGCGGGAGTGCAGGTAGAAGACGTCACCCGGGTAGGCCTCGCGGCCCGGCGGGCGGCGCAGCAGCAGGGAGACGGAACGGTAGGCCTCGGCCTGCTTCGACAGGTCGTCGAAGATGATCAGGACGTGCTTGCCGTCGTACATCCACTCCTGGCCGATGGCCGAACCGGTGTACGGGGCGAGGTACTTGAAGCCGGCCGGGTCGGAGGCGGGAGCGGCCACGATGGTGGTGTACTCCAGCGCGCCGGCCTCCTCCAGGGCGCCGCGGACGGACGCGATGGTGGAGCCCTTCTGGCCCACGGCGACGTAGATGCAGCGGACCTGCTTCTCCGGGTCGCCCGAGCGCCAGTTGTCGCGCTGGTTGATGATCGTGTCGACGGCCACCGCGGTCTTGCCGGTCTGGCGGTCACCGATGATCAGCTGGCGCTGGCCGCGGCCGATCGGGGTCATCGCGTCGATGGCCTTGATGCCGGTCTGCAGCGGCTGCTTGACCGACTTGCGGGCCATGACGCCGGGGGCCTGCAGCTCCAGGGCACGGCGACCGGTGGCGGCGATGTCGCCCAGGCCGTCGATCGGGTTGCCCAGCGGGTCCACGACGCGGCCGAGGTAGCCGTCGCCGACCGGAACCGAGAGGACCTCGCCGGTGCGGCGCACGGTCTGGCCCTCTTCGATGCCGCCGAACTCACCGAGGACGACGACACCGATCTCGCGGGTGTCGAGGTTCAGCGCGAGGCCGAGCGTGCCGTCCTCGAACTTCAGCAGCTCGTTCGCCATGACCGAGGGCAGGCCCTCGACATGCGCGATGCCGTCCGCCGCGTCAGTGACCGTGCCGACCTCTTCCACAGAAGCGGCGTCCGGCTGGTACGACTGGACAAAGTCGGCCAGCGCGTCCCGGATCTCCTCCGGACGGATCGTAAGCTCCGCCATCAGGCTTCCCTGCTCTCCTAGTTTGCGATCCTCGGCCCGCCATTGAGGGCCGCAAGTATTCGACTCTCGGCCGGGTCTTCCGAACCGGCCGTACGATGTGCCGGCTCCTTGGGGAGCCGGTTTCCCGACCGAGGGTCGGATGTGCTGCTTCGGTACTCAGCCTTCGAGCGACTGGCGAGCGCCTTCGAGGCGGCTCGACACGGTGCCGTTGATGATCTCGTCGCCGATCTGCACCTGGACGCCGCCGACGACCTCGGGGTCGACGTCGATGTTCAGGTGGACCTGGCGGCCGTACATCCGGCCCAGAGCACCGGACAGGCGCTCCTTCTGGGTGTCCGACAGCGGCACCGCGGTGGTGACCAGGGCCACCACGCGGCCACGGCGTGCGGCGGCGAGCTTCGAGTAGGACTCAAGGCCCTGCTCCAGGCTACGGCCACGCGGCGCGTTGACGAGGGCGGTGACCAGCCGGACGGTGCCGGCGTTGGCGCGGCCGCCGAGCAGCTTCTTGATCAGCTCGGCCTTCGCGACGGCTCCGGCCTTCGGCTCGGTCAGCGCGGCGCGCAGCTCGTGCGCGCCGCTCACCACCCGGCCGAAGCGGAAGAGCTCGTCCTCGACGTCGTCCAGGGCGCCGGCCTTGTCCGCGGCGATGATCTCCGCGTACGCGGAGAGCTGCTCGGTCGCGTCCACCAGGTCGCGCGAGCCCGACCAGCGGGAGCGGACCAGGCCGGAGACCAGGTCGACGGCCTCGCCGGAGACCTGGCCGGTCAGCAGCGAGGTGACCAGCTGGGCCTTGTCCTGGCCGGACCGGGACGGGTCCGTCAGGACTCGGCGCAGCGACACCTCACGGTCCAGCACGGCCGTGACGGCGGTGAGCTCCTCGGCGAGCTTGGCCGCGTCCACCGAGGTGGAGTCGGTCAGGCTCTCCAGGTTCTGCCGGCCGGCAGCGAGGGCCTCACGGCTGGCGCCGATCACTTGGCCGCACCCTGAGCAACGGTGGCCTTGGCCTCCAGCTCGTCCAGGAAGCGGTCGATGACGCCGCTCTGCCGGGCGTGGTCCTCCAGGGACTCGCCCACGATGCGGGACGCCAGCTGGGTCGCCAGCGAGCCCACGTCCTGACGCAGGGCGGCAGTGGCCTGCTTCTTGTCCGCCTCGATCTGGGCGTGACCGGCGGCGACGATGGCCTCGCGCTGGCGCTGGCCCTCCTCGCGCATCTCGGCGAGCTGGGCGGCACCCTGCTCGCGAGCCTGCTCGACGATGCGGGCAGCCTCGTGGCGCGCCTCGGCGAGCTCGGCGCGGTACTGCTCAAGCAGGGCCTGGGCCTCCACCTGGGCGGCCTCGGCGCGCTCCATGCCGCCCTCGATCGCGTCCCGGCGCTCCGACAGCACCTTCTCGATGCTGGGGAGGAGCTTCTTGCCGAGCAGACCGAAGACGATGAAGAAGCAGAGCAGGCCGATGATGATCTCGGGCCATGCGGGCAGGAGAGGGTTCATGATCTCCCCCTCCTCCGCGAGGTGAGCCGCGATGGTCATATCTGGACCTTCCTCGAATGGTCTACGGCGGGGATTACTTGGGGCCCTGGCCGAAGACGAACGGCATGACGATGCCGATGAGGGCGAGCGCCTCGGTCAGCGCGAAGCCGATGAACATGTTGGAGCGGATGAGGCCGGCAGCCTCGGGCTGGCGGGCCATGGCCTGAACGCCGTTGCCGAAGATGAGACCGACACCGATGCCGGGGCCGATCGCGGCGAGGCCGTAGCCGATCGAAGCGACGGAACCGTAGACGCCGACCTCAGCGAGCATGCTCATTGCAATGTGTCCTTTGCGGGGATGGTGTACCGGTGGTGATTGGCCACCGGGCGTTCCGGGGGGTGGTTCAGGAGGGCCGTGGGCCCCTGGCTCAGTGCGCCTCTTCCAGGGCACCGGCGATGTAGCTGCTGGCCAGCATCACGAAGATGTAGGCCTGCAGGAACTGGACCAGCAGCTCGAAGCCGGTGAGGCCGACGGCGACGACGAACGAGGCCGAGCCGTACAGCGCGCCCAGGGTCGGGCTGAGCAGGTACCAGGAGGCGATGGAGAACATCACGATCAGCAGGTGGCCGGCGAACATGTTCGCGAAGGCTCGGACCGCGAGCGTGAAGGGGCGCACGAAGATGTTCGAGAAGAACTCGATCGGCACCAGGATGAACATGACCCAGCCGGGGATGCCCGAGGGCCAGCAGAGGTTCTTGAGACCGCCGACGAAGCCGTGCTTCTTGAAGGTCAGCGTCATGTAGGTGACCCACACGACCGCGGCCAGGCCGGCCGGGAACGCGATCGCCGCCGTCACCGGGAACTGGGCGAACGGGATGACCGACATGATGTTCAGCAGCCATACGAAGAAGAACATCGAGACCAGCATCGGGACGTACTTCTCGCCCTTTTTGCCGATCGTCTCCAGGACGATGGAGCGCTTGACGAAGTCGTAGCCGATCTCACCGACCAGCTGCAGCTTGCCGGGGACCAGCTTCGGCTTCGCGAACGCGGCCCAGAAGAACACCACGACCAGCGCTGCGACGATGATCGACAGCAGCATCGGCTTGTTGAACTCGAAGCTACCGATGGAGAAGATCGGCTCGAACTGGAACTCGTTCAGGCCAGGGGCCGGGAAGCCGCAACCAGCGTCCCCGAAGTGGCAACTGCCTGAGGCGAGGGACGTGAGTTCAGCACTCACCACGGACTCCTTCGTCGTGACGCATGGATACGGCAACCTCGGTGTGTCGGCATGGCCTGCGGCCACGGAGCGGCACTGGTACTTGATGGGTTTCTCGCCGACCCCGCGCGCCGGCGCACAGCACCACAGCGGGATCATCGAAGACTGCGCGGATTCGGGGGGCGATCGGTCCGCTGTCCGGACAGACCTGGCCTCTTCCCGTACTCCGTTGTTGCGACGGACGATAGCAGCCCGTCAGCGCGGCATAAACACCGCCCCCCTCGTTGGGGGGACAGTTGGGCCTCGTCACTGTTGACGCCCCTTGTCGGAGGGCTTGTCGCCCTTCTTTTCGGAGGCGTCGGGGTCGACGTAGAAGGTCTTGGCCTTGAGCGCACCACGCACCTGGAAGCCCGTCCAGATCAGGGCGCAGCCGAGCAGGGTGAAGGCGAAGGCCTGCCGGTTGAAGAGATCGGTGTCCTTGAAGACCGCGAGCACGATGCCGACCAGCAGGATCTGCGTGGTGTACACCAGCAGCGCCGCGGCCATCATGATCTGCGGGTTCGACCTGGTCAGCCGGTCGAGCGCGAACTGGCCGGAGGCGAAGAAGGCCATCACGAGCAGCGCACCGAAGAGGGCACCGAGCAGGCCCTTCCCACCGGCGACGGCGAAGCAGATCGCCATGGCGATGATCCCGGCGGCCGCAGTGGGAATCGCGGCGCCTCGGAGGATCCGGGCGTCGGTGGACGGCATGTCGGCAGCTCCGGCGGCATGTCGATGTGGCGGGGGACGGGCACAGCGGTGGCGGGTGACACCGGACCGAGGCATCGCCGCGGGCCGCCCATCGAAACGGCGGGCCCGGTGAGGGAGACCGACAGGGACGGAAGTCATCCACCTGTCAGGTCTTTCGGCGTGTTCTCGGTACTCGTGAACGGTATCACAAACTATTTGATGAGAGCTTTACCATGAATATGTGGCACCTGTCACACCAACGGCGCAACGGATCCGCCATTCGAGTGAACGCCATCGGATGGACCCTCAACTCCCTTGTCAGTGGCGGCCGGTGGCCTTGTGGTGGGGGTCGACCGCGGTGGAGCCCACGCCGGAGTCCCGGCCGGCTTCACCGAGGAGTTGCTTGTCCTTCGCCGACAGTTCGGCCATCGGACCGCTCTGCTGCCGCCGGTAGCGCGGGGGGACGAAGGACTGCACCGCCCGCGGGGCGCGCGGCCGGAACCGCGGGGTGAGCAGCACCACCAGGCCGACCAGGCAGAGCCCGGCGAGCGTCAGGACGACGGTGCGGCCGGTGTTGGTCACCGAGAAGGCCACCGAACCGAAGGCGATCAGCGCGGCCCAGAAGTACATGATCAGTACGGCGCGGCTGTGCGAGTGACCCACCTGGAGCAGCCGGTGGTGGAGGTGGCGCTTGTCCGCGGCGAACGGGGACTGGCCGGCCCAGGTGCGGCGCACCACCGCGAGCAGCAGGTCGGCCAGCGGCAGCGCGATGACCGTCAGCGGCAGCAGCAGCGGGATGTAGATCGGCACCAGGGCGTGCACGGCGGCGGTCTGCGAACCGGTCTCGTTGCTGATCAGGTCCGGGTCGACCCGGCCGGTGATCGAGATCGCGGCGACGGCCAGCATCAGGCCCAGCATCATCGAGCCGGAGTCGCCCATGAAGATCCGCGCGGGGTGCATGTTGTGCGCCAGGAAGCCCAGGCACATGCCGATCAGCAGCACGCTGAACAGCACGGCGGGGGCCGCGTCGGTGATCGTGTAGCCGTACCAGAGCCGGTAGCTGTACAGGAAGAAGGCCATCGCGGCGATGCAGACCATGCCGCCGGCCAGGCCGTCCAGGCCGTCGATGAAGTTCACCGCGTTCACCATGACGACGACCAGGGTGACCGAGATGACCATGCCCTGGGTCGGGCTGACCGCGACCGGGCCGACACCGGGCACCGGGAGGGTGATCACCGTGACGCCCTGCCAGACCATCACGCCGGCGGCGATCATCTGGCCGCCGAGCTTCACCAGCGCGTCCACGCCCCACTTGTCGTCGAGGACCCCGAGCAGGAACATGATCCCGGCGCCGGACAGCAGCGCGCGGATGTCGGTGCCCTGCGAGAACACCTTGCTCAGGTTGTCGAGCTGGGAGGCGACCAGGATGCCCGCGCACAGTCCGCCGAACATCGCGATGCCGCCGAGCCGCGGCGTGGGCTCGCGGTGCACGTCGCGGGCGCGCACCGGCGGCATGGCGCCGGCCGCGATGGCGAACTTCCGGACCGGGCCGGTCAGCAGGTAGGTGACGGCGGCGGTGCAGAACAGCACCAGCAGATACTCACGCACCACTGGCCTCCTGCATCACTGTCGAACGGGGAAGTACCGAAGGTACTCCCCTGCCTTCCCGGGGTTCGAGGTGCGTCGCCACGGCACACACCTTATTGAGTCGGACGCCGGGACCGTGCATCGCGGTTCGCCCTCCCGGGTAGGAGATCCGGATACCCGCGGAGAACCTCCGTCAGCCACGGTCGGCGAAGGCCAGCGCCAGCTCCCGGACCCGCGCCGCGGCGGGGGCGACCGCGCCCCCGGCGAGCACCCGCGCGATCAGCCCGGCGATCTCCGTCAGCTCGGGCTCCCCCATCCCCTGGCTGGTCACCGTGCCCGTGCCCAGCCGGATGCCGGAGGCCTCGGCGGCCGGCGCCGGGTCGTACGGCAGCGCGCACTTGCCGAGCAGCAGCCCGGCCGCCGCGCAACGCCGCTCGGCCTCCGCTCCGGTCACCCCGAGCGGGCTCACGTCGGCGGTCACCAGATGGGTGTCGGTGCCGCCCGTCAGCGGGCGCATCCCGGCCTCCGCGAGCCCGCCGGCGAGCACCCGCGCCCCGGACACCGCCCGCTGCGCGTACGCCCGGTACGCGGGCCCGGAGGCCTCCGCGAGGGCCACCGCCTTGCCGGCCACCTCGTTCATCGCCGCACCGCCCTGGCTGAACGGGAACACCGCCCGGTCGATCCGCTCGGCCAGCTCCGCGGTGCACAGCAGCAGCCCGCCGCGCGGACCGCGCAGGAGCTTGTGGGTGGCCGCCACGGTCACGTCCGCATACGGCACCGGGGAGGGCGCCACCCCGGCCGCGATCAGCCCGGTGGTCTGCGCGGCGGAGGCGATCAGATAGGCGTCCACCTCGTCGGCGATCTCCCGGAACGCCGCCCAGTCCGGGTGCCGGGGGTGCGAGATCGAGCCCGCCACGATGGCCTTGGGACGGTGCTCCCGGGCCAGGTCGCGGACCTGGTCGAGGTCGATCAGCCCGTCGCTCTCGCGCACGCCGTAACCGGTGAAGGCGAACCAGCGCCCGGAGAAGTTGGCGCGCGAGCCGCAGCTGAGGTGGCCGCCGTGCTCCAGCGACATCGCCAGCACTCCGTCGCCGGGCCGCAGCAGCGCCGCGTACGCCGCCAGCATCGCCGAAGTCGCCGACCGCGGCTGGACGTTGGCGTGCGGGGCGGCGAACAGCTCACGGGCCCGGTCGATCGCCAGCAGCTCGGCGGCGTCCGCCAGCGCGCAGCCGGTGTGGTGCCGGCGGCCCGGGTAGCCCTCGGCGTACTTGTCGATCAGCGGGCCGGTGAGCGCCGCCAGGACGGCGGGGGTGGTCAGGTTCTCCCCCGCCAGCAGCTGGATCGTTTCGGCGCGCCGCTCGGCCTCCGCGGCCAGCAGGTCGGCCAGCTGCGGATCGGCCCGGTGCAGCGCCTCGGACGCCCAGGGGCGCCCGGTCGTCGTGGTGGGGTCGGTCGCGGCATCGGTGACGGTCATGGCGGGGCTCCCGGGCGCTGCGGGGACTGTGTCACCCAGCGTAGGACCGCCGACCGCGCCCGGCCCGCCGAGCCACGGCCGGACGGCCCCATTCAGCGCCTCGGCGCCCGCCCGCGGGCCGTCAGCGCGGCGCGGCGCGGGGACGTCAGCGCGGCGCGGGGACGCCGGTGAGCGCGGTGACCACCGGGTCGACCGCGTGGAATATCTCCTCGCCGCAGTTGCGGAACATGCCGATCGGCGCCCCGTACGGGTCGTCCAGCTCGTCCGACTCCGGGGTGGCGGCCAGCAGCCAACCGCGCAGCGCGGCGGCCGCCCGGACCAGCGCGCGGGCCCGCTCGGTGACGTCGGCGCCGCGCCGGGGGTCCGGCAGGGTGCCCGGGTCTATCGTCCGCACCAGGCGGGTGAACTCCTTCAGCGTGAAGGTGCGCAGCCCCGCCTCGTGACCCATCGAGATCACCTGGGCGCGGTGGTCCAGCGTCGCGGTGAGCACCAGGTCGGCCTCGACCACGTGCTCGTCCAGCAGCTCGCGGCCGGTGAAGCCCCCGCTGTCGGCGCCGTACTCGTCGAGCACGGTCGCGGCGTGGTCCTCCATCGGCGCGCCCTCGTGGCCCCAGGTGCCGGCGCTCTCGACCAGGATCCGCCCGGCCACCCGGGGGCTCAGCCGGGTGTCCAGCTCACGCCGGGTCAGCCGCTCGGCGATCGGCGAGCGGCAGATGTTCCCGGTGCAGACGAACAGGATCCGGAAGTGGTCCAGCGGCCTGGGGCCCACGCTCAGGTACGGCGCTATGCCCGGCCCGGCGTGGAGCGAGGCGGTGGGCGTCAACTGCCGGCCTCCAGGTCGGGGACGACCTCCCTCAGCTGCTCGACACTGATCGCACCGGCCCGCAGCAGGACCGGGACCTTGCCCGTGACGTCGACGATCGACGAGGTGGCGGAGTCCTCGGCCGCCCCGCCGTCCAGGTAGACCGAGATCGCGTCGCCGAGCTGGGCCTGGGCCTCGTCGCAGGTCAGCGGGGGCGTCCCGCCGATCCGGTTGGCGCTGGAGACGGCCAGCGGGCCGGTGGCGTTCAGCAACTCGATGGCGACCGGGTGCAGCGGCATCCGGACCGCGACGGTGCCGCGGGTGTCGCCGAGGTCCCAGCGCAGCGAGGGCTGGTGCCGGGCGACCAGGGTGAGCCCGCCGGGCCAGAAGGCGTCGACCAACTCCCAGGCCTGCTCGGAGAAGTCGGTGACCAGGCCGTGCAGGGTGGTCGGCGAGCCGACCAGCACCGGCGAGGGCGTGTTGCGGCCCCGGCCCCGGGCGGCCATCAGCTCGGCGACGGCCTCCGGGGAGAAGGCGTCCGCACCGACCCCGTACAGGGTGTCGGTGGGCAGCACGACGAGTTCGCCGCGGCGGACGGCCGAGGCGGCCTCGCGCAGACCGGTGGCGCGGTCCCCGGCATCGGCACAGTCGTAGCGGCGGCTCATCGGTGCGGTCCCCTTCCGGAGTGGCTCATGGCAGTCACTACGGCCGCCACTGTGGTCACAGCGCGGCCTTGCGCGCTGTCGTGCAGCGCTTGGTGTTCACGACCCGACCCTCCGGGCGGTCGTACTGCGCCCGACTGTTCACGACCCGACCCTCCGGGCGGTCGTACTGCGCCCGACTGTTCACGACCCGACCCTCCGGGCGGTCGTGAAGCGCGGCCGGTTGTTCAGGTCGCGGTGGTCGGCGGTGTCCGTCCAGCCGTGTTCCTCGTTGAAGATCCACGGCACCTGGCCGCCCTGCTGGTCGGCGTGCTCGATGACCACCGCGCCGCCCGGGCGCAGCAGTCGGGCCGCGACCCGCTCGATGCCCCGGATGGTGTCCAGGCCGTCCTCGCCGGAGAACAGCGACATCTGCGGGTCGTGGTCGCGGGCCTCCGGCGCGACGTACTCCCACTCGGTGAGCGGGATGTACGGCGGGTTGGAGATGACCAGGTCGAAGCGGCCGTCCCAGGAGCGGTCGTCCTCGAAGGCCCTGGTGGCGTCACCGGCGTGCAGGGTGACCCGGGCGCGGTCCGGGCTGGCCTCGATGTTGCGCCGGGTGTACTCCAGCGCGCCCTCGTCCAGTTCGAAGGCGTGCACGGTCGAGCGCGGCAGCTCCTGGGCCAGGGCGAGGGCGATCGCGCCGGAGCCGGAGCACAGGTCCACCACCAGCGGCTCGGCCACGTCCATGTCGCGCACCGCGTCTATCGCCCACTCGACGACCGTCTCGGTCTCCGGCCGGGGCACGAACACCCCGGGGCCGACCTCCAGTTCGAGGTAGCGGAAGAACGCCCGCCCGGTGATGTGCTGGAGCGGCTCGCGTGCCTCGCGGCGGGAGACGGCCTCCCAGTAGCGGGCGTCGAAGTCGCCGTCCTTCACCGTGTGCAGCTGGCTGCGCTTGACGTTGTGGACGTAGGCGGCGAGCTCCTCCGCGTCGAAGCGCGGCGACGGCACGCCGGCCGCGGCCAACCGCTGGGTGGCCTGGGCCACCTCGGCGAGCAGCAGGTTCATCCGTACGACCTCTTGTTTCTCCGGCTCCGGGCGAAACGCGGGCTGGGGCGCGCCGGTCTCAGTTCTCTTGGGCCGCGGCGAGCTTGGCCGCCGCGTCCTTGTCGACGCAGGACTGGATCACCGCGTTCAGGTCGCCGTCCAGGACCTGGTCCAGGTTGTACGCCTTGAATCCGGTGCGGTGGTCCGAGATGCGGTTCTCGGGGTAGTTGTACGTGCGGATCCGCTCGGAGCGGTCCACGGTGCGGACCTGGCTGCGGCGCGCGTCCGAGGCCTCCCGCTCGGCCTCCTCCTGCGCGGCGGCCAGCAGCCGCGAACGCAGGATGCGCATCGCCTGCTCCTTGTTCTGGAGCTGGCTCTTCTCGTTCTGGCAGGACGCCACGATACCGGTCGGCAGGTGGGTGATCCGGACCGCGGAGTCGGTGGTGTTGACCGACTGGCCGCCGGGGCCGGAGGAGCGGTAGACGTCGATCCGCAGGTCGTTGGCGACGATCTCGACCTCGACCTCCTCCGCCTCGGGGGTGACCAGCACGCCCGCCGCGGAGGTGTGGATGCGGCCCTGCGACTCGGTGGCGGGGACGCGCTGCACGCGGTGCACGCCGCCCTCGTACTTCAGCCGGGCCCAGACGCCCTGGCCGGGCTCGGTGCTGCCCTTGGTCTTCACGGCCACCGAGACGTCCTTGTAGCCGCCGAGGTCGGACTCGTTGGAGTCGATGAGCTCGGTCTTCCAGCCGACCCGCTCCGCGAAGCGCAGGTACATCCGGAGCAGGTCGCCGGCGAACAGCGCGGACTCCTCGCCGCCCTCGCCCGCCTTGATCTCCAGGATGACGTCCTTGTCGTCGCTCGGGTCGCGCGGCACCAGCAGCAGCCGCAGCTCCTCGGTGAGCTCGTCCCGGCGTGCCTCGGAGTCCTTCACCTCGGCGAGGAACTCCGGTTCCTCGGCGGCGAGTTCGCGCGCGGCCTCGATGTCCTCGCCGGCCTGCCGCCACTGCCGGTAGACCCGGGTGATCGGGGTCAGCTCGGCGTACCGCTTGGCCAGCTTGCGGGCGTTGTTCTGGTCGGCGTGGACGGACGGGTCGGCCAGCCTCGTTTCGAGGTCGGCGTGCTCGACGAGGAGCTCTTCGACTGCCTCGAACATGGGGTGGCCTTCTTCCCGGGGACTCGGAAACGTGTGGGGGGTGGGGAACTCGCGGGGGGACGCGAACGGCGCCGGCCCCCAGCGCCCCCGACAACGAGTACGGGGGCACCGGGAACCGGCGCCGAGGGAGCGCTAGGCCTTCGCGCTGTGCTGCTTGCCGAAGCGGGCCTCGAAGCGGGCCACGCGGCCACCGGTGTCGAGGATCTTCTGCTTGCCGGTGTAGAACGGGTGGCACTGCGAGCAGACCTCGGCGCGGATCTCGCCACTGGTCTCGGTCGAGCGGGTGGTGAACTCGGCACCGCAGGTGCAGGTCACACGGGTGACCACGTACTCGGGGTGAACGTTGGACTTCAAGGGGTTCTCCTAGGTTTCGGGAGGGCGCCGGGTCGGCGGCTGGAGCGCCGCACGTGAACCGGGACCGACGGACCAGTCTGCCAGGACCGGCCGCATCTTCCCAAACCGGGTCGCGTTCCGGGATATTCCGGGCGCCCCTCAGTGCGCCGTTCCGGCCTTCGGGGTGGCCTTCCCGGTGTCCCGTGCGGCCGTCGAGGGGGCCGCCGAGGGGGCGGCCGTGGGAGCCGCCTGGGCGGGGTTCTCCGGCTGCGCGGAGACGACCGCCGGCGGGAACGCCTGGTCGGCCTTGAGCGCCCCCCAGACCTGCCCGGCCTGCGGCTGCTGCTCGACCACCCGGTTCGGGTCGCTGGGCGCCGTCTCCACCGGCAGGGTGACCATGCTCAGCTGGTCCGGGCCTATCCCCTTGAGCTCCTGGGCGAGCCCGACCAGCGAGTTCACCGAGCCGAGCGCGGAGTCGGTGGTGATGCTCCTGGTCACGGTGTCGCCGATCGACCACAGCTTGACCGGGTTGGTGAGCATCCCGTTCCCCCCGACCTGCTGCAGCAGCGACTTCACCATCTGCTTCTGGAGCTCGATCCGGCCGAGGTCGCTGCCGTCGCCGACGCCGTGCCGGGTGCGCACGAAGGCCAGCGCCTGCCGGCCGTCCAGGTGGTGCTCGCCGGGCGGCAGGTCGAGCCCGCTGTCCTGGTCGTGGATGGCCACCGCGGTGGTCACGGTGGCCCCGCCCATCGCGTCCACGACCCGGGCGAAGCCGGCGAAGTCGATCTGCAGGTAGTGGTCCATCCGCAGCCCGGTGAGCTGCTCGGTGGTCCTGACGGCGCAGACCGCGCCGCCGCTCTCGAAGGCGCTGTTGTACATCGCGCGCTTGGCGCCGGGCACGGTCCGGCCGCTCGGGTCGGTGCAGTCGGGGCGGGTGACCAGGGTGTCGCGCGGGATCGAGACGACCTGGGCGCGGGAGTGGTCCTGGTTGATGTGCACCACCATCGCGGTGTCCGAGCGGGCGGTGTCGCCGGTGTCCCCGCCCGCGATCGAGCCGTTGTCGCCGCCGCGCGAGTCGGAGCCGAGCACCAGGATGTTGAAGGAGCCGTCGGTGGCGGCCGGCGGCCGGGCGTCGCCGAGCCGGGCGTCGATGTCGACGCTCTTGATGTTGCCGTTGAGCCTGAACCAGGCGAAGAGGGCCGCGCCGGCGCCGAGGACGACGAGCGCGACGAACGCGCAGGCGGCCGTCCGCAGGACTCTGCGGCGGCGCCCTGGAACCCTCTTGTGTTCGGCCATACGGTCCAGAGTAAATCGGACAACATGATCCAAACGCCCTCAAGTTGTCCCGACTCTGGAACAAACCGGGCCGGACGCACGGAACCCCGGACCGCTCGCGCGATCCGGGGTTCCGTGCTCGGACAACCGTCCGGCTACGGTCAGTCGTTGGAGCCGGGGGTGGTCTTGGCGATCTGCATCAGGAACTCGGCATTGCTCTTGGTCTGCTTCATCTTGTCCAGGAGCAGCTCGATCGCCTGCTGCGAGTCGAGCGCGTGCAGCACCCGGCGCAGCTTCCAGACGATGGCCAACTCCTCGCTGCCGAGCAGGATCTCCTCCTTGCGGGTGCTGGAGGCGTCCACGTCGACGGCCGGGAAGATGCGCTTGTCCGAGAGCTTCCGGTCGAGCTTGAGCTCCATGTTGCCGGTGCCCTTGAACTCCTCGAAGATCACCTCGTCCATGCGCGAGCCGGTCTCGACCAGCGCGGTGGCCAGGATGGTCAGCGAGCCGCCGTTCTCGATGTTGCGCGCGGCACCGAAGAACTTCTTCGGCGGGTACAGCGCGGTCGAGTCGACACCACCGGACAGGATGCGGCCGGAGGCCGGCGCGGCCAGGTTGTAGGCGCGGCCGAGACGGGTGATCGAGTCCAGCAGGATGACCACGTCGTGGCCCAGCTCGACCAGGCGCTTGGCGCGCTCGATGGCCAGCTCGGCGACGGTGGTGTGGTCCTCGGCCGGGCGGTCGAAGGTCGAGGAGATGACCTCGCCCTTCACCGACCGCTGCATGTCGGTGACCTCTTCCGGACGCTCGTCGACCAGGACGACCATCAGGTGGCACTCGGGGTTGTTGTGGGTGATCGCGTTGGCGACCGCCTGGAGCACCATGGTCTTGCCGGTCTTCGGCGGCGCGACGATCAGACCGCGCTGGCCCTTGCCGATCGGCGACACCAGGTCGATGATCCGGGTGGTCAGCACACCCGGGTCGGTCTCCAGGCGCAGCCGCTCCTGCGGGTAGAGCGGGGTGAGCTTGTTGAACTCGGGGCGGCCGCGGCCGCTCTCCGGGTCCATGCCGTTGACGGAGTCCAGCCGCACCATGGCGTTGAACTTCTCGCGGCGCTCGCCGTCCTTGGGCTGGCGCACCGCGCCGGTGATGGCGTCGCCCTTGCGCAGGCCGTTCTTGCGGACCTGGGCGAGCGAGACGTAGACGTCGTTCTGGCCCGGCAGGTAGCCGGAGGTGCGCACGAACGCGTAGTTGTCGAGGATGTCGAGGATGCCCGCGACCGGGATCAGGACGTCGTCCTCGCCGATCTGCGGCTCGGCGGGGCCGGCCTCGAAGCCGTCGCGGCCGCGACGGCCACGGCGGTCGCGGTAGCGCCCGCGCCGGCCACGGCGGCCATCGCCGAACTCGTCGTCCTCGTAGCCGCCCTGCTGGATCTGCGGCTGCTGGGCCTGCTGGGTCTGGCGGCCCTGCTGGTCGGCCTGGCCGCCCTGCTGCTGGCCGCCGCCCTGCTGGGACTGGCGGTCGGTGCGGTCGGTGCGGTCGGTGCGGTCGGTGCGCTCGCGGCGGTTGCGGCGGTCGCGGCGCGACTCGCGGCTGTCGGCGTCCTGGGCCTCGCCGGCCTCCTGGCGCTCGGTGCGCTCCGTACGCTCGGTGCGCTCGCCGCCCTCGCGGCGCTCACGCCGCTCACGGCGGTCGCGACGGCTCTCACGGCCGTCCTCACGGCCCTCGAAGCCGCGGGTCTCGGCCGGGCGGGCCTCGGCCTGCTTCGGCTCGGCGACCGCGACGGTGGCGGCCTCGGCCGGGGCCTCCGCGACCGGGGCGGTGGGCGCGCCGGCCGCCGAGGTGGCCCGGCGGCGGGTGCGCTCGGTACGGGCGGGCGCGGCGGTCTCGGCGGCGGCCTGGACCGGGATCTCGATCTGGGCCTGCGGCTCGGCGGCGGCCGGAGCCTCGGCCGTCTTGGCGGCGGCCTTGGTACGGCGGGCCGGCTTCTCGGCCGGGGCCTCGGCGTCCGCCTTGGCGGCGGTGCGCTTGGCGGCCGGGGCGGCGCCACCGGCGGCGAGCAGCGGGTCCCCGCCGCTCTTCTCCTTGATGGTCTCGATCAGCTGGCTCTTGCGCATGCGTCCGGTACCGGTGATGCCAAGGTCCGCGGCGAGCTTCTGCAGCTCGGCCAGGACCATGCCGTCCAGGCCCGCGGCGGCGCTGCGGCGGCGCCGGGCCGGGGCAGCGGGGGCGGCGGCTGCGTCCGACGCCTCGGCGTCCGGGCGCGCGCCCATCAGATCGGTGGAGTCGCTCACTAAGGGTCCTTCCCTGGAGCGGACGTCGGCCTGTCTGGCTCGGCGACCGGTTGTGCTGTCCTGACCAACGCTCGACTGCGTCGGTCCGAGGCGGTGATCCCTCGAATGGCGGGAGCCCGTCGAGGGAGAGCTACGTACGAGGTGCGGTGCTTGAAGCACGGTGGTGCTGAGTGGCGCGTGGGCCGGTCGTGTGTCGACCTCCCCTGAGGGCGTAACCCCCACGCTCCCTGCGAATCCCGGGCCCCCGTCGCGTGACGGTGGCCCGCGCTCCGCCCGTCCTGGCCTCAAGGTGGGAGGCCGCGGGTGGGAGTCAGGTGCCGTCACGGCTTCGGGATGCGGCCGCGTGTCGCGCAGGCAGGCTGCGTACGCGCTGCGGTGGGCTCCCGGAGAATCGTCGCCCCGTGCATCGCCGGGACTCCACTGCCGTGGAGTGCTGGGATCGGGACGCGGCGCACCTAGCCCCGGAGGGCACCTGGTGCAGCAATGAGGTTAACACTACCGACCCCCTCAGACATTCCCCAGCCTTGCGCTTGCCAATCGTGTCCGCCGGACCCGGCTCGGCAGGGTGCCGGCGCCGGGTCCCGAGCGGCCCGTTCGGGCTGCTCAGACGTCCAGCGGGAGCACGACGGCCCCGGTGCGGTCGACGTCCAGCCGGTGCGCGGCGAACGCCGGGTCGCCGCCGTGGCCGTGGTGCCCGGCGAAGGAGAGCACCTTGTCGGCGCCCGCCTCGTCGGTCAGCGCCAGGACGGTCGGGCCGGCCCCGGAGATGACCGCGGGGACGCCCTCGGCGCGCAGCGCGCCGACCAGGGCGGCGCTGTCCGGCATCGCGGAGGCGCGGTAGTCCTGGTGCAGCCGGTCCTCGGTGGCGGCGAGGAGCAGCTCGGGGCGCCTGGTCAGCGCCTCCACCAGCAGTGCGGAGCGGCCGGCGTTGACGGCCGCGTCGGCCAGCGGGACGGTCCTCGGCAGCAGTCCGCGCGCGGTCTCGGTGAGCACTTCGCCGGCCGGTACGAACACCACCGGGACGACCTGCTCGGACGGCTCCAGCGCGACCGCCTTGGCCGACTCCTCGTCGGTCCAGGCGATGGTGAAGTTGCCGCGCAGGCAGGCCGCGACGTTGTCCGGGTGGCCCTCCAGCTCGGAGGCGAGGGCCAGCAGCGCGTCGTCGTCCAGCGCGGACGGGCCGCCGATGGTCACGGCGCGGGCGGCCACGATGCCGGCGCAGATGGCGGCCGAGGAGGAGCCGAGGCCGCGGCCGTGCGGTATCCGGTTGGCGCAGACCACTTCGAGGCCCCGCGGCTGGCCGCCGAGCCGGTCGAAGGCGGCGCGCATCGAGCGGACCAGCAGGTGGCGCTCGTCGCGCGGCAGCGTGTCGGAGCCCTCACCGGCGATGTCGACGGAGAGGCCGGAGTCGGCGACCCGGACGACGACGTCGTCGTAGAGACCCAGCGCGAGCCCGAAGGCGTCGAAGCCCGGGCCGAGGTTGGCGCTGGTCGCGGGAACCCTGACCCGGACGGCGGCGGCACGGAACGCAGGACCGGCCATGCGGTGGACTCTCCTGGGGAAATCGGGCGGCGCGGAGCGCGTCGTCGGTGCGAGGGTGGGGAACGGACCGCGGCCCCTCGGGGGGCGGGCGGTCGCGACGGTCGGCGCGGCCCGGACCCGCCGGGCCCGGGGCATGTGCCGCACGGCCGAGGCCAGAGTATCGAAGAGAGGTTCCCCAGCGGTACACCCCGTGGGCCTTCGATCTGGTGTGTTGCCGGTTCTGGCCGGAATGCACACCCCCCTCCGTCAGAGGGAGGGCTGGAAACGGATCGCAATGCGCAGCCCAATTGACACAAAAGTGTCAGTCGAGAACTCCGACGGGCCGACCCCCGAAAGGGTCGGCCCGTCGACGTGCCGGCGCCCGTTACCGGTCGAGCAGTCCGAGGCTGCGGGCGGCCGCCTCCGGGTCGATCGGGACGATCTGCGGCTGCGGCGCGCCGGCCACCGCCCAGTCCGGGTCCTTCAGGCCGTTGCCGGTCACGGTGCAGACGATCCGCTGGCCCGGGTCGACCAGGCCGGCCTCCGCCTTGGCCAGCAGACCGGCCACCGAGGCGGCCGAGGCCGGCTCCACGAAGACGCCCTCCTGCGAGGCCAACAGCCGGTAGGCGGACAGGATCTGACGGTCCGTCACCTTGTCGATGAGGCCGCCGGACTCGTCCCGCGCGGCGAGCGCGAAGTCCCAGGAGGCCGGGTTGCCGATCCGGATCGCGGTGGCGATGGTCTGCGGCTTGAGCACCGGCGCGCCGTCCACGATCGGGGCCGAGCCGGAGGCCTGGAAGCCCCACATCCGCGGGGTGCGGGTGGCGAGGCCGTCCGCGGCGTACTCGCGGTAGCCCTTCCAGTACGCGGTGATGTTGCCCGCGTTGCCGACCGGCAGGACGTGGATGTCCGGGGCGTCGCCGAGCATGTCGACGATCTCGAAGGCCGCGGTCTTCTGGCCCTCGATCCGCACCGGGTTGACCGAGTTGACCAGCGCCACCGGGTACTTCTCGGACAGTTCGCGCGCGAGGGTGAGGCAGTCGTCGAAGTTCCCGTCGACCTGCAGGATCCTGGCGCCGTGCACCAGCGCCTGGCCCATCTTGCCGAGGGCGATCTTGCCCTGCGGGACGAGCACCGCGCAGACCATCCCGGCCCGCACCGCGTACGCGGCGGCGGAGGCCGAGGTGTTGCCGGTGGACGCGCAGATGACCGCCTGCGCGCCCTCCTCCTTGGCCTTGGAGATGGCCATCGTCATCCCGCGGTCCTTGAAGGAACCGGTCGGGTTGGCGCCCTCGACCTTGAGGTAGACCTCGCAGCCCGTGCGCTCGGAGAGCACCTGGGCGGGGACCAGGGGCGTGCCGCCCTCCAGCAGGGTGACCACCGGGGTGGCCGCGGTGACCGGCAGGCGGTCCCGGTACTCCTCGATCAGGCCGCGCCACTGGTGGGTGTGCGCGCCTCGGACGACGTTCTCGGCAACGGCGTTCATGGCTGGTTCCTTATTCCCCTTCGACCCTCATGATGCTGGCCACGTCCCGCACGCTGTCCAGCGCGCGGAGCTTGTCGACCGTCGCCGACAGCGCGGCGTCGGTGGCACGGTGGGTGACCACGACGAGCGAGGCGTCGCCGTCGCGGCCCTGCTGGCGCACGGTGTCGATGGACACGCCGTGCTCGGCGAAGACGGACGCGACCTGCGCGAGCACGCCCGCGCGGTCGTCCACGTCCAGGCTGACGTGGTAGCGGGTGACCACCTCGTCCATCGGCTTGGCCGGCAGCCGGGTGTACACCGAGTCACCGGGACCGGTGGCGCCGGCCAGCTTGTTGCGGCAGACCGCGACCAGGTCGCCGAGCACCGCGGAGGCGGTCGGCGAACCGCCCGCGCCCGGGCCGTAGAACATCAGCCGGCCGGCCGCCTCGGCCTCGACGAACACCGCGTTGTACGCCTCGCGGACGGAGGCCAGCGGGTGCGACAGCGGGATCATCGCCGGGTGGACGCGCGCGGTGACGGACTCGCCGTCCGCGGCCCGCTCGCAGATCGCGAGCAGCTTGACCACGCAGCCCATCTCCTTGGCGGAGGCGATGTCGGCCGCGGTCACCTCGGTGATGCCCTCGCGGTAGACGTCCGCCGCGGTGACCTTGGTGTGGAAGGCGATGCCGGCCAGGATCGCGGCCTTGGCGGCGGCGTCGAAGCCCTCGACGTCGGCCGTCGGGTCGGCCTCGGCGTAGCCCAGCGCGGTGGCCTCCTCCAGCGCCTCCGAGTAGCCGGCGCCGGTGGTGTCCATCTTGTCGAGGATGAAGTTGGTGGTGCCGTTGACGATGCCCAGCACCCGGTTGACCTTGTCACCCGCGAGGGACTCGCGCAGCGGACGCAGCAGCGGGATCGCGCCCGCCACCGCGGCCTCGTAGTACAGGTCCACCCCGGCCGCGGCGGCCGCGGCGTGCAGCTCGGTGCCGTCCTTGGCGAGCAGCGCCTTGTTGGCGCTGACCACCGAGGCGCCCTGCCCGAAGGCGGACAGGATCAGCGATTTGGACGGCTCGATGCCGCCCACCACCTCGACCACCACGTCGATGTCGCCCCGGTTGACCAGGGCCTCGGCGTCGGTGGTGATCAGGTGCTCGGGGACGCCCGGGCGGGTCCGCCCGGCGCGGCGGACCGCGATCCCGGCCAGCTCGACCGGAGCACCGATGCGAGCGGCGAGGTCGTCGGCCGTCGTCGTCATGATGCGCGCCACCTCGGAGCCCACCACACCACAACCCAGCAACGCCACCTTCAGCGGGCGCGTACGCATCATCCGACTCCGCTCTGCATTCATCAGCTTCGGTAATTTCCGGCGGGTTTTCCTGGACCGCCGGGAACTTCGGTCCGTACCAGTCTCCGGGACTTTCCGTACGGATCTACGGTCGTTCCATGATCTGAGACAAGGATTTCGTCATCCGATATCCAGACGCAGGAGATCCTCCTCCGTCTCGCGCCGGACGATCACCCGCGCCGCACCGTCCTTGACGGCGAGCACGGGGGGCTTGAGGGCGTGGTTGTAATTGCTCGCCATCGAACGGCAGTAGGCGCCGGTGGCGGGCACCGCGATCAGGTCGCCGGCGGTCAGGTCGGCCGGCAGGAAGGCGTCCCGGACGACGATGTCGCCGGACTCGCAGTGCTTGCCGACCACCCGCACCAGCATCGGCTCGGCGTCGCTGGTGCGCGACACCAGGGCCACCGAGTACTCGGCGTCGTACAGCGCGGTGCGGATGTTGTCGGACATCCCGCCGTCCACGCTGACGTAGGTGCGCAGGCCCTCCAGCGGCTTGACGGTGCCGACCTCGTACAGCGTGAACGCCGTCGGGCCCACGATCGCCCGGCCCGGCTCCACGCTCAGCCGGGGGGTGTCCAGGTTCGCGGCGGCGCACTCGCGGCGGACGATGTCGGCCAGCGCGGCCGCGATCTCGGCCGGCTCGCGCGGGTCGTCCTCGCTGGTGTACGCGATGCCGAGGCCGCCGCCGAGGTCGATCTCGGGCAGCTCGACGCCGTGCTCGTCGCGGATCCCGGCCAGCAGGCCGACCACCCGGCGGGCGGCCACCTCGAAGCCGGCCATGTCGAAGATCTGCGAGCCGATGTGCGAGTGGATGCCGCGCAGCTCCAGGCTGTCGTGGCCGAGCACCCGGCGCACCGCCTCGGCGGCCGCGCCCCCGGTGAGGGACAGGCCGAACTTCTGGTCCTCGTGCGCGGTGGCGATGAACTCGTGGGTGTGCGCCTCGACGCCGACGGTGATCCGGATCAGCACCTGCTGGCGCACGCCCTGGCGGGCGGCGATCGCGGCCAGGCGCTCGATCTCGTCGTAGGAGTCGACCACGATGTGCCCGACGCCGGTCCTCACCGCGTGTTCGAGCTCGTCCGCCGACTTGTTGTTGCCGTGCAGCGCGATCCGCCGCGGCGGCATCCCGGCGGCCAGCGCGACCGCCAGCTCGCCCGCGCTGCACACGTCGAGGTTGAGGCCCTCCTCGTGCAGCCAGCGCACGACGGCCTTGGAGAGGAACGCCTTGCCGGCGTAGTAGACGTCCGCCTCGGTGCCGAAGGCGTCCCGCCAGGCGCGCGCCCGGGAGCGGAAGTCCTCCTCGTCCAGCACGTAGGCGGGGGTGCCGAACTCGGCGGCCAGCCGCTTGACGTCGACGCCGCCGACGGTGGCCACGCCCTCGGCGTCGCGGGCGACGGTGCGCGACCAGACCTTGGGGTCGAGCGCGTTCAGGTCGGCGGGCGGGGCCTGGTAGTGGCCCTCGGGCAGGACGTCGCCGTGGCGGGGGCCTGCCGGGTGTGCGGAGCGGCTCATCTTCGTAGATCCTTCGAGACCTATGGCGAGGGGCGGCGACGGTCCCCGTTGACCGTCAGCCGCCCCCGCTGTGCGCTTGGGGGTGGTGCCTACATCCGCTCGGGCGCCGTCACGCCCAGGAGCGTGAGGCCGTTGGCGAGCACGGTGCGCGTCGCCTCGACCAGCCAGAGGCGGGCGCGGTGCGTGTCGTTGAGCTCCTCGTCGCCCTTGGGCAGGAACATGCAGTTCTCGTACAGGCGGTGGTATTTGCCCGCGAGCTTCTCCAGGTACACGGCGACCCGGTGCGGCTCGCGCAGCTCGCCGGCCGTGGCCAGCACCCGCGGGAACTCCGCGAGGTGGCCGAGCACGTCGGACTCCCATTCGGTGGCGAGCAGCTCGGGCTTGAACTGCTCGACCGTGCCCTTGTCCACGCCCAGCTCGGCGGCCTTGCGCGCCACGCCGCACATCCGGGTGTGCGCGTACTGGACGTAGAAGACCGGGTTCTCGTTGGTCTGGCTGGTCAGCAGGTTGATGTCCAGCGTGATCGTCGAGTCCGTGGAGGAGCGCGCCAGGGTGTAGCGGGCGGCGTCCACGCCGATCCACTCGACCACGTCGTCGATCGTGATGATGTTGCCGGCCCGCTTGGACATGCGGACCTCTTCGCCGTCGCGAAGCATCTTCACGAACTGGCCGATCTTCACCTCGATGTTGTGGTTCATGTCGTCGCCCGCGCAGGCCGAGATGGCCTTGAGGCGGTTGACGTAGCCGTGATGGTCGGCGCCCAGCATGTAGAGCGCGACCTCGGCGCCGCGGTCCCGCTTGGACAGGTAGTACGCGGCGTCGGCGGCGAAGTAGGTCTTGTCGCCGTCGGCCTTGATCAGGACGCGGTCCTTGTCGTCACCGAAGTCGGTGGTGCGCAGGAAGACCGCGCCGTCCTGCTCGAAGACGTGGCCCTGCTCGCGCAGCCGGTCGATGGCCTTCTCGACCGCGCCGGAGTCGTGCAGCGTCTTCTCCGAGAACCACACGTCGAAGTGGGTGCCGAACTCGTCCATCGAGCGCTGGATCTCGGACACCATGAGCTTGAGGCCCTCGGTGCGGAAGACCTGCAGCTGCTCGTCCTCGGGCAGGTCGAGCACGCCCGGGACCGCGTCGGTGAGCGCCTTGGCGATGTCGACGATGTACTCGCCGACGTACCCGCCCTCGGGCACCTCGCGGCCGTTCGCGGCGGCCTGCAGCGAGGCGGCGAACTTGGTGATCTGCACACCGGCGTCGTTGAGGTAGTACTCGGTGGTGACGTCGGCACCGGAGGCCCGCAGCACGCGCGCCAGCGAGTCGCCGACGGCGGCCCAGCGGACGCCGCCGATGTGGATCGGGCCGGTCGGGTTGGCGGAGACGAACTCCAGGTTGATCTTCAGGCCGCCGAGGGCGTCGTTGCGGCCGTAGGCCTCGCCCGCCTCGACGATGGTGCGCGCCAGCGCACCGGCGGTGGCGGTGTCCAGGGTGATGTTCAGGAAGCCCGGACCGGCGATGTCGACCTTGGCGACGCCGGTGATCCCTCGCAGTCGCTCGACCAGCAGCTCGGCAACGGCTCGCGGCGGCTTGCCGGCCGCCTTGGCGAGCTGGAGGGCCACGTTCGTCGCGTAGTCGCCGTGGTCCCGGTTCTTGGGCCGGTCGACCGTCACGTGCTCGGGCACGGCGACGGCCAGCTCGCCCGCCTCGACGGCGGAGCTCACTGCGGCCTGGATTGCCTGGGAAAGGTCTGCGGGGGTCACGACGCCAAGCGTAGGCGAGACGGGGTGCCCGCCCGCCACTCGGTTTACCGGTTGAGACGCCGGGGTGCCGTCGTTACGGGGTCTCAGCCGCGATCGGTGCGCCCTGTTCGCTCAGGGCGAACTGCGGCGGCGGCTTCACCGGCCCTGTCGCCGGCCTGCTCGCCGCCCTCCTCGCCGGCCTCTTCGCCGGGCGGCCCGCCGGGGTGCCCGGTGAGCCGCATCAGACGTCGCACCAGGTCCACCAGGTCGGCCGGATCGAAGGGCTTGCCGAGGTAGCCGTCCACCCCGACCGTCTCCCCCAGGTCGAGGTCCGCCGGGGTGCAGGCGCTCACGATCGCGATCGGCAGCCGGCTGGTGTCCGGGGTCGCGCGCAGCCGGGCCGCCGTCCGCAGGCCGTCAAGCCGCGGCATCACCACGTCCAGCGTCACCACGTCCGGCTGCACCCGGCGGATGACCTCCAGGCACTCGGCGCCGTCGGCGGCGGTCACCACCTCGAAGCCTTCGAGCTCCAGGTTGACCCTGATCAGCTGGCGGATCACCTCGCTGTCGTCCACCACGAGGACCCGCCCGGACACTCCCGACACCTCACCGAGGGTATCGGCGGCCCCGCCGCCCCGTCCGGCCTTTGGGCACTTCCGCTCCCCCGCCCGCCGGGCCGCCGCGACGATCTTCGGGGAAACCCGTGCACGGGCCGCGTCCGAAGCCTGGTAGTGTTCTCCACGTCGGAAGCGCGAGCGACCGACAGGCCAACAGGCCCCCGTAGCTCAGGGGATAGAGCACCGCCCTCCGGAGGCGGGTGCGTAGGTTCGAATCCTACCGGGGGCACTCACGCAGTGATGGCGAGAGTGTAATCAGGGCCCAGATCAGTGGAGTTGATCCACGATCTGGGCCTTTGTCGTGTTCCGGGCCCGGTGGGGCCGGACGGGGCCCGGCGCGGAACCGGGCCCGACGGGCTCAGGAGGCGGCCGCCTCCGCCTGGGCGTACAGGTCCGCGATGGTGTGGTCGAAGTAGGCGCTGTAGGAGATGTCGTCGGTGTCGCCGCCCTGCTGATAGCCGCCGATCGCGCCGATCACGTCGCCGGTGGCCGTGTTGATCCAGGGGCCGCCGCTGGTGCCGGACGGGTAGGCCGGGCAGTGCACCACCCGCTGGTAGGCGCTCTGCTGCCCGGTGCTGTTGGTGCACAGCAGGGGCGTCTCGGAGTCGGCGGGGTAGCCGTAGAGCCGGACGGTGGCGTCGAACGGCTCGTCGGCGCCCAGCCGGTTGCCGCCGACCACGTCCTCGACGTTGCGGCCGTTGCTGGGGGCCGTCTCCAGGATCGCGAAGTCCTCGTCCACGTCGCCCTTCCGGGCCCAGCCGGCGGTGGTGTGGATCGCGGTCACCTGCCAGGTGCCGTACGGGGCGGAGCCGTCGCGGTAGCCGGGGGCGAAGGTGACGCCGTCGGTGCTGCTGAGGCAGTGCGCGGCGGTCAGCAGCAGGTTGGCGGTGGCGCTGTGCAACACGCTGGCGGTGCAGAAGTGGTTGCCGGCCGCCAACGCGCCGCCGAACAGCGCACCGACGGTCCCGGCTTCACGGTCGCCGGCCGGGGCCGGGCCGGTGGTGCCGAGGGCGACGTCGGAGGCGGCGGGGGCGGCGGAGGTGGCGGCCGCGGTGGACGGGTCGACCGGCGGCGGGGCGGCGGTCGGGGTCGCGGGCGCGGGCGCGGGCGCGGAGGACGCGGGGGCCGCGACCTGGGTGGCCGCCGCCGGATCGGTGGCCGGGGCGGGCGCGGCGGCGGCACGGGTGCTGCGGGCCGCCTTCCCGGCGGCCGTCGCGTCCGACAGGTCCAGCCCGTGCGTCCCGCTCAGCAGGGCGGCGACCGCCACCGCGGACAGCACGGTGAACAGGGACGGGGCCAGGAGTCTGCGGCGGCGCGACCTCTGGCGGCTGTGCTTGCCCATGCCTGTTTCTCCTGCCGGGGCGATCGGGGGCGGCGTTCGGTCAACGACTATGCCGCCTCAGCCTGGTAGGGGCGTGACCGGCTCCTTGGAGCTCGATGAGAAACCCGCCACCCGGCCGCACCCCCCGGCGTCACGGCCCGGCGAGCACCGCATCCAGTTCGGCGGCTCCGACGAAGGCGGTGTGGGTCCCGGCGGCGGTGCAGGCGAAGGCCCCGGCCACCGTACCGGCCCGGGCGCAGTCCAGCGGCGAACGGCCCTGGAACCAGGCGTACAGGAAGCCCGACACGAAGGCGTCCCCGGCGCCGTTGCTGTCCACCACCGGGCGGCCCGGGTCGACGGCCGGCAGGTGGCGCGGCGCGGGGTCGTCCCGGGTGAGCAGGTGGCAGCCCTCGGCGCCGGCCGTGGCGACGACCACCCGCGCGCGCCCCTCGGCGAGGATCGCGCGCATCACCTCCTCGTGCCGGCCGGGGCAGCCGGCCGCGGAGAGGAAGACCAGGTCGGAGCCGAGCGCGTACGCACGGCGGTACGGGTCGACGCCGTCCCAGTCGTGCAGGTCGGTGGAGGTGGTGCGGCCGAGGCGGTGGAGGTCGCCGTACATGTCCCGGTTGACGCCGGTGATGGACAGGTGGACGTGCCGACTGCGCTCGGCGTACGGCAGGTAGAGGTCGCGCGGCAGCCGCAGGTCGGCGGGGTGGCGGGCGTCGAAGAAGGAGAACCGGCGGCCGGCCGCGTCCACCAGGTTGACCCCGCGCGGGGTGCCGTGCGGGCTCACCAGGTGCGCGAAGTGCAGGCCGTGGCGCGCGTAGTGGGCGCGGATCAGGTCGCCCTGGGCGTCGTCGCCGAGGAAGTCGATGAACGCGGTGCGCAGGCCGAGGTGGTGGGCGCCGAGGGCGACGCCGTTGCCGGTGTGGCCGACGTAGTCCCGCACCGGTTCGACGAGCTGCGAGTCGCCGGGCGGGACTTCCAGCCGCTCGACCCGGACGATGGTGTCCACGCCGGCGCCACCGACGACGAGCAGGTCGAACTCGGGCTGCGCGGCCCCGGACGGCACGTTCTCGGGCGGCACGTTCTCGGACAGCACGGCGGCGCCTCCTTGATCCCTGGACGGTGGCCAGGAGTCAAGCAGGCGCCGGAGGTTGACTGCAAGACCTTGCTGCAAATTTCAATCGATCGACGGCCGCTCCGCTCCGGTCTCCACCCCGGCCTCCGCCCGCCCCTCGCCCGCGGGGCGGACGTTGGCCCTGACATCGGCCGCGGCCGCCGCCCGCAGATCCGTCGGACGACCGTCCCCGGCCGGTACGGCCGCAGCCGGCGCCTCCGCCCCGGAGGCGCCGCCCTCGACGGCGGTGGCCTCACCGGGCGCCGGCCGGTGGTTGATCATCAGCACCGCGACCAGCGCGGCCGCCAGCAGGACGCCCGTCGCCACCCAGGTCGCGACCACGTAGCCGTGCACCGCGCCCTCGGCCCGCACCGCCGGGTCGGAGGCGATCCGGGTGGCCAGGAAGCTCGCGGTGGCACTCGCCGCGATCGTGTTCAGCAGCGCCGTGCCGACCGAGCCGCCCACCTGCTGGGCCGAGTTGATGGTGGCCGAGGCCGCGCCGGTCTCGTTCGGGGCGACCCCGAGGGTGGCCAGGCTCATCGCCGGCATGAACACCAGGCCCATGCCGAAGCCGAGCAGCAGCTCGGCGGGCAGCACCATGCCGGCCCACGCGCTGTCCACCCGCATCTGGGTCAGCCAGGCCATCCCGGCCGCGGCGAGCAGCAGCCCCGGGCCGATCAGGTTCCGGGACGGCACCCTGGTCATCAACCGGGCCGCGACGCCCGTCGAACTCAGCACGATGGCGGCCGTCATGGGCAGGAAGGACAGGCCGGACATGATCGGCGAGAAGTGCTTGATGGCCTGCAGGTAGTAGGTCAGGAACAGGAAGAGGCCGAACATGCCGACCATCGCCAGGCCCACCGAGAGCGCGCCGCCACCGCGGTTGCGGTCGGCGACGATGTGCAGCGGCAGCAGCGGGTGCGCGGTGCGCCGTTCGACCAGCACGAAGGCCGCGAGCAGCGCCACGCCCAGGACCAGCGAGCCGATCACCAGGCCGTCGCCCCAGCCCCGGCTCACGGCCTCGGAGGTGCCGTAGACGATCGCCAGCAGGCCGCCGCAGCCGAGCAGTGCCCCGGGCAGGTCCAGCGGCGTCCGGCGGCCCTTCCCGACGTGGTCGCGCTTCAGCACGTTGAACGCCGCGAAGGCGGTGACGACGGCGATCGGCACGTTGACGAACAGGCACCAGCGCCAGTTCAGGTACTCGGTCAGCAGCCCGCCGGCGATGAAGCCGATCGCGGAGCCTCCGGCGGCGATCGCACCGAAGATGCCGAAGGCCGTACTGCGTTCCCGTGGATCGGAGAAGGTGGTGGAGAGCAGCCCCAGCGCGGAGGGGGCGAGCAGGGCGCCGAACGCCCCCTGCAGGGCACGGGCGCCGAAGAGCATGGCCGGGCCGACCGCCGCGCCGCCGAGGGCGGAGGCGAGGGCGAAGCCCAGCAGACCGACGGTGAAGACGCGCTTGCGGCCGAAGAGGTCGCCCAGCCGGCCGCCGAGCAGCAGCAGACCGCCGAAGGCGAGCGTGTAGGCGGTGATCACCCACTGCCGGTCGGCGTCCGAGATGCCCAGGTCCCGCTGGGCGGACGGCAGTGCGATGTTCACGATGGTGATGTCGAGCACGATCATGAGCTGGGCGGTGGCGATGACGGCCAGCGCCCACCAGCGGCGGCGATCCGCGTCCTCATGACCGGTGACGGTTTGCGAAGTCACTGATCGAGCCTTCCGGAGTGGGGCGGAGAGGTCACGCAGTCGCCTTCCAGCCAAACTCCGCTCCGGACGGATGGCAAGGAAAAACCTCACCAAATCGGACTTGGGGGACAAAAGAACCAGGCCCCCGGGACTCCGGACCGAGTCCCGGGGGCCCGGTTCCCGGCCCCGCGGCCACCGCCGGCGCCGCGCCGTGCCCGACGCGCGCTCGACGGAGCACGGCCGTCAGAGCGCCGAGAGCTCCTCGACCAGGTCGTCCAGGCCCAGCGAGCCCTGCGAGAGCGCCGCCATGTGCCAGGCCTTGAGGTCGAACTCCTCGCCGCGCGCCTCGTGCGCCGCCTTCGCCGCCGCCCGTCCGCGCAGCCAGGCGCGCTCGCCGAGCTTGTAGCCGATCGCCTGGCCGGGCAGGCCCAGGTAGCGGACCAGCTCGCTGTCCAGGAAGTCGGCGGACAGGCCGCAGTACAGGCCGAAGAACTCCCGGGCGTTCTCCGGGGCGACCGGCTCGCCCGGCTTGTACGGGGAGTCCGCCGGGAAGTCCAGGCCCACGTGCATGCCGATGTCGACGATGACCCGCAGCGCGCGCATCATCTGCGCGTTGAGGTAGCCCAGGCGGTGGCCCGGGTCGGTCAGGTAGCCGAGCTCGTCCATCAGGCGCTCGGCGTACAGCGCCCAGCCCTCCAGGTTGGCGCTCACCCCGCCGAGGCTCACCTGGTAGGTGGAGAGCCGGTCGGCGACGTAGTTCCACTGCGCGAGCTGGAGGTGGTGGCCCGGCACGCCCTCGTGGTACCAGGTGGAGACCAGGTCCCAGACCGGGAAGCGGTCCCGGCCGACCAGCGGCAGCCAGGTCCGCCCGGGGCGGCTGAAGTCCAGCGAGGGCGCGGTGTAGTACGGCGCGGCGGCGCTGCCGGCCGGGGCGATCCTCGACTCGACCCGGGTCACCGGCTCGGCCAGGTCGAAGTGGGTGCCCTGGAGGTCCCGGACGGCCTGGTCCATCAGGCCCTGGAGGTACTCCCGGGTGGCCTCGGCGCCCTCGATGGCCGGGCCGTCGGTCTCCAGCCACTGCATCGCCGCCAGCGGGCCCGCGCCCGGCAAGACCTTCTCGGCCTCGACCTCCATCTGCGCCAGCAGGTCGTGGAACTCGCTCCACGCCCAGGCGTAGGCCTCGTCCAGGTCCAGGTCGGCACCGGTCCAGTAGCGCACCCAGCGGACGTAGCGCTCCCGGCCCGCGGTGTCCGGAGCACCGGCCGCGGCCGGGCCGTACACGTCGCGCAGCCAGTCGCGCAGCTCGGCCAGCGCCTCGGCGGCGGCCACCGCGTGCTTCGACAGCTCGGGCCGCAGGGCCTCCGGCGCCCCCTGGACGAACTGGCCGAACCAGGCACCGGGCACCCGCTCGTCGGCCGGCGTGTCCTCGCCCAGCCACTCGGCGAACTGCCCGAGCACCGTGGTCACCTGGCGCGGGCCGGACAGCAGGCCGCGCTCGACGCCCTCGGCCAGCGTCCGCCGGTACTGCTCGAACGCCACCGGGATCCTCGCCATGCGGCGGCCGACCACCTGCCACTCGGCCTCGGTGTCGGTCCCCATCAGGGTGAAGGACTCCCGCAGGTCGTGCACCGGGGAGCCGAGGTTGCGCAGCGAGCGGAAACTCTCCCCGGCCTCGTGGACGGCGAGTTCGGCGGACAGCCGCTCGCGCAGCAGCCGGGCGCAGCGGCGCTCGGCCTCGTCCTCGGCCGCGCCGGCCCGCTCGGCCTCGTCGAGCTTCGCCAGGGTGCGGCGGGCGAGGTCGGCCAGGGCCTCGGGGCCGGCCGGGGAGAGGTCGGGCAGCCGGTCGTCATCGAGGTTGAGGCCGAGGTACACCGCGGTCAGCGGGTCGAGCTCGGCCAGTTCGCGGACGTGGTCGTCGGCGATGCGGCGAGGGGTGGCGCCGTCGGCGGTGATCAGTTCTTCACGCATTCCGACATCATTTCGTGGCGCGGCCGCTTTGCAACCCCTTTGCGAGTGGGGTTCGCCTGCGAAAATCCGTTCGGCGCGACAGGATCGGATCGGCCCGACGCCCATTACGCTTGGCCGCCATGGAAGCCAGCCCCACCTCGGCAGGTCAGGCGCCCGTCCCGGCCGCGTCCGAGCCGCGTCCGCGCCGCACCGGCTACCGACGGCTGCCGGTCCAGCAGCGACGCGAGCAGCTGATCGCGGTCGCCCTGGAGCTGTTCGCCTCCCGGCCACCCGAGGAGGTGAGCCTCGACGACGTCGCCGAGGCCGCCGAGGCCTCCCGCCCACTGGTGTACCGCTACTTCGCGGGCGGCAAGCAGCAGTTGTACGAGGCCGCGCTGCGCACCGCGGCGGACGAGCTGACCAGCCGCTTCGCGGTGCCGCTGCGCGGGACGCCGTCCGAGCAGCTGTCGGCGGTGCTGGACGGCTACTTCGCCTTCGTGGCCGAGCACGACGCGGGCTACTCGGCGCTGCTGCGCGGCGGTTCGGTGGTGGAGACGGCCCGCACCTCGGCGATCGTGGACGACGTCCGGCGGGCGGCGCTGCGGCGCACGCTGCGGCACCTGGGCGTGCGGGAGGCCGGGCCGCGGCTGACGCTGCTGGTGCGCTCGTGGATCGCGGTGGTCGAGGGCGCGTCGCTGAGCTGGCTGGACGAGGGGCGCGCGCTGCCGGTGACGGAGCTGCGCGACTGGCTGGTGGACCAGTTCACCGCGATGGCCGCGGCGACGGCGCTGCACGACCCGCAGACGGCCGAGGTGCTGGCGGGGGTGCTCGCGCTGGAGGGGCCCCGGCCGCAGCGGGCGGAGCGGCTGCGGGCGGTCCTGGGCGGCGCTTCGTAGCTCGCGGTTCCGGGGCCGGACGCCCTCTCCGCTCCAGGGCCGCAGGACTTCAGGGCCGCACGACTTCGCGACCGCGGGTCGCGGCGGCCCTCCCGACCCCCGTGCCAAGGGTCGGGGCGGCCTCGGCCGTCAGAGCGTGCCCTAGGCCTTGCCGAGCACCTGGCGCTGGCGGCCGAGCCCGTCGATCTCGATCTCGACCACGTCGCCCGGGGCGAGGAACGGCGTGCCGGGGCGGCCCAGGGTGACCCCGGCCGGGGTGCCGGTGATGATCACGTCGCCGGGCTCCAGCACCATGAACCGGCTCGCGTAGCGGACCAGTTCGAGCACCGGGAAGACCATCTCCGCGGTGCTGCCGTGCTGCCGCCGCTCGCCGTTGACCCAGAGCCGCAGGGTCAGCGCCTGCGGGTCGGCCACCTCGTCGGCGGTGACCAGCCAGGGCCCGAGCGGGGTGAAGGTCTCCGCCGACTTTCCCTTGTCCCACTGGCCGCCGCGCTCGAACTGGAAGGCCCGCTCGGTGACGTCGTTGGCGATCGTGTAGCCGGCGATCACCCCGGCCGCCTCGGCGTGCGAGTCCAGGTAGCGGGCGGTGCGGCCGATCACGACGGCCAGTTCGGCCTCGTAGTCGGTCTTCTCGCCGCCGCGCGGCACCAGCACCTCGTCGTACGGGCCGACCACGGTGGAGCTCGGCTTGAGGAAGATCACCGGCTCGGCCGGGATCGCGGCCCCGGCCTCGGCCGCGTGGTCGCGGTAGTTGAGCCCGATGCCGACCACCTTGCCCGGCCGGGCCACCGGTGCGCCCACCCGCAGGCCGTCGAGGTCCACCACCGGCAGGAGGCCGGAGGCCGCCTCCCGGGCCAGCGCGGCCGGGTCCAGCCCGGCCAGGAAGGCCCCGTCGAGGTCGCGGGCCCGCCCCGAGAGGTCGTACGCGGTACCGTCCTCGCCCAGGACGACCGGGCGCTCGGCGCCCGCGGGTCCGACGCGCAGGAGCTTCATCGATCCGTCACCAGCCTTTCGTCGCAGCTCACCGGGGCGGCGCGGACGCCGCTCCCGTGTCCGGCAACGAGGTATACCAACGCGTCCGGGTCGCGGACCAGACCGTCCCGATGGGCGAAATCCTCCCGGTTCCCGCCCGGGCCGCGCGGGACGCCTCAGTCGCCCGGCGCGCCGCCGAGCAGCACCCCCAGGCTCAGCGCCCGCGGCCGGCCCGGGCCGAGCCGGGCGGCCTCCCGCTGCCAGTGCGCGAGGTCGCGCCGCGCGTCCGCCCGGGCCTCCGGGGTGGCGCCGGGCACCTGGGCCAGCTCGTCCAGCAGCGCGACGGCGGCGCCCGGGCTGCCGTCCCGGGCCAGCCAGAGGGCCAGGTCGTGGCAGGTGCGCAGGGTGCGCGGGTCGTCCGGTCCGCAGATCCGGGCGAAGTCGGGCACGAGCGCGGTGAGGATCTCGACCGCCTCCGCCGACTCGCCGGCCTCGCCGTGCCGCCAGGCCCGGTCGGCCCGCCGGCGCAGCTGCTCCGGGCTGGGGTCGTCCGGGCGCAGCATCCCGGGCCGGACGACGCGCAGCCGCTCCAGCACCTCGGCGGCTCCGGCGGGCCGCTGCTCGGGCCGCTTGGCGAGCAGTTCGGCGATCAGCGCGCCCAGCGCGGGGTCCTTGCTGCGGACCCGGGACGGGACCTCCTCCAGGTGCCGGTACATGTACTCGGCGGCCGAGGCGGCGCGGAACGGGCGCGCGCCGGTGCAGACCTCGTACAGCATGATGCCGAGCGCGTAGAGGTCGGCCCGGCCGTCCACCACGCCGCCGGACCAGCACTCGGGCGCCAGGTACGGGACGGTGCCGACCACGTTGCCGGTGGAGGTGAGCCGGACGGTCTGGGTGACCAGTCGGGCGATGCCGAAGTCCAGGACCTTGGCCCGCTCCCCGTCCTGCGCGATCATCACGTTCTCGGGCTTGATGTCCCGGTGGACGATCCCCGAGCGGTGCGCGGCGTCCAGCGCCTTGCACACGTGCCGTATCCAGCGCAGCGCCTGCTTGTGGTCCGGCCGGCCGTCCTTGAGCACCTCGGACAGCGCCCGGCCGCGGACCAGCTCCATCACCAGGTACGGGATCTTCCCGGAGCCGGTCTCCGTCCACCCGTAGTCGTACACGGTCACGATGTGCGGATTGTTGAGGCCGCCGGCCGTCCGGGCCTCGCGGACGAACCGGCTGACCGCCTCCCGGTCGGTGGCGTGCTCGGCGAGCAGCACCTTGACCGCGACCTCCCGGTCGATGGTCGTGTCGGTGGCCCGCCAGACCACGCCGAACCCGCCCCTGCCCAGCTTCTGCTCCAGCCGGAAGCGACCGCCGAGCACCTCGCCCTTCTCCATGCCCTCCCCCAACTCGACCGCGCCCGCCCGGCATTCGCCGTCGGGAGGGGGTCACCATAGCGGCGGGCGGGAACGAACGGGTGAACGTCCCCGGGCCGCCCTCCTACGGCTTGGGCCTGGGCAGCCCGGGCGGGTTGATCTCCGAGTTCGGCACGGCCTCGTTGTCCAGGCCCCAGCGCTTGAGCACCTGCCCGTACGTGCCGTTGCGGATCAGTTCGTCGATCGCCCCGTTCAGCGCCTTGACCAGCCCGTTGTCCTTCCGGGTGGTCGCCGCGATCTTGCCGAGGACGTCCGCGCCGCCGCCCGAGTAGGTGCCGACGACCTCGGTCTCGCCGGTCTGCACGGCGTGGAAGGCCAGGCTGGGGTTGGGGCCGGTGTAGACCTCGATCCGGCCGGAGGCGAGCGCCAGGTAGTACTCGGTGCCCTGGAAGTACTTGATGTCGATCGGCTTGAGCCCGTTCCTGACGTTCTCCTCGCTCCAGGAGACCAGCAGCTTCTCCTGGTTGGTGCCGGTGGCGACGCCGACCGCCTTGCCCGCGAGGTCCTTGGGGCCGGTGACCTTCAGGCCGCCGCCCTTCTTCGCCTCGAAGCCCAGGACGTCCAGCCGGTAGGTGGCGAAGTCGTACTTCTCCTTGCGCGCCTCGGTGACGGTGATGTTGGAGACGCCGACGTCGTACTTGCCGCTGTCCAGACCGACGAAGATGTTCTCCCAGGAGACCGGGTTGAACTCGACCTTGAGGCCCAGCACGTTGCCGATCAGGGAGGCGAGGTCCGGCTCGACGCCGATGATCGTCCTGTCGTCGTTGGCGTAGAAGTCCAGCGGCGGGGTGGTGCCGATCGAGTCGACGACGGTCAGCGTCCCCTTCTTCCTGATCTCCTCCGGGACCAGCGCGGCGATCGCGTCGACTTTGGGCGTGGTGACCCGGTTCTGGTCCGGCGAGAGGTTCACCACCGTGCCGTCCGGCGCGGTGCTGCCCCTGGCCGGGGCGAGTTCCGCCGACGCGCCCGTGGCGGAGCCGCCGCAGCCGGCCAGGGCGAGGGCGGCGGCGAGCGCGCCGGCGGCGGTCACGAGGGCGCGACGGGGTAGGGACATGGCGGAACTCCTGCTCGGCGAAGGGGTGTTGGGGGAAGGGAGGGTCAGAGGACCTTGGCCAGGAAGGCCCGGGTGCGCTCGTGCCGCGGCCGGTCCAGGACCTCGGCGGGCGGGCCCTGCTCGACCACCACGCCGCCGTCCATGAAGACCACGGTGTCGGCGACCTCGCGGGCGAAGCCGATCTCGTGGGTGACCACGATCATCGTGGTGCCGCTGCGGGCGAGGTCCTTGATGACGTCCAGCACCTCGCCGACCAGCTCCGGGTCGAGCGCCGAGGTGGGCTCGTCGAACAGCAGCACCTTGGGCTCCAGCGCCAGCGCCCGGGCGATCGCCACCCGCTGCTGCTGCCCGCCGGACAGCTGCCGGGGGTAGGCGGCGGCCTTGTCGGCCAGCCCGACCCGCTCCAGCAGCGCCAGCGCCGCCGCCCTGGCCCCGGCCTTCGGGCGGCGCAGCGCGGCGACCGGCGCCTCGACCAGGTTCTCCAGCACGGTGAGGTGCGGGAACAGGTTGAAGTTCTGGAACACGAAGCCGATGCCGGTGCGCTGGCGCAGCACCTCGCGCTCCTTGAGCTCGTACAGCCGGTCGCCGGAGCGGCGGTAGCCGATCAGCTCGCCGTCGATGGCGACGTGGCCGCGGTCCAGCTTCTCCAGGTGGTTGATCGCCCGCAGCAGGGTGGACTTGCCGGAGCCGGACGGGCCGAGCACCACGGTCACCGAGCCGGCCGGGACGTCCAGGTCGACCCCGCGCAGCACCTCCAGCCGGCCGAAGCTCTTGTGCAGGCCGCGGACCCGCACCATCGGGGCGGCCGGGGCCGGGCCGGGAGGGTTCGGATCGGGCTTCGTCAGCGTGGTCACGACTGTCCTCCGGGGGTACGGGCGGCGGCGGGCCGGGTGCGGTCCGGCAGGCTCCGGGCGAAGGCCCGGACGCGCTGCCACGGGGTGGGCGGCGGGGTGCGCTCGGCGCCGCGGGCGAAGTGGCGCTCGACGTAGTACTGGCCGATCGAGAGGGCGGTGGTCAGCAGCACGTACCAGACGGTGGCGACCATCAGCAGCGGCACCACCCGGCCGGTGCGGCCGTAGACCACCTGGGCCTGGTAGAAGAGTTCGCCGATCGCCATCACGTAGACCACCGAGGTGCCCTTGAGCAGGGAGATCACCTCGTTGGCGGCGGCCGGGAGGATGCCGCGCATCGCCTGCGGCAGCACGATCCGCCAGCCCTGCCGCCAGCGCGGGATGCCGAGCGCGGCGGCGGCCTCCCGCTGGCCGGCGTCCACCGCGATGATGCCGCCGCGGATGATCTCGGCGGCGAACGCGGCCTGGTGCAGCCCCAGGCCGAGCACCGCCGCACCGAGCGCGCTGAGCACCCCGACCGTCTCGACCTCGCCGAAGGTCGGGCCGAACGGGATGCCGATCCCGAACCGCTTGTACAGGTAGGAGAGGTTGAACCAGAACACCAGCTGGACGATCAGCGGGATCGAGCGGAACACCCACACGTAGGCCCAGGCGATGGAGCGCAGGATCGCGCTGCGGGACAGCCGCATCGCGGCCACCGCGGTGCCCAGCACGAAGCCCAGCACCGTGCCGTAGGCGGTGAGTTCGAGGGTCCGTCCGATCGCCCGGAGGATGGTGTCGGCGGTGAAGTAGAGCCGGAACGTGGCCCAGTCCCAGCCGGGGTTGGTGGCCAGGCCGTGGGCGAACTGGGCGAGCACGACCAGCGCGGCGAGCCCGGCGGCCCAGCGCCAGGGGTGGCGGGCGGGGACGGTCCGCAGGCCGGCCAGTGCGTCGAGGTCGGGGGCAGCCGGGGCCTGGGCCGGGGCCGGCCGGGTCCCGGTGGTGACGGTGGTGACGGTGGTGGTGACGGTCATCGGAGGTCTCCTCGGTGGCCGGCGCTCAGGCGTGCTCGGGCGGGCTGATCCGCGATTCCTCGATCGCCGACTCGGCGACCCCCCACTTGCGCAGGATCCGCTCGTACGTCCCGTCCTTGATCAGCTGGTTGACCGCCGCCTGGAGGGCCGGGGCGAGCTTCGAGCCCTTCTTCAGGGCGAAGCCGACGTCGAGGCGGTGGAACTCGTTGAGGAAGCGGGTCCCGGAGGCCTCCTGCGCGGCCTGGTGGCGCAGCCCGTTGATGGTGGACATCTCGATGTCCACCCGGCCCTGCTGGAGGCTGGTCAGCAGGGCGCCGCTCTCGCCGAACGCCTTGACCTCGTACGGCTTCTTCCCGGCGTCGGCGCAGACGTTCTTCCGGCTGTTGAGGGTGGTCTCGAAGGTGGTGCCGGCGCCGGTGCCGATGGTCAGTCCGCACAGCTGGAGCAGGTCGGTGACCGGCTGGACCGCGGTGTTGTCCTTCTTCACCGCGAAGCCCTGGCCGTCGTCGATGTAGGTGACGAAGTCGATGGTCCTCAGCCGGGCCGCGGTGACCCCGAAGTTGCCGGTGCCGACGTCGTACTTCCCGCTGTCCAGGGCGGGCAGGATGGTCTCGAAGGCGGCCTGCTCGCGCTGCACGGTCAGGCCGAGCAGCCTGGCCACCGCGTCGGTGAAGTCCACGTCGATCCCGGCCGGCTTCTTGTCGGCCTGGTCGGTGTAGAACGCGCTGGGCGGCGCGCCGAAGGCCGAGCCGAACTTCAGCGTGCCGGCCCTGCGGACCTCCTCGGGCAGCAGCGCGGCGGCGGACTCCGAGGTCCTGAGGCCGGAGACGAGGTCCTCGGTGGCGGTGGCGGCCGGACCGCCCGCCGCCGCGCCCGCGATCTTCGGGTCCGAACCGCAGGCGGCCAGGACCAGGACCGGCAGCAGGACGGCGGTCGCGAGCAGGCGGCGGACGGTGGTGGTTCTCACGAGGGGGCCTTTCAGGAGGTCGTGGTCAGAACGGGCAGGTGCTTCTCGAAGGGGAGCGGCCCGATGGTCAGGGGGTCGGCGGAGACGTCGAACAGCGGGGTGTAGCCGGCCGCCAGGTAGAGGTTCCTGGCCTCGGGCTGGCGCGGGCCGGTGGTGAGGTGGAAGCGGGTGTAGCCGGCCGCGGCCGCCGTCCGCTCCAGCTCGGCCAGCACCCGGCGGGCCAGGCCCCGGCGCCGGTGCGCGGAGTGCGTCCACATCCGCTTCACCTCGGCGGTGCGGTCGTCGTAGCGCTTGTACGCGCCGCCGGCCACCGGTTCGCCGTCCTCCAGCAGGAGCAGCAGCACGCCGTGCGGCTCGGCGAAGTCCCCGGCCGGGTAGCGGGTCATCTCCTGGTGCGCCTCGGGGCCGTACCGGGTGACGTACTCGTGGGTGAGCTCGCGCAGCAGCGGCTCGACCAGCGGATCGTCGATCGTGACCCGGCGGAACTCCCACCCGTCGGCCGGGCCCGCGCCCGCGCTCACGCCTGCACCGCGATCAGCTGGTGGCGGTCGCGCTCGGCCCGCTCGGCCTTGGCGGCCTTGGCGGCCTTGGCGGCCCTGGCGGCGTCCCGCTTGGCGACCTCCTCGCGGACGATCGGGATGACGTACCGGCCGAAGTCGATCGCGTCGTCCAGCAGGTGGTAGCCGCGCGCGGAGAGGATGTCCACGCCGAGGTCGTAGTAGTCGAGCAGCGCCTGGGCGACCGTCTCCGGGGTGCCGACCAGCGCGTTGGAGTTGCCCGCCCCGCCGGTGGCCGCGGCGGTCGGGGTCCACAGGGCGCGGTCGTAGCGCTCGCCGGCCTCGGCGATCTCGATCAGCCGCTGGGAGCCGACGTTCTCGGGTGCCGCGGTCTCGCGCGTCCCGGCCTCGCGCGTCCCGGTCGCCGGGTTCGTCCCCGCCCGGTCGGTGCCCCGACGGTCCCGGATCGCGGCCACCGTCCGGTGCGCCTTCTCCCAGGCCAGCTCCTCGGTCGGCGCGATGATCGGCCGGAACGCCACCTGGATCCGCGGCACGTCGGTGCGCCCGGCCGCCCGGGCCGCCTCCTTCACCCGCTCGATCTGCTCGGCGGTGCGGGCCAGCGGCTCGCCCCAGAGGCAGTAGACGTCCGCCTCGGCGCCGCCGGCCGCGTAGGCCGCGTCGGAGGAGCCGCCGAAGGAGACCCCCGGGCGCGGCTGCTGCACGGGGAAGACGTCCGAGACGAAGTCGTTGAAGCGGTAGTGCGGGCCCTCGTGGTCGAAGGGCTCCCGGCTGGTCCAGGCCTTCTTGACGATGCCGATGTACTCCCGGGTGCGCTCGTAGCGCTGGTCCTTGGTCAGGAAGTCGCCCTCGCGCTGCTGCTCGTGGTCGTTGCCGCCGGTGATGAAGTGCACGGTCAGCCGGCCGTCGCTGATCCGGTCGAGGGTCGCGAAGGTCTTGGCCGCGAAGGTCGGGTAGGAGACGTTCGGCCGGTGCGCCAGCAGGATCTGGAGGCGCTCCAGGTGCGAGGCGAGGAAGGCCGCCGCGGCCGACGGCTCCGGGGCGCCGGCCCCGTAGGCGAAGAGCACCCGGTCCCAGCCGTGGTCCTCGTGCGCCCGGGCCAGCCGCAGGGTGTAGTCGCGGTCGAAGGCGGCGGTGGTGCGGGCGGTGGTCTCCGAACCGTCTCCGGTGGCGGCGATACCGAGGAATTCGACGGGCATGGCGGAACCTTTCGGGTGGGCGGGACTCCGGTGGACTGCGGGTGGGCAGGGGGTGCCGCCCGGCCGAAGGCGGGGGGCGCCGGAGGCGGCCGCGGCGGGGCGGCCGTCGAACACGTGACGGTGGACGTGCCGGTGAAGAGGGGGGACGGGAGGGAACTGCCGGAGTGCGGGAGGACCGGAGTGCGGAAGGGCCGGAGCGCAGTGCGAAGTCGACGGCGGCAGCGAAGGCCTGACGCGTCGCCGGTCGCCGACGACGGATCCGGGCCGCGACGGGGCGAACCGAGGGAGGGCTCCCCGCCGGGAGATCAGGCCGGACGGACGGCCCGCTGCCGGGTCAGCCGCGACACGCCGCGGACCACACCCGACCGAAGTCGATGTGGTCGCGGCTGACCAGGGGCTGCTCGGCGTACATGGCCTCAAGTTGAGCAGTCGGCCGATCGGTACGTCAACCATCCATCATTGCCGCACTGTTGCGATCTCCTGTCGCTTTTCCGACGCGCCCCGGCCGGGCCCTCCGCCGTCCCGATCACCCTTGACAGCCGTCGATCGCGCATGCGTACGATCGGCGCGGAGTGCAGTGCCATGCGCCGGCCGTGTTGAGGGACACGGGCCGCGCCCGCGTACGTGACCACCGCCGTACATCTCCCCGCCCGCACTCCGCCCAGGAGCCGCCGCCATGGCCACCCCGCAGGACGTCCTGCCCGCCCCCTCCCCACTCGACCGCCCCGCCGCGCCGCCCGCCGCCGAGGCCCGGATCGTCGCCCGCCGCAGGCCCGGCCAGTGGGCCGCCGCCGCCGTCGCCCTGCTGCTGGCCGCGATGGCGGTCAACTCGGTGATCCGCAACAAGGCCTTCCAGTGGAGCGTGGTCGCCGACTGGTTCACCGCCCGGTCCGTGCTCGACGGACTCGCCCTGACCCTCTGGCTGACGGCCGTCACCCTCGCCCTCGGCTTCGTGCTCGGCACCCTCCTCGCCACCATGCGGCTGTCCGCCAACCCGGTGCTGCGCACGCTGAGCTGGGTCTACATCTGGGTGTTCCGCTCCACCCCGCCGCTGGTGCAGCTGCTGTTCTTCTTCAACATCGGCGCGCTCTACCCCACCCTCGGCCTCGGCGTCCCGTTCGGCCCCGAGTTCGTCACGGTCAGGACCGTCAACCTGATGGGCCCCACCCTGACCGCCGTCATCGGCCTCACCCTGCTGGAGACCGCGTACGCCGCCGAGGTGATCCGCGGCGGCATCCTGTCCGTCGACCGCGGCCAGCTGGAGGCGGCGTCCGCACTCGGGCTCGGCCGGTGGCGGGTGCTGCGCCGGATCGTGGTGCCGCAGGCGATGCGGGCGATCGTGCCGACCGCCGGGAACATGCTGATCGGCGCGCTCAAGGGCACCAGCATCGTCAGCGTGCTGGCCGTCTCCGACCTGCTCTACTCGGTGCAGCTGGTCTACCTCCAGTCGTACCGGGTCATCCCGATGCTGATGGTCGCCACCATCTGGTACCTGGTGGTCACCACCCTGCTGTCCGTCGGCCAGTACTACGTGGAACGGCACTTCGCCCGGGGCGCCACCCGCGACGGCCTGCCGCCCACCCCGCTGCAGCGGGCCCGCGCGGCCTTCGTGAAGGTGGTGCGGGCATGACGGCGCTGGTCATCGTCGGCGCCGGCCCGCGCGGCACCGGGCTGCTGGAGCGGATCGCCGCCAATGCGGCCGAACTCCTGCCCGAAGACCGCCCGTTGGCGATCCACCTGGTCGACCCGTACCCGCCGGGCGCGGGCCGGATCTGGCGCCACGACCAGTCCCCGCTGCTGCGGATGAACTCCATGGCCGAGGACGTCACCATGTTCACCGACGAGCGCTCCACCCTCGAAGGGCCGGTCCGCCCCGGCCCCTCGCTCGCCGAATGGGCCGCGCGGCAGGAGGAGTTCGCGCCCTACCGGGAGGTCGCCGACCCGGCCGTCCGGGCCGAGCTGCGCACCCTCGCGCCCGCGGACTTCCCCACCCGCCGGGCCCAGAGCGCCTACCTGGACTGGGTGTTCCGCCGCGCCGTCGCCGAACTGCCGGCGCACATCGCGGTCACCGTCCACCGCGACACCGTCCGGCGGATCGAGGGCCCGGCCGACGGCCCGCAGAGCGTCCACCTCACCGACCGGACGCTCACCGCCGACCACGTCGTGCTCACCCTCGGCCACCTCGACTCGGCCCCGCACCCGCGCTTCGCCGCCGACGCCGCCTTCGCCGCCCGGCACGGCCGCTTCCACCTCCCGCCCGCCCACTCCGCCGACGTGACCGCCGAACTGGCCGCCCTCGCCCCCGGCGAGCAGGTGGTGCTGCGCGGCCTCGGCCTCGCCTCGGTGGACCTGGTCACGCTGCTCACCGAGGGCCGCGGCGGCCGCTTCGAGCCGATCGGGGACGGGCCCGCGCTGCGCTACCTGCCGTCCGGCCGCGAGCCGGTGCTCCACCTCGGCTCCCGGCGCGGCGTCCCGTACCACTCCAAGACCGGCTACCGGCTCCAGGGGCCGCCCGCCCCGCTCCCCCGGTACTTCGACGAGACCGCCGTGAACACCGTGCTCACCACCGGCGGACAGCTCGAACTGCGGCGCGACTTCTGGCCGTTGATGGCCAAGGAGATCGCCTTCGGGCACTACCACGAGCTGTTCCACGCCCACCCCGGGCGCACCGCCCTGCCCTGGCCGGAGTTCCTCCACCGCTACGACCGGCACCACTGGTACGGCCCCGAACTCGCCGCCCTGATCGCCGAGGCCGTCCCCGACCCGGCCGACCGGATCGACTTCGAACGGCTCGACCACCCGCTGGCCGGGCTCGAACTCGGCACCGACGAGGAGCTCCAGGCGCACCTGCGCGGGTACGTCACCGCCGACGCCGACCGCCGCGCCGACCCGGCGCACAGCGCCGACCTCGGCGCCTTCCTCGGCCTGCTCTCGCTGTTCGGCCAGCTCCCCCGGGTGATGGCGAGCGGCCGGCTCACCGCCCGGTCGATCGCCGAGGAGGTGGACGGGTGGTTCTTCGGCTACTTCAGCTTCCTCGCCTCCGGCCCGCCCGGCTTCCGGCTGCGCCAGCTGCTCGCCCTCTCCGAGGCCGGGGTGGTGCGCTTCCTCGGCGCGGACGTGCGGATCGAACGGGACGAGGCGAGCGGCACCTGGCGGGCCGGCGGCGCCACCGTGCCCGGCCACCGGGTCACCGCCACGGCGCTGGTCGAGGCGTACCTGCCCAAGCACGCGCTGGCCCGAACCCTGGACCCGGTGCTGCGCGACCTGCACCGCACCGGACGGATCGTCGAGGAGGTGGTCACCGACCCCGACTACACCCACCGCTCCGGCCTGGTCACCATCACCCCCGCGGACAGCCGGCTGCTCGACCCGGCCCTCGGCGGCGCCCCACACCCCCGCCGCACCGCCCTCGGCCCGCACACCAGCCTGCGCGCGGCCGCCGCCTTCGCCCGCCCGCGCACCAACGCCCCGGGCTTCCGGCAGAACGACGCCGCCGCCCGCGCCCTGCTCCACGCCCTGGCCGCCCTTCCGGCGCCGGCCCTGGCGGGCTGAGCGCCGTGGCGGCGGCGCTCAGGCCCCGAAGATCTCCTCCACCAGGTCCTCGTCCGAGACGTGGTCCGGTGCGTCGAACACCACGTCCGCGACGCCCTTCAGGCCGATCCCCCGGTCCAGCGCGTCCATGCAGGCCCGGGCCTCCTCGTCGGTGGCGAAGTCCCACAGCCGCAGCCGCCGCACCAGCACCAGCGCCTCCATCGGGCTCATCCGCGGCGTGCGGCGGCGCTGCCCCGGCCCCTTGCGGCCGGCCTGGGCCAGCTGCTGCTGGTAGCCGGCCAGGTCCCGCCAGGCCTGCACGGTGCTCGGGTGGTGCTCGCCCAGCACCCGGGCGAGGTCCGGCAGCAGCCCGTGCAGCTGGAGCACCGCGCCCTGCGGGTCGCCCCGGTTGGCCCGGTGCAGCGCGAGGTCGTGCCGGGCCTTCAGGACCCGCGGGTCGTACGGGCCCCAGGCGGCGTGCAGGTCGGGCAGCAGCTCGTTCATCAGCCGGATCGCGGTGACCGGCGCACCGCTCTCGCCGACGCACCAGACCAGGTGGTAGCGGGCGCCGAGGGTGTCCGGGTCGACCGGGCCGAGCGCCGAGCGCATGTCGTCCACCAGGGCGGTCAACAGCCGGACCGCGCCGTTCAGGTCCCCGGTCCGGCTGAGGTACCAGGCGAAGTCCCGCCAGGTGCACAGGGTGTCCCGGTCGCTCCGGCCGAGCACCGTCACGCACTCCTGGGCGAGCGTCTGCAGCAGCATCGCCGACTCGCCGGCCGTCGCCGCCCGGTAGGCGGCGGACCGGCGCTCGCGCAGTGCGGCCCGGACGGACTCGGCCGGCGGCGTGGCCGTCACCGGCGGCGTGGTCAGCGGGGGCAGCACCGACGGGACGGCGGGCGGCGCGGCGGGCACGGGCGCGGGCGGCAGGGCAGGCGCAGGCGCGGGCGCGGGCGCGGGGACGACCGGCGGGGCGCTCGGCGGCGGTGGCGCCACCGGCCCCGGACGCTCCACCACGGTCGGCGCCGGCGGCCGCGCCGAGGCCGCCCGGCCGCCCGGCCAGTCGGCCGGCTCGGCCAGCTCGGCGAGCCGCCGCTCGACCGTACGGGCGTCGGCCGGCCGGTCCGCCGGATCCTTCGCCAGCAGCTCCGCGACCAGCCCGGCCACCTGCGGCGGCAGCCCGAACTGCGCCGGGTCCAGCGGCGCCGGCGCCTCGTTGAGGTGCTGGTACATCAGCACCGGCGTCGAGTCCCCGCCGAACGGCCGTGCCCCGGTGAAGAGTTCGATCAGGACGCAGCCCAGCGCGTAGAGGTCGGCCCGCCCGTCCACCCGGCCGCCGGTCCAGCGCTCCGGCGCCATGTACGCCGGGCTGCCGACGATCGTCCCGGTGGTGGTCAGCCCGCCCGCGCCGGTGTCCAGCTGGGCGATGCCGAAGTCCAGCACCTTCAGCTGCCCGGCGTCGGTGATCATCACGTTGTCCGGCTTGATGTCCCGGTGCACCATGCCCGCGTCGTGCGCGGCCGCCAGCGCTCCGCCGATCTGCCGCCCCCAGCGCAGGCTGAGCGCGGGCTCCGGCACCCCCGCCCGCAGCACCTCGGTGAGGGTGCGGCCGGTGAGCAGCTCCATCACCAGGTAGGTGACCTCCTCGCCGCCGAGCTCGCACTGCCCCAGGTCGTGCACCGTGACGATGTGCGGGTGCGAGAGGTTGCCGGCCGCACCGGCCTCCCGGACGAACCGCAGCGCGGCCTTCGCCCGGTCACCGCCGTGGTGCCCGATGACCTTGACCGCCACCGGCCGCCCCATCCGGGTGTCCCGGGCCCGCCACACCACCCCGAACCCGCCTTGCCCGAGCTTCTCCACCAGCTCGTACCGGCCGTCCAGGACGTCCCCGACTCGCACGCGCCCTCCCCTCCCGCCATGACGCCCAGACTCTACCGACGCCGCCCACCGCCCTTCCCCCCGCCGTCGCCCTCCCCTCCGCCTCTCCCCCGGGCCCCGGCCAGGTGGAAGGATGGAATCGAATCCCCGCGCGAACGCGGCGGTGCGAACCCAGCAGAGCCCGAGGAGAGCGGCCATGGCCAAGCAGGCCCCGCAGAGCGACCCGGCGCAGGACGCCCCCGAGGTGTCCACGCCCCAGCACGCGGCCGCCGGACTGCCCGCCGTCGGCCACAGCCTGCGGATGGCCGCCGAGCAGATGGGCGCCCGCCGCACCCTGGCCACCCTGCGCAAGGTCAACCAGCAGAACGGCTTCGACTGCCCCGGCTGCGCCTGGCCGGAGCCGGACAAGCCGCACACCGCCGAGTTCTGCGAGAACGGCGCCAAGGCCGTCGCCGAGGAGGCCACCGAGCGGCGCGTCCACGCCGACTTCTTCGCCGCCCACCCGGTCGCCGACCTGGCCGGGCGTTCCGGCTACTGGCTGGGCCAGCAGGGCCGGCTCACCGCGCCGATGCTGCTCGACGAGGGCGCCACCCACTACACGCCGGTCTCCTGGGACGACGCCTTCGCGCTGATCGCCGAGGAGCTGAGGGCCCTGGACACCCCGGACGGCGCCGCCTTCTACACCTCCGGCCGGACCAGCAACGAGGCCGCCTTCGCCTACCAGCTGTTCGCCCGCCGGCTCGGCACCAACAACCTGCCGGACTGCTCCAACATGTGCCACGAGTCCTCCGGCTCGGCGCTCACCGAGACGCTCGGCGTCGGCAAGGGCAGCGTCAGCCTGAAGGACCTCTACCAGGCCGACCTGATCATCGTGGCCGGTCAGAACCCGGGCACCAACCACCCCCGGATGCTCTCCGCGCTGGAGCGCGCCAAGCGGGCCGGCGCCACGATCGTCAGCGTCAACCCGCTGCCGGAGGCGGGCCTGGAGCGGTTCAAGAACCCCCAGCACGCGCGCGGCCTGGCCGGCCAGGGCACCAAGCTGACCGACCTCTTCCTGCAGATCCGCCTCGGCGGCGACCTCGCGCTGTTTCGCGCGCTGAACCGGATCGTCCTGGAGCGGGACGGCGTCGACCGCGACTTCGTCGCCGAACACTGCTACGGCTTCGAGGAGTTCGAGGCCCAGGCGCGCGGGACCGACCGCGAAGAGGTGCTCGCCGCGACCGGACTGCCCTGGGAGCAGATAGAAGAGCTCGGCGAGCTGGTGCTGAAGTCCGAGAAGATCATCGTCTGCTGGGCGATGGGCCTCACCCAGCACAAGCACGCCGTGCCGACCATCCGCGAGGTCGTCAACTTCCTGCTGCTGCGCGGCAACGTCGGCCGCCCCGGCGCCGGGGTCTGCCCGGTGCGCGGGCACAGCAACGTCCAGGGCGACCGGACGATGGGCATCTTCGAACGCCCCACCGCCGCCTTCCTGGACGCGCTGGGCGAGGAGTTCCGCTTCGAGCCGCCGCGCGAGCACGGCCTCGACTCGGTGGACACCATCCGCGCGATGCGCGACGGCAGGGTCGGGGTCTTCTTCGCGATGGGCGGCAACTTCGTCGCGGCCACCCCGGACACCGAGGTCACCGAGGCCGCGATGCGCCGCTGCCGGCTGACCGTCCACGTCTCCACCAAGCTCAACCGCTCGCACGTGGTCACCGGCGCCCGCGCCCTGATCCTGCCCACCCTGGGGCGCACCGACCGGGACGTCACCGCGCGCGGCGCCCAGTTCGTCAGCGTCGAGGACTCGATGGGCCAGGTGCACGCCTCGCGCGGCGGCCTGCGCCCGCCCGCCCCCGGACTGCTCTCCGAGACCGCGATCGTCTGCCGGCTCGCCCGCGCCGTGCTCGGGCCGCAGGACACCGTGCCGTGGGAGGACTTCGCCGCCGACTACGACACCCTGCGGGACCGGATCGCCCGCGTCGTGCCGGGCTTCGCGGACTACAACGAGAAGGTCCGCCGCCCCGGCGGCTTCACCCTGCCGCACGGCCCCCGGGACACCCGCACCTTCCCGACCGCGACCGGCAGGGCCAACTTCTCCGTCAACCCGCTGACCGCCCCCGAGGTCCCGCCGGGCCGGCTGCTGCTCCAGACGCTGCGCTCGCACGACCAGTACAACACCACCGTCTACGGCCTCGACGACCGCTACCGCGGCATCAAGGGCGGCCGCCGGGTGGTCCTGGTCAACCCCGCGGACGCCGACGAGCTCGGGCTCACCGACGGCGGGTACGTCGACCTGGTCGGCGAGTGGAGCGACGGCGTGGAGCGCCGCGCCCCGCACTTCCGGGTCGTCCACTACCCCGTCGCCCGCGGCGGCGCGGCGGCCTACTACCCCGAGACCAACGTCCTGGTGCCGCTCGACTCCACCGCCGACATCAGCAACACGCCGACCTCCAAGGCCGTCGTGATCCGCTTCGCCCCCGACAGCGGCGCGTAGCCGCCGGCCGCCCCGGGCGGCACAGCACGCAGGCCGCCCCACGTCCGGTGACGTGGGGCGGCCTGCGTGTCGCGGTGTCAGTGCCGCGGTGTCAGTACCGCGGTGTCAGTGCGTCGGCGTGCCCAGCGGCAGCGTGGCCGTCGCGCTGCCCGGGGCCGAGGCGGTCGCCGAGCCGGTGCCGCTCGGGCTCCCCGTCGGGGTGCCCGTCCCCGTCGGGGTGGGCGTGCCGGTCCCGCTCGGGGTGCCGGTCCCGCTCGGGGTGCCCGGCCCGGTCGGCGTTCCGGTCGGCGTGCCGGTCGGGGTCGAGGTGGGCGTGCCGCCGGACGGCGTCCCCGGGTCGGTCGGCGTACCGGTGCCGCCCGGCGTGGTCGGCGTCCCGCCCGGCGTCTGCGGCACGGCCGGCGGCGTCACCTCGCCGCCGGGGGCCGGCGTGGCCGGCAGCTGGTGGGCCGGGCTCGGCGCTATCGGCGTGACGGCGTCCCAGCCCGACGGGAGGTCGGGCACCTTCCAGGCGCCGCCGGCGTCGTCCGCCGCGCCGGACGGGTCGGGACGGACGGCCCCGAGGATCGGCATCGAACCGATCGGCGAGATCTTGATGAACGCGCCGGGCCGCGGCGCCTGCACGATCAGCCCGCCGCCGATGTACATCCCGATGTGCGAGGCGTCCTGGAAGTACACCACCAGGTCGCCGGGCCGCAGCTGGTTGAGCGCCACGTGCGGCAGCTGCGCCCACTGCTCCTGGCTGGTGCGCGGGATCGGCTTGCCCGCGTGCAGCCAGGCCTGCGAGGTGAGGCCCGAGCAGTCGTAGGCGTCCGGGCCGGTACCGCCCCACAGGTACGGCTTGCTCACCTGCGCCAGCGCGAAGGCGATGGCCGCGCGCCCCTGCTGGGAGGGCGTGCGCTCGCCCTTGCCGAGCGCCCCGGAGGCGAGGAAGGCGAGCTGCGCCTCGTCCGCCTTGGCCTTCTCCAGCTGCTCCAGCTCGGTCCGCTGGGCGCCGGTCAGCGAGGAGACCATCTGCTCGACCGCCGTGAGGTCGGCGGACGCCTTGGCCTTGGCCGCGTCCTGCTGGGCGACCAGCGTCCGGGCGGTCGCCAGCGCCTCCTCGGTCTGCTTCTTCAGCCCGTCCAGCGCGTCCCGGTCGCTCTTCAGCTTGTCCAGGAACTCCGACTGCGAGCGGCTGGCCGAGGCGAGCAGCTCGGCGATGACGACCGCCTCGTACGGGTCCTTGGAGAGCAGCAGCTCCGCGTAGGCCGACGCGGCCCCGTTGCGGTACTGCGCGGCGGCGAGCTGCGAGGCGATGTCGGTGCCCGCGTCGACCTGCTTCTGCTGGCGGTCCAGCCGGCCCTGGAGGTCGGTGAGCGCGGTCTGCTGGTCCGCCGCCTTGGCGACGGCGCCGTTGTACTGCTCGGTGGCGGCCTCGGCGCTCTGGTAGAGCCCGTGCAGCCGGTCGAGCAGCGGGCCGAGGGTGGCCTTGGCGGCGGCGAGCGGGTCGGCGTCGGCGGCGATCCGGCCGGCTCCCGGGTCGGGCGCGGCCCAGGCGGCCTGGGCGCCCACCGGCAGTGCGAGCGCCGCGGCCGCGAGGACGGCTCCGCAGCGCAGCGCCGCCCGCACCCAGGGCCGTACGCGTGCCGTCTCCGCTCTCTGTCCCGCCCCGCCCATGGCCTGGTCCTCCCCGCCGCGCACTGCCCCTGTCCCGGCTTCCCGGATCCCGCAGATCCTCCCACGGGTTACTCGCCGGAAACAGGGCGCATGCGGACCGGGAGGTTAATTCTCGATGGACCTGTGAGACAGCTCTCAGCAAACCGGGTCGAACCGGCGCGTTCTTCGCTAATGTCCAGTTCAGCGCGCCGTATGTCACCTCGATGAAATCCAGTGGTCACTGCGAGTCAACCATCGGAACCACGATTCCCGGCCCAGTTCACCTTCCGTTTACCAAGCAGACCTACGGTCGCGACGTCACCAACGTCCGTGCGACAACTACGACGATTGTTTGGGTATGGAACACATCTCGTTCCTGGTAGCCGTTGTGATCATCACGGCGCTCGCCTTCGACTTCACCAACGGGTTCCACGACACCGCCAACGCGGCCGCCACCGCGATCGCGACCGGAGCTCTTCGCCCGAAGGTCGCGGTCACCATCGCGGCCCTGCTCAACTTCGCGGGCGCGTTCCTGTCCGTGAAGGTCGCCACCACCATCTCCGGCGGCATCGTCAACGAGAAGGCCGGCGTCCATCCCGAGATCATCTTCGCGGCCCTGGCCGGCGCCATCCTCTGGAACCTGCTGACCTGGCTGCGCGGACTGCCGTCCAGTTCCTCGCACGCGCTGTACGGCGGCCTGATCGGCGCCACGATCGTCGGCGTCGGCATGAACGGCGTCAACTTCGACACCGTGGTGACCAAGATCCTCATCCCCGCGGTCGCCTCCCCGTTCGTCGCCGGCCTGGCCTCCTGGGGCGCCACCAAGCTGGCGTACGTGATCACCCGCAAGGGCGACTCCGCGACCACCGAGAAGGGCTTCAAGACCGGCCAGATCTTCTCCTCCTCGCTGATCTCGCTCGCCCACGGCACCAATGACGCCCAGAAGACGATGGGCATCATCACCCTGACCCTGGTCTCGGTCGGCGCCCTGCCGCACGGCGCGCTGCCGCCCACCTGGGTGATCGTCTCCGCCGGCGCCGCGATCGCGCTCGGCACCTACATGGGCGGCTGGCGGATCATCCGCTCGATGGGCAAGGGCCTGGCGGACATCCGCCCGCCGCAGGGCTTCGCCTCCGAGTCGGCCGCCGCGACCGTCATCCTGACCTCCTCGCACATGGGCTTCGGCCTCTCCACCACCCAGGTCTGCTCCGGCGGCATCATGGGCGCCGGCCTCGGCGGCCCGAAGGGCGAGCTGCGCTGGAGCCTGGTCCGCCGCATGGTCTACACCTGGGGCCTGACCCTGCCGGCCGCCGCCGTGGTCTCCGGCGGCGCCGCCCTGCTGGCCGAGCAGGGCAGCTGGGGCGTCGCCCTGGTCGGCGTCGTGCTGGTGGCCGGCGCGGGCGCGATGTGGGTGATCTCCCGCCGCCAGCCGGTCGGCGCGGACAACGTCAACGACGTCGACGTCACCCCGGTCGAGGTCGCACCGGCCGGCGCCGCCGCGAACACCCCCACCCCCGCCTCGACCACGGTCGCGGCCTGAGCGCCGCAGGCCCAGGGCGTGTCTTGCGGGTCCTTGCCGGGTCCGCGGCGTTGGGGCACACACCTCGCCGCGTTGTCGTCGGTCGCCAATACTCCGCAGTGGCTCCCTCCTCCGCCTTGCGATGCACGCACCCCAACGCCGCGCCCTGATCCGACAAAACCCACAAGACACGCCCCGGAGCACTCACCATGCACATCAAGTGGAACGCCCTGGCCCAGACCGCCGGATTCAGCTTCGGCATCACCGTCGCCGTCGTCTGCGTCTTCGCGCTCGGCATCCTGGCGCTGTCCCGCCGCGAGGCCGCCCTGGTCGCCGCCCGTGAGGGCGGGGGCGCCGGGGCCGCGGGCGGCGGCAGGCTCGCCCTGGCCGGCGCCTGCGTCTGCTTCGCGCTGTGCGGCGGGGCCGTCCTCTACGGGCTGTCGCTGATCGCCGGCAAGTAGCCGCACCCGGCACGACGGGCCGGGGAGTGCCTTCGCACTCCCCGGCCCGTTCGCGTATCCCGGCGGCCGGTCAGCTCTCCTGGGTGGTGGTCCTCAGCGCGGTCTCCCGGATGAACAGCACGGTGACGAAGGCCAGTGCCGCGAACGGGGCGGCGCACAGGAAGATGGTGCCGACGCCGTGGCCGAAGGCGTCCGTCACCAGCGGCACGATCGGGGCGGGCAGCTTGGCCAGGTCCGGGATGCCGCCGCCGGAGGCCGCGGGCGACGCCGGGACGTGCGCCGCGGCCAGGTTCTCGGCCAGGTAGTGGGAGACCTTGTTGGACATCAGCGCGCCGAGCGCGGAGACGCCCATCGCACCGCCCATGGTGCGGAAGAAGGTGACCACCGAGCTGGCCGCGCCGAGCTCGTTGCGGGGCACCGTGTTCTGCACCGCGAGCACCAGGTTCTGGCTGGTCAGGCCGAGGCCGACGCCGGTGATCGCCATGTAGACGGAGAGCAGCACGTAGCTGGTGTCGGCCCGGGCGGTGCCGAGCAGCGCGAAGCCGACGGCGAGCAGCGCGGTGCCGGAGACCAGGTAGGCCTTCCACTTGCCGTACTTGGTGATCAGCCGGCCGACGACCGCGGAGGAGACGGCCAGGCCGAGGATCATCGGCAGGGTCATCAGGCCGGCCATGGTCGGGGACTTGGCGCGGGCCAGCTGGAAGTACTGGCTGAGGAAGGTGGTCGCGCCGTACATCCCGACGCCGACCAGCACGCTGGCCAGCGCGGCCAGGGTGACGGTGCGGTGCTTGAAGAGGCTCGGCGGGATGATCGGCTCGGCGGCGCGGCGCTCGATCACGACGGCCAGGGCGCCCAGCAGCACGCCGCCGCCGACCATGGCCGCGGTCTGCCAGGAGAGCCAGGCGTAGTTCTTGCCGGCCAGGGTGATCCAGATCATCAGCAGGCTGACCGAGCCGGTGATGACCAGGGCGCCCAGGTAGTCGATCTTCGCCTTGCGCTTGACCACCGGAAGCTTGAGGGTGCGCTGCACCACCAGGATCGCGACCAGCGCGAACGGGATGCCGACGTAGAAGCACCAGCGCCAGCCGAGCCAGGAGGTGTCCACGATGACGCCGCCGATCAGCGGTCCGCCGATGGTGGCGAGGGCGAAGACCGCGCCGAAGTAGCCGCTGTAGCGGCCGCGCTCGCGCGCCGGGACCATCGCGGCCAGGCAGATCTGGCCGAGCGCCACCACACCGCCGGCGCCGATGCCCTGGAGCGCGCGGCAGGCGATCAGCTCGCCGGTGTTCTGCGAGAGGCCGGCCAGCGCCGAGGTGCCGATGTAGATCAGCAGGGCGATCTGGAGCAGCAGCTTCTTGCTGACGAGGTCGGAGAGCTTGCCCCAGATCGGGGTGGAGGCGGTGAGGGTGAGCAGGGCCGCGGTGATCACCCAGGTGTACGCGGACTGGCCGCCGTGCAGGTCGGCGAGGATGTGCGGCAGGGCGTTGGAGACGACGGTCGAGGAGAGCACGGCCACGAAGAGGCCGAGCAGCAGGCCGGAGAGCGCCTCCATCACCTGACGGTGCGTCATCTGTTGACTGTCGGCCGCTGCGGCGGTTCCGCTCGCGGCCTCGGTGGTCACGGTCATCTGGGTCCTTCGGCGAGCGCGCGGGATACGCGGATCATGAAATTTCGTTGCCGTAAGCAACCATAAGACTGGATGGTTGAATTAGGCAACTTTCTTCAAGGGAAAGTAAAGCCCTCGCCCACGGGCCCCGGAGGCCTGCGCGACCACCGCCGGTCACTCGGCCGGCGGCTCCCCCAGCACGTCGTTGAAGCGGTGCAGCAGCTCCGCGAAGCGGGTCACGTCCTCCGGCGACCAGCCGTCCATCACCTCGCGCACCCGCCGCATCCGGACGCCCTGCGCGGCCAGGTAGCGCCGCCGCCCGTCCTCGGTGAGCGAGACCAGCGCGGACCGGCGGTCCAGCGGGTCCGTCTCCCGGGCCACCAGGCCCAGCTCCTCCAGCGTCCGGATCTGCCGGCTCACCGTCGCCTTGCCGATCGAGAAGTGCACGCCGACGTCGGTCACCCGCACCGGCCCGGCCTGCTCGACGTAGCCGAGCAGGCTGTACGCCATCCCCTCCAGTCCGGGGTGCACCCGCCGTGAGAGTTCCGCCACTCTGGCCCGGCCCCGCCGGAACATCAGCGCGACCTCGCGCTCCACCGCCACCAGGGCATCCTCGTCGCTCACCGCGCCAGTATCGCGCAGCGGCACCGGCCGCGGCCCGGCGCGGGAGGTACGACAAGCCAACTACTTCATGGTATGAAGTATCGGTTCTGGAAGTACCGTTTTTCCCCGTTACGCAAGGAGATGTGGATGGCAGCCCCGGGGCAGGGTTTCCTCGCCGAACTGAAGAGTGCGGTCACCCCGCGCGCGGCACTGCTCGTGATCGGCGTGCTGCTGCTCCAGCTCGGCTTCATCACCTCGTACATCGGGGCGCTGCACAAGCCGGCCCCGCAGAACCTCTCCATCGCGGTGGTCGCCCCGCCGCAGGTCGCCCCCCAGCTGGTCGGGGCGCTGGAGTCGGTGCCGAACGACGCCGTCAAGGCCCTCACCGCGCCGGACGCCGAGACGGCGACCCAGCAGATCAAGGACCAGAAGATCTACGCGGCGCTGGTCGTGGACCCGACCGGCACCCAGGACACCCTGCTGGTCGGCGGCGCCCGCGGCCCGTCCGCGGCCAAGGCCGCCGAGACCATCACCACCGCGATCGACCAGAGCCAGGGCCGCACCGTGAAGGTCCAGGACGTGGTGCCGCTCGCCAAGGGCGACACCAACGGCCTCTCCGCCTTCTACCTGGTGATCGGCTGGTGCGTCGGCGGCTACCTGGTCGCCTCCATCCTGGGCATCAGCGCGGGCTCCAAGCCGGCCAACGTCCACCGCCTGGTGATCCGCCTCGGCGTGCTCGCGCTGTACTCGATCGGCGCCGGCGTGCTCGGCACGGTGATCGCCGGGCCGGTGCTGGACGCGCTGCCGGGCTCGATCCTCGGCCTGAGCGCCGTCGGTGCGCTGGTGGTGTTCTCGGTCGGCGCCTTCACCATGGCGCTCCAGTGCCTGTTCGACATCATCGGCATCGGCATCGCGGTGCTGATCTTCGTGGTGCTCGGCAACCCGAGCGCGGGCGGGGTCTACCCGGCGCCGATGATGCCGCCGTTCTGGCGGGCGATCAGCTCGTGGATCCCGAACGGCGCCGGCACCAGCGCGGCCAAGTCGGTCGCCTACTTCGACTCCACCAACCTGGGGCTGCCGATCCTGGTCCTGGTGGTCTGGGCACTGATCGGCATCGGCGTCGCCCTGCTGGCCGTCCTGCGCGGCCCGCGCTCCGGCGGCCGCGCGCTGGTCCCCACCGAGGACTGAGCCGCCCGCTCCCGACCCGTCACCGGGCCCCCGGCCACCACGGCCGGGGGCCCGGCGCGTGTTCCGGGGCCCGGCGCGCCCCGCGGGGTCGGCCGGGTCGGCCACGACGGCCCGGCCGCCTCTCACCCCGCCCCGAGCGGCCCCGGGTCGGCCACGATGGCCCGGACGACCCGCGCCGCCGCGCCCAGCAGCGGGCCCCGGCGGCCCAGCCGGGAGACCGTCAGCCGGTCCTCCGACCAGGGCCGCACCGTCACCCGGGCGGCCAGTTCGGCCCGCATCGCGGGCAGCAGCCAGGGCGCCAGCCGGGCGTAGCCGCCGCCCAGCACCACCTCGGCCGGGTCCAGCAGGTTGACCGCGCCGGCGGCCGCGGTGCCGAGCGCGGCACCGGCCCCGGCCAGCGCCGTGAGGGCGGACCGCTCCCCGGCCCCGGCCCGGTCGGCGAGCAGCGCCACCCAGTCGCCCCGGGCTCCGGTCAGACCGGCCGCCCGCAGCACCGCCGCCTCGCCCGCGTACTGCTCCAGGCAGCCGTTCGCCCCGCAGGCGCAGCGCGGCCCGTCGGGGTGGACCGGCACGTGGCCGAACTCGCCGGCGAAGCCGCCGGCCCCGCGCAGCAGCCGGCCGCCGACCACGATCGCCGCGCCCACCCCGGCCTCGGCGGAGACGTACAGGAAGTCGTCCGGGCCCGCGCCCAGCCAGCGCTCGGCCAGTCCGCCGAGGTTGGCCTCGTTGTCCGCCTCGATCGGCAGCCCGGCCAGGCCGCCGCCGGCGGTCCGCAGCGCCGGGCGCAGTGCGGCGGCCAGCGGGACGTCCTGCCAGTCCAGGTTGGCGGCCCGCTGGAGCACCCCGCCGGAGCCGCCGACCAGCCCGGGCACGGCCAGGGTGAGCCCGGCCGGGCGCAGCCCCGACTCGGTGACGGCCTCGTGCAGCAGGTGGGCGAGGTCGGCCATCACGGCGGCGGGCTCGCGCCCGTGGTTGGAGACCTCCCGGCGCCGCCAGGCGCGGACCTCCCCGCGCAGGTCCACCACGCAGGCGCCCAGGTGGCGCACCCCGATCTCGGCGCCGAGGCCGCCGGGCCCGTCCGGGTTGAGGCCGAGCGCGGTGCCGGGACGGCCGACCTTGCCGCTGGGCGCGGCGGGGCCCTCCTCGACCACCAGGCCGGCGGCGATCAGCTGTTCGGCGAGCGAGGAGACGGCGGCCCTGGTCAGGCCGGTCCCGGCGGCCACCTCCGCGCGCGAGCGCGGTCCGCCCGCGATCGTCCCGAGCACCAGGGCCAGGTTGGCCCGGCGCATCCCCTGCTGGCTGGCGGGCCCGGTCCGGACCGGGTCCGGCTCACGCATAAGGCTCACCTCGTCCCTTTACGGCACATCCGGTGGCATCCCGGGTGCAGCGTAGTCGGGTTCCGGGGGCACCGTCGTCGGCACCGGGACGGGCTCGGCCCGGGTCCGCCCGGCGGGCGGGACGAAGACCCACCGGCGCATCGCCCGGTAGCGGAACAGCATCGCCACGAAGGTGCCGACGACCATCCCGCTGAGGAAGTCCGCGACCTCCTGCTCGAAGGGCCCGATGTACGGCTCGCGCAGGTCCAGGAGGTAGCGGGAGACCACCAGCGGCACGTCGTTGACGGCGATCGCCACGGCGCTGACCAGGACGAACATCAGCACCTCGCGCTTGTGGCCGGCGGCCCGGAAGGCCCAGCGGCGGTTCAGCACGTACGAGACGACGGTGCCGATCACGGTCGCCACGGTCAGCGCGACCACCGGTTTGTGCTCCAGCACCGTGAACTTGAGCTCGAAGTCGATCACCGTGGTGAGCACGAAGCAGCCGCTCCCGACCAGCAGGAACTTCACCAGCCGGCGGTGGCGCACCAGGAAGGGGCGCAGCCGGTCGGGCACCCGGGCCAGGGCGCGCTGCGTGGGGGACGGCATCTCCGCAGTCTCGCACGCGGGGGTGCCGCCGGCCCTTCAGATCGCCGGTGGCCCGTTCGGGTCGCCGGCGGCCGTCGGACCGGCGGCTCCCGGAGCGCCGGCGCGTGGCCCGGGCCGCCGGTGCGGGCGGCCCGGGCCGGCGGTCAGGCGGCCACCAGCACCGTGGCCCCGGCCGGCTCCAGCGCCAGCTCCAGCACCTCCCGCACGTCCGCCACCGGGTGGACGGTGAGCCGCTCCAGCACCTCGGCCGGGACGTCGTCCAGGTCGGCCTCGTTGCGCCTGGGGATGATCACCGTGGTGACCCCGGCCCGGTCGGCGGCGAGCAGCTTCTGCTTCACCCCGCCGATCGGCAGCACCCGCCCGGTCAGCGACACCTCGCCGGTCATCGCCACGTCGGTGCGCACCCTGCGGCCCGAGAGCAGCGAGGCCAGCGCCGTGGTCATGGTGATGCCGGCGCTCGGCCCGTCCTTGGGGACGGCCCCGGCCGGGATGTGCAGGTGCACGCCGCGGTCCCGCAGCGAGGTGACCGGCAGCTCCAGCTCGGCGCCGCGCGAGCGCAGGTAGGAGAGCGCGATGTGCGCGGACTCCTTCATCACGTCGCCCAGCTGTCCGGTGAGGGTCAGCCCGGTGCCGCCGGTCTCGGCGTCGGCCAGCGAGGCCTCGATGTAGAGGACGTCGCCGCCGGCGCCGGTCACCGCGAGGCCGGTGGCCACGCCGGGGACGGCGGTGCGGCGCTCGGCCGGCTCCTGGGCGGACTCCGGCACGTGGTGCGGCCGGCCGATCAGGGCGCGCAGGTCCTGCGGGCCGACCTGGGCGGGCAGCTCGCGCTCGCCCAGTTCGGCCTGCGCGGCGATCCTGCGCAGCACCCGGGCGATCGAGCGCTCCAGGGTGCGCACGCCCGCCTCCCGGGTGTACTCCCCGGCGAGGCTGCGCAGCGCCGATTCGTCCACGGTGACCTGCCCGCCGCCGAGACCCGCCTTCTCCAGCTGGCGCGGGAGCAGGTGGTCGCGGGCGATGGCGACCTTCTCGTCCTCGGTGTAGCCGTCCAGCCGGACCAGCTCCATCCGGTCGAGCAGCGGCTCGGGGATGGCCTCCAGCACGTTGGCGGTGGCGAGGAAGACGACGTCGGAGAGGTCGAGCTCGACCTCCAGGTAGTGGTCCCGGAAGGTGTGGTTCTGCGCCGGGTCCAGCACCTCCAGCAGGGCGGCGGCCGGGTCGCCCCGGTAATCGGAGCCGACCTTGTCGATCTCGTCGAGCAGGACGACCGGGTTCATCGAGCCGGCCTCCTTGATCGCCCGCACCAGCCGGCCGGGCAGCGCGCCGACGTAGGTGCGCCGGTGGCCGCGGATCTCCGCCTCGTCCCGGACGCCGCCGAGCGCGACCCGGACGAACTTGCGGCCCATGGCGCGGGCCACCGACTCGCCGAGCGAGGTCTTGCCGACGCCGGGCGGGCCGACCAGGGCCAGCACCGCGCCGCCCGCCCGTCGCCCACCGGTACCGCTCGTGGGAAGCGCTCCGCGCTGCCCGTCCCGCGGGCCGCCGACCGGCCCGAGCCCCTGGTCGGCCCGGCGCTTGCGGACGGCCAGGTACTCGACGATGCGGTCCTTCACGTCGTCGAGGCCCGTGTGGTCGGCGTCCAGCACCGCGCGGGCGCCGGCGATGTCGTACTCGTCCTCGGTGCGCTCGCTCCAGGGCAGTTCCAGGACGGTGTCCAGCCAGGTCCGGATCCAGGAGCCCTCGGGCGACTGGTCGGAGGAGCGCTCCAGCTTGTCGACCTCCTTGAGCGCGGCCTCGCGGACCTTCTCGGGCAGGTCGGCGGCCTCGACCCGGGCGCGGTAGTCGCCCTCCTCGTCGGCCGCCTCGCCGTTCAGCTCGGCCAGTTCCTTGCGGACGGCCTCCAGCTGGCGGCGGAGCAGGAACTCCTTCTGCTGCTTGGCCACGCCCTCCTCGACGTCCTTGCGGATGGTGTCGTTGACCTCCTCCTCGGCGAGGTGGTCGCGCAGCAGGGTGAGCGCGTACTCCAGTCGGGCGACCTGGTCGGCCTCCAGCAGCACCTTGAGCTTCTGCTCGGCGGTGGCGAAGGGCGCGTAGCCGATGTTGTCGGCGAGCTCGCCGACGCCCTCGATCTGCGCCACCCGGTCGACGATCTGCCAGGCGCCGCGCTTGCGCAGCCACTGGGTGGACAGCGCCTTGTACTCCTTGACCAGCTCGGCGGCCCGGCCGGCCACCGGAGTGCCCACCGAGGACTCCCGGAACGGCGTGGTCTCCACCCAGAGGGCGGCGCCGGGGCCGGTGGTGCCGGCGCCGATCCGGACCCGGCGCACGGCGCGCACCAGCGCCGCCGGATCGCCGTCCGCCAGCCGGCCGACCTGCTCCACGGTGGCCAGGGTGCCGGCCGCCGCGTACGAGCCGTCCACCCGCGGGACCAGCAGGACCTGCGGCTTGGCGGTGCCGGTGGCGGCGGCCCGGGCGGCCTCGACCGCGGCGCGCACCTCGGCGTCCTTCAGGTCCAGCGGCACGACCATGCCCGGCAGGACGACCTCGTCGTCGAGCGGCAGCACGGGCAGGGTGAGCGGTGTGGACGTCGATGCCATGATCTCTCCCCAGTCAGTGAACTTGAGTCGACCTGACTAAGGCTTGGCGGCCGCCGGATGTTCCCGGCCCTCTGTTCGCCGTGAGCGAACACGCATCGGGCCGGGAAGCCCGCGCCCGACTCCGTCAAGAGAGGGGTGGGCGCACCTCGGGGAATCCCGGCACGAGGCCCCCGGGGCCCGGACGGCCCCGGCCGGCCGGCGGCGTCAACGCGCCGTCCACACCCGCGCGGGCGCACCGCCGGCGGCCGCCGCGACGGCCGGACGCGGCCGGGGCGGGCGCCGCTCGACCCGGCGCAGCCAGCGCCACAGCGCGACCCCGGTGAGCACCGCGGCCGGGTGCCCCACCCCCGTGATCACGTCCTTGTCGGTGGCGATCTGCTGGGCGATCATCAGCCCCGCGCCGCCCAGCGCGAGCAGCCGCCCGCGCCAGGAGAGCAGCCCGGCCACCGCGCCCAGGCAGGCGAGCACGCCGTAGCTGACCCCGATGTCCAGGTGGTCCATCGCCTCGGGCGCCATCCGCCCGGTCTCCACCGCGGTGATCACCACTCCCTGGGAGAGCAGCGTGGCCGCGACGTGCCCGACCGCGAACACCGCCGCCGCCCGGGCCGGACCGACCCTGCGCTCCAGCGGGGCGAGGGTGAGGGCGAATCCCCACAGGTAGGGCATCCACACCTCGCCGGCCACCCAGAATCCGCTCAGCACAAGAGCACGCAAAGGATGCTGGAGCAGGTTGTGCCCGTCCGAGCTGGAGGCCTCCTGCAGCCGCTGGACGAGTTCCGGGTCGGCGAGCCCGGCGAAGGTCGTGGTGGCGCCCACGACGGCGAGGTACCCGAGCGTGAAGGGCGTGCTCCGGGGTGTCGGCACCCGCTCCAGCAGCCACTGGAGGACGCCGGTGCGCAGCCCGAGGCGGAGCATTCCGTAGGGCGCTCCCGCGCCTCCGCACCCGTCGGCACTCCGTCCGAGTCCCGCCATGCCGCCTCCGCTCCACGCCGCAGCCACCGGCTCCCCGCCCGGGCCCAACGTACCGGCGCGCGCCGCGGGTTCCGCCCGGTCGGGTGTTGTCGTGGCCACGGTACGTCGAGGTTCTGAGAGGCACCTGGGAAAAGCCCGTGAAGAACACCGCCGTAGCGGACGGCGGGATTCCCGACATTGGTCCAGACCTTCTCCCCCGCAACGCGGCAGCAGGGCCTCTGACCGGCGACTTGGCGTCAACTGAACTGCATACGTACCGTTACGCAGTGAAAATTCGCCGGGTAAGGTATCGGCCCGTGCCCACTCGTGCAGTGGGTCCGAGGGCGGCCCGACAGCCGGCCCACGGGCCGGAAACGTCCGGTCCACCTGCCGGGAAGCATCCGCTGTCCGTACGCTGCGAAGTGCGCGGGAGAAGTGGGCGGCCGACCATCCGTCCTCGGCTCCCGATCGCGCGACGGGACGGCGGACCCGGCACAGTCCACGACGGAACAAGACTACGAGCGGAGCCCCGCCATCCCCACAGGTGGCCGGCCCGCAGCCCTGGGGGCGGTGGCGTGACCGTGACAGAAATTCAGCAGGACAACCACAACACCGGTGGCACTGTGAGCAGCCAGCGCAGAGTCCTGGTGGTGGAGGACGAGCCCACGATCGCCGAGTCGATCGCCGCCCGGCTGGGCGCCGAGGGCTTCAAGGTCGCCGTGGCCCACGACGGCCCCGGCGCGGTCGACGGGTTCCACACCTGGCAGCCGGACCTGGTGGTCCTCGACATCATGCTGCCCGGCTTCGACGGGCTGGAGGTGTGCCGCCGGATCCAGGCCCAGCGCCCGGTGCCGGTGCTCATGCTGACCGCCCGCGACGACGAGACGGACCTGCTGGTCGGCCTCGGCGTGGGCGCGGACGACTACATGACCAAGCCGTTCTCGATGCGCGAACTGGCCGCCCGCGTCAACGTCCTGCTGCGCCGCGTCGAGCGCGCCCAGCAGGCCGCCCGCACGCCCGCACTGGGCAGCCTGCGGTTCGGCGAGCTGGAGATCGACCACGTGCAGCGCCGGGTCCGGCTGGCCTCGGGCGACGTCCACCTGACGCCGACCGAGTTCGACCTGCTCGCCTGCCTGGCCGCCCAGCCGCGCGCCGTGCTCACCCGCGAGCAGCTGCTGGCCGAGGTCTGGGACTGGACCGACGCGTCCGGCACCCGCACGGTGGACAGCCACGTCAAGGCGCTGCGCCGGAAGATCGGCGCCAGCTGGATCCGCACCGTCCACGGAGTCGGCTACGCCCTGGAGGCCCCGCTCTCCTGACGGCATCGATCGGGCGACGGGCCACCGGGGGGCCCGTGTCCGGACGACGCCGTGCCACCACGCGGGGGGACGACGCGGGGACCACAGGGGACAATGACCTTTCCACAGCAACGCAACGGGGAATCCGACGGCACGCGGCAGCAGAACCTGGCCGCCCGCGCCGCCCGCCGGGTCTGGGCCGACATCCGGCCGCTCGATCCGGTCCGCTCGATCAAGGGCAAACTCACCCTGCTCGTGATCGTCTCCGTGTTCCTGGCCACCGGGATGGTGGTCGTGGCGATCCGGTCCGAGACCCAGATCCGGATCATCATGGTCTTCTCCATGATCGCCTCGCTGCTCTTCATGCAGTTCCTCGCGCACGGGCTCACCGCCCCCCTGCGCGAGATGACGGCCGCCGCCCGCGCGATGGCCTCCGGGGACTACACCCGCCGGGTCGAGGCGGGCTCGCGCGACGAGATCGGCGAGCTGGCGGCCGCGTTCAACGCCATGGCCGCCGACCTCCAGGCCGCCGACCGGCACCGCCGGGAGCTGGTCGCCAACGTGTCGCACGAACTGCGCACGCCGATCGCCGCGCTGCGCGCCGTCCTGGAGAACGTGGTGGACGGCGTCGTCCAGCCCAATCCGGCCACCCTGGGAGCGGCGCTGGAGCAGACCGAGCGGCTCGGCCGGCTGGTCACCCACCTGCTCGACCTCTCCAAGATCGACGACGGCGTGGTCGACCTGGACGCCCGCCCCTTCGAGGTGCGCGAGTTCCTGGACGGCGTGCTGCGCGGGGTCACCGTGGACGGCGCCACGGCCGGCGGCGCCTTCTCCCGGCGCGGGGACGTCCGGCTGGCCCTGGAGGTCAGCCCCACCGGCCTGACCGGCGTGGCGGACCCGGAACGGCTCCACCAGGTGGTCGCCAACCTGGTGGACAACGCCTGCAAGCACTCCCCGCCCGGCGGCACCGTGACGGTGCGGGCGAGACCGGAGGGCGAGGAGGGCGGCCTGCTGCTGGAGGTCGAGGACGAGGGCCCCGGCATCCCGCCGGCCGACCGCACCCGGGTCTTCGACCGGTTCAGCCGCACCGGCACCGCGACCGCCGCCGGACCGGGGGCGGACGGCGGCACCGGACTGGGTCTGGCCATCGCCCGCTGGGCGGTGGACCTGCACGGCGGGCGGATCGCGGTGGCCGAGTCCCCGCGCGGCTGCCGGATCGAGGTCCGGCTGCCCGGACCGCGCCCAGGTGACGGTCGGGACATTTGTCACAGATCCGACACAGAGGCATACGAAGATCGTTAGAGGATTCGGCCGAGTTTTTGTCCGGTTTGGTCCTACTATGCCCACGGATCGGCATCGATCGGTTCCCCTCAGATACGGCTTTCTAACGCACTTTTTCAGCCAAAGTGCAGGTCAGCACTGTGATCTGGGCGACGCCTGGGCCCCGGGGACTGCGCGATCACTGGTCAGGGGCGTAGCCTTAATCCCCGCTGTCCAAACATCCCAAAAGGAAGCGGAAGAGGGCGGTTGCCGCCGTGTCGCCACAGTCCCCTGAAACCCCCAACAGCTCGGCAAGCTCCACTGGCTTCGGCCCCAATGAGTGGCTCGTCGACGAGATCTACCAGCAGTACCTCCAGGACCCGAACTCGGTCGACCGAGCCTGGTGGGACTTTTTCGCCGACTACAAGCCCGGTACCGAGGTGACCCCAGTGACCCAGGCCGCGACCCAGGCCGGCTCCGCGCCGACCCCTGCCGCTGCCCCCGCGCCCGCTGCTGCTCCGGCCGCGCCCGCCGCGGCTGCCGCTCCGGCCGCGCCCGCCGCCGCCCCGGCTGCTCCGGCCGCCCCGGCCCCGGCCGCCGCTCCGGCTCCGCTCGCCGCCGCGCCCGCCGCGCCCCCGGCTCCCAAGGCCGCCGCCCCGGCGCCGGCCGCGGCCGCCGCCACCGCCGGCCCCGAGCTGATCCAGCTGCGCGGCCCGGCGAAGGCCGTCGCCACCAACATGGACGCCTCGCTGGAGGTGCCGACCGCGACCTCGGTCCGCGCCGTGCCGGCGAAGCTGTTGATCGACAACCGCATCGTCATCAACAACCACCTGCAGCGCGCCCGCGGCGGCAAGGTCTCGTTCACCCACCTGATCGGCTACGCCCTGGTCCAGGCCATCAAGGCCGCCCCGGGCATGAACTACAGCTACAAGGTGGAGAACGGCAAGGCCTTCCTGGTCAAGCCGGAGCACGTCAACCTCGGTCTGGCCATCGACCTGGTCAAGCCGAACGGCGACCGCCAGCTGGTCGTCGCGGCCATCAAGAAGGCCGAGACGCTCGACTTCTTCGGCTTCTGGCAGGCCTACGAGGACATCGTCCGCCGGGCCCGCGCCAACAAGCTGACCATGGACGACTTCACCGGCGTCACGGTCTCGCTGACCAACCCCGGCGGCATCGGCACCGTGCACTCCGTGCCGCGCCTGATGCAGAACCAGGGCACCATCGTCGGCGTCGGCGCCATGGAGTACCCGGCCGAGTTCCAGGGCTCCGCCCCGGAGACCCTGTCCCGCCTGGGCGTCTCCAAGATCATGACGCTGACCTCGACCTACGACCACCGCGTCATCCAGGGCGCGGCGTCCGGCGAGTTCCTGCGCGAGATCCACCGCCTGCTGCTCGGCGAGAACGGTTTCTACGACGAGATCTTCGAGTCGCTGCGGATCCCGTACGAGCCGGTCCGCTGGGCGACCGACGTCGCCACCACCCACGACGACGAGGTCAACAAGACCGCCCGCGTCATGGAGCTGATCCACTCCTACCGGGTCCGCGGCCACCTGATGGCCGACACCGACCCGCTGGAGTACAAGCAGCGCAAGCACCCCGACCTGGACGTCACCACCCACGGCCTCACCCTGTGGGACCTGGAGCGCGAGTTCGCGGTCGGCGGTTTCGGCAGCCAGAAGATGATGAAGCTCCGCGACATCCTCGGCCTGCTGCGCAACACCTACTGCCGCACCGTCGGCATCGAGTACATGCACATCCAGGACCCGAAGCAGCGCAAGTGGCTGCAGGAGCGCCTGGAGAAGCCGTACGCGAAGCCCGAGCGCGAGGAGCAGCTGCGGATCCTGCGCCGGCTGAACTCGGCCGAGGCCTTCGAGACCTTCCTGCAGACCAAGTACGTCGGGCAGAAGCGCTTCTCGCTGGAGGGCGGTGAGTCGCTGATCGCGCTGCTGGACGCGACCATCGACGCCGCCGCCGAGCACCGCCTCGACGAGGCCGTCATCGGCATGGCCCACCGCGGCCGCCTGAACGTGCTCGCCAACATCGTCGGCAAGCCGTACGGCAAGATCTTCGGCGAGTTCGAGGGCAACCTCGACCCGAAGTCGATGCACGGCTCCGGTGACGTCAAGTACCACCTGGGCTCCGAGGGCACCTTCACCGGCCTGGACGGCGAGACCATCAAGGTCTCGCTCGCCGCGAACCCCTCCCACCTGGAGACGGTCGACCCGGTCGTCGAGGGCATCGCCCGCGCCAAGCAGGACATCCTGGACCAGGGCGGCACCACCTTCCCGGTGCTGCCGATCCAGATCCACGGTGACGCGGCCTTCGCCGGCCAGGGCGTCGTCGCGGAGACCCTGAACATGTCGCAGCTGCGCGGCTACCGCACCGGCGGCACCGTGCACGTCGTGGTGAACAACCAGGTCGGCTTCACCGCCGCCCCGGCGTCCTCGCGTTCCTCGATGTACTGCACCGACGTGGCGCGCATGATCGAGGCCCCGATCTTCCACGTGAACGGCGACGACCCGGAGGCCGTGGTCCGCGTCGCGCGGCTCGCCTTCGAGTTCCGCCAGGAGTTCCACAAGGACGTGGTGATCGACCTCATCTGCTACCGCCGCCGCGGTCACAACGAGGCCGACAACCCGTCGTTCACCCAGCCGCTGATGTACGACCTGATCGACAAGAAGCGCTCGGTGCGCAAGCTGTACACCGAGGGCCTGATCGGTCGCGGCGACATCACCATGGAAGAGGCGGAGCAGGCGCTCCAGGACTTCCAGGGCCAGCTGGAGAAGGTCTTCGCCGAGGTCCGCGACGCGGCCCAGGCACCGGCCGACACCACCACGGGCAAGCCGGTCGCCGACTTCCCGGTCTCCATCCGGACCGGCATCTCCCAGGAGATGGTCAAGCGGATCGCCGCCTCCCAGGTCAACCACCCGGACTGGCTGACCGTCCACCCGCGCCTGCTGCCGCAGCTCCAGCGCCGCGCCGGCTCGGTCGAGGACAACACCATCGACTGGGCGATGGGCGAGACCCTCGCCATCGGCTCGCTGCTCATGGAGGGCCACCCGGTCCGCCTGGCCGGCCAGGACAGCCGCCGCGGCACCTTCGGCCAGCGGCACGCCGTCCTGATCGACCGCAAGACCGGCGAGGACTACACCCCGCTGCAGTACCTCACCGAGGACCAGGCCCGTTACACCGTCTACGACAGCCTGCTGTCGGAGTACGCGGCCATGGGCTTCGAGTACGGCTACTCGCTGACCCGCCCGAACGCGCTGGTCATGTGGGAGGCGCAGTTCGGCGACTTCGTCAACGGCGCGCAGACCGTGGTGGACGAGTACATCGCCTCCGCCGAGCAGAAGTGGGGCCAGCACTCCGGCGTCACCCTGCTGCTGCCGCACGGCTACGAGGGCCAGGGCCCGGACCACTCGTCCGCCCGCCCGGAGCGCTTCCTCCAGCTGTGCGCGCAGAACAACATGACGGTCGCCATGCCGACCCTGCCGTCGAACTACTTCCACCTGCTGCGCTGGCAGGCGCACAACCCGCACCACAAGCCGCTGGTCGTCTTCACCCCGAAGTCGATGCTGCGTCTGAAGGCCGCGGCGAGTGCGACCGAGGAGTTCCTGTCCGGCTCGTTCCGCCCGGTCATCGGCGACTCCACCGTCGACCCGGCGCAGGTCCGCAAGGTGGTCATCACCGCCGGCAAGTTCTACTACGACCTGGCGGCCGCCCGCACCGAGCGCGGCGTCACCGACACCGCGATCGTCCGGGTCGAGCGGCTCTACCCGCTGCCGGTGGCCGAGCTCCAGGAGGAGCTGGCCCGCTACGGCGACAACGTCCAGTTCGTCTGGGCGCAGGAGGAGCCGGCCAACCAGGGCGCCTGGCCGTTCATCGCGATGAACCTGGTGGACCACCTCCAGGTCGTCATCGGCCGCACCGGCGGCGACGCCCGGCTGCGCCGGGTCGCCCGCACGGCGGCCTCGTCCCCGGCGGTCGGCTCGGCCAAGCGGCACGCCGCCGAGCAGCAGGCACTGGTCGAGGAGGTCTTCGCGCTCTGACGCGCCGAAGCCCCGCGGTCCGAACGCGCCCGTGGCCCCGTCCTCCCCTTCGGGAGGGCGGGGCCACGGGCGTTGGTGCCCGCCGCCCGTTCGGTTCCAGCTCTGCAACCAATCCGGAGCCGCCGTGCGCGGACTCCTGACGGATCGATAGGTTATGGCTCGCCGTCCGGCGACCGGGCGCCCGTCCACGCGCCCCGGCCGCCGCGGCCGTACCGCCTCACCGCTCTCCCAGGGGGATCACCGCATGACCGCCGACACGCCTCGGGACGCCGGAAAGCTTCCTCCGGTCTTCCAGCCGCTCCTCCCGGACGACCCCCGGGAGGTCGGCGGCTACCGGCTGTTCGCCCGGCTGGGCGCCGGCGGCATGGGCCGGGTCTACCTCTCCTACACCCCGGGCGGGCGCCCGGTGGCACTCAAGGTGGTGCGCCCGGAGTTCGCCGAGGACGGCGAGTTCCGCCGCCGCTTCGCCCAGGAGGTCAGCAGCGCCCAGCGCATCCACGGGCTCTACACCGCGCAGGTGATCGACTCCGGCGGCCTGGACGGCGACGCCCCCTGGCTGGTCACCGCGTACGTCCCGGGGCCGTCCCTGCAGCAGGTGGTGCGCGAGAACGGCGCCCTGCCGGTGCGCACCGTACTGCTGCTGATGGGCGGCATCGCCGAGGCCCTCCAGGCGATCCACAGCGTCGAGGTGGTCCACCGCGACCTCAAGCCCGCCAATGTGCTGGTCGCCGGGGACGGCCCGCGGGTGATCGACTTCGGCATCGCCCGGGCCGCCGACGCCACCGCGCTGACCGGCACCGGCTACCGGATCGGCTCCCCCGCCTTCATGTCCCCCGAGCAGGCCCAGGGCCGCCCGGTCACCCCGGCCACCGACGTCTTCGCGCTCGGCGCCCTGGCCGCGTACGTGGCCGGCGGCACCGCGCCGTTCGGCGACGGCCCGGACACCGCGGTGCTCTACCGGGTGGTGCACGAGGAGGCGGACCTCACCGCCGTCCCGGCCGACCTGCGCGAACTGATCCAGCGCTGCCTGGCGAAGTCCCCGGAGGACCGCCCCACGCCCGCCGAGATCATCCAGGTCGCCCGCAACCACCCGGAGGTCGGCGGCCAGCTGCGGTTCGGCGACGACTGGCTGCCGCGCGAGGTCAGCACCGAGATCACCCGCCGCTCGGACCTCCCCAGGACCCCGCCGACCCCGCTGCCGGCCGCGCCCGCCACCCCGCCGACCCCGCTGCCCGCGATGCCGGCCGTTCCCCCGCCGCCCGCCGGCGCGCCGACCCACCCGGCCACCGCGGCCCACCCGCAGCAGCCGGCGACGCCCCCGTCCGGCTTCGCGCCGCCGCCGGTCGGCTCGTACGGCGCCCCGCAGCCGCCCACCGAGTCGCCGACCGCACCGGTGCTGCCCACCCCGCCGACCGTCGGGTTCCACCGGCCGGAGCCGCCGTCCCACGACACCCCGCCGCCCGGCCCGGCGGTGACCGCCGCCCCGGCGCCCGTGCCCGCACCGGAGCCCGCGCCCGCGCCCGCGCGCAAGGGCGGGGTGTCCTGGAAGGTGCTGCTCACCGTCGCCCTGGTGATGGCGGTCGGCGGCACCGCGGGCGGTGTGGTGCTGATGAAGAAGCTGGACGACGGCAAGGCGTCGAACGCCAAGCCGGCCCCCGCGGTCACCGTCACCCAGGGCCCGGGCCCGGACCCGGCCCGGTCGGCCGCCGCCTCCCCGAGCGCCTCCACCTCCTCCTCCGGCGATTCGGTGACGGCCGCGCCCTCGAAGTCCGGCCAGAGCACCGTCTCCGCCCCGGCCCGGCCGACCGGCTACTCCCCGATGCTGGACAAGAAGTCGCTGTCGATCCCCGCCGCCGAGTACTCCAGCGACGCCTACCGGATCGACCTGAACGCGGGCACCGTGGTGCCCCGCTCCACCGACCTGAAGTGGGGTCTGGGGGTCACCAACAACGGCAGCGGCAGCAAGGCCAACGCCTTCGACACCTACGGGGACGACAAGTCGGACTTCGCGGTGATCACCGAGCCGTCCGTCACCGCCGAGCAGTGCGCCGCCGCGATCGACTCCCGGCCGGACACCGACCTCTCGTACAACCGGGTCGCCCCGGGCCGACTGCTGTGCGTCCGCGACCGGATCACCCGCAACATCGCCATCGCGGTGATCGAGCAGGCGGACCCGACCACCGGGGCCGCCAGGGTCACCGTCAGCACCTGGCGCGCGAGCTGACCCGACTATCCTGACCAGGTCAATCCCCATCGGACCGGAGCGAACCGTGTACTTCACCGACCGAGGCATCGAGGAACTGGAGAACCGGCGCGGCGAGGAGGAGGTCACCCTGGGGTGGCTGGCCGAGCAGCTGCGCGCGTTCGTCGACCTCAACCCGGACTTCGAGGTCCCGGTCGAGCGGCTGGCCACCTGGCTGGCGCGGCTCGACGACGAGGACGACGAGTGACCCGGTGACGGCCGCCGCGAGGCCCGGGAGGCAACCGCCTCCCGGGCCTCGCGCGTGTTCGGGTACGGAGCCCCGCCGTCCCCGTAGGGGAGGTCTCGGGGACGGATCGGGGTCGGGATCGGGGGCCGGCACGCTTGACTCTGCCAGCACGCGATATATCGTCTTTAAAAGAGAACGCGATACATCGCGATCCGCGACGGGAGGCGGCAGAGATGAGCCAGTGGACGGTCGAGGGCACCGAGAGGATCACCTTCGACGAGTCGGTGCGCACGCTGCACGTGCGGACCATCGAGGGCACGGTGAACGTGGTCGCGGCCGAGGGCCCGGCCCGCCTGGAGGTCACCGAGCTGGTCGGCGACCCCCTGCACGTGACCCTGGTGGACGGCGTCCTGACGGTCACCTACAAGGACATCAACAGCTGGGGCGAGTTCGGCGACTGGCTCAAGTCGGTCGGCTCGGTGAAGAACTTCTTCGGCTCCTTCAAGCGCAAGCGGATCGCCGGCGTGACCGTGACCGTCCCGGCCGACGTCGAGGTCAAGGTCGGGACCGTGTCGGCGCACGCCACCGTCAGCGGCGTCAGCGGGCACGTCTCGGTGCAGAGCGCCAACGGCGACACCACCCTCGCCGGGGTGACCGGCCGGATCGAGGCCAGTACCGTCACCGGCGACGTGGACGCCCAGGCGGTCGGCGGCCAGCTCAAGGTCAACACCGTCTCCGGGCAGCTCACCGTGATCGCCGGCACCGCCGACCGGATCCAGGCCAACACCGTCACCGGGGCCGTCACCCTGGACCTCGACGTGGCGGGTGAGACCGACGTCAAGGTCAACACCGTCAGCGGCGCGGTCGTGGTCCGGATCCCCTCGCTGGCCGACGCCACCGTCGAGGCCGGCTCCACCAGCGGCGACGTCTCCAGCACCTTCGAGGAACTCCAGATGAGCAGCACCTGGGGCGCCAAGAAGATCTCCGGCCGGCTCGGCGAGGGCCGCGGCAGCCTCAACGTCACCACCGTCTCCGGCGCGGTCACCGTGCTGCGCCGCCCCGACTCGGAGGAGGACGGCCCGGTGGTGGTCAAGGAACTCCCGGCCGGCCCCGGCACCCCGAACCTCACCAAGGAGGCCTGAGATGACCCCCGTGTTCGGCCACGGCCGGCTCCGCCTCTACCTGCTGAAGCTGCTGGACGAGGCCCCGCGGCACGGCTACGAGGTCATCCGGCTGCTGGAGGAGCGGTTCCAGGGCCTGTACGCCCCTTCGGCCGGGACGGTCTACCCGCGGCTGGCCAAGCTGGAGCAGGAGGGCCTGGTCGCCCACAGCACCGAGGGCGGCCGCAAGGTGTACCGGCTGACCGACGCCGGACGCGCCGAACTCGAAGCCCGTCAGGTCGAGTTGGAGGAGCTGGAGGTGGAGATCCACGACTCCGTGGCCCAGCTCGCCGGGGCGATCCGCGAGGACGTCCGGGACAGCGCCAAGGACCTGCGCGAGGAGCTGTGGAACGCCGCGAAGCAGGCGCCCCGGCCGGAGCGCACCGAGGGCGGGGACCCGTGGGCCGGGCCCTGGGGGGACAACGAGTCCTGGCAGCGCGCCAAGGAGGAGTTCGCCCAGTTCAAGCTGCAGGCCAAGGAGCAGGCCAAGCGCGCCCGGGAGCAGGAGAAGGCCGCCAAGGCCAAGGCGAAGGCCGCCGAGGCGGAGGCCCGCCGGCTGCGCGAGCAGGCCAAGGCCTCCCGCACCGCCGCGCAGCAGGAGGCGCTGCGGATCAAGCGGCGGGTCGAGCAGCAGGTGCGCGAGCACGCCGCGAAGGGCGACTGGCCGACCGGGCTGGCCGAGGGCCTCTCGGAGCTGACCAAGGGCCTGGCCGGGCTGGCCGACGCGGCCCGCTGGGGCCACGGTGCGCAGGAGGAGTCCACCGGGTCCGCCGAGCGGATCACCGTGTCCCGGATCGACCTGGACAAGGACGGGCCCGCCGCGGACGCCGCGGCCGACCTGCCGCCGTGGGCCCGCACCGACCCGGCCGGGGACCCGGCCCGCGAGCTGGAGCGGCTGCTCGACCGCTTCCGCGACCAGGTCCGCGACGCGGCCCGGGACGGCGGGGTGAGCGCGGACAAGCTGGCCGAGGCCCGTACGGTGCTGGGCGCCGCGGGCGAGCGGCTGAAGCGGCTGCTCGGCTGAGCCGGCGGTCCGGAGGGTGACGGCCCGGTGCCCCCGTTCGGGGGCGCCGGGCCGCCGCGGCGTCAGGGGGTGAGGACGATCTTCCCGAAGACGTCGCCCCCGGCCAGCCGGGCGAAGCCGTCCCGGGCCTCGGCCAGCGGCAGCACCGAGTCGATCACCGGCCGGACGCCGGTGTTGGCGCAGAACGCGAGCAGCCCGGCCAGCTCCTCCTTGGTGCCCATGGTCGAGCCGACCACCTTGAGCTCCAGGAAGAAGATCCGGTTCAGCTCGGTGGAGCTCGGGTTGGGGCCGGAGGTGGCCCCGGAGATGACCACGGTGCCGCCCGGGCGCAGCGACTTCACCGAGTGCGACCAGGTCGCGGCGCCGACCGTCTCCAGCACGGCGTCCACCCGTTCGGGCAGCCGGGCGCCGCTCTCGAAGGCCGCGTCGGCACCGAGCTCCACCGCCCGGGCGCGCTTGGCCTCGTCCCGTCCGGTGACCCAGACCCGCAGGCCGGCCGCCTTGCCGAGGACGATCAGCGCGGTCGCCACCCCGCCGCCCGCGCCCTGCACCAGGACGGTGTCCCCGGGCTTGACCCCGGCGTTGGTGAACAGCATCCGGTAGGCCGTCAGCCAGGCGGTGGGCAGGCAGGCGGCCTGCTCGAAGCTCAGCCCGGCGGGCTTGGGCAGCAGGTTCCAGGTGGGTACGGCCACCTTCCGGGCGAAGGTGCCCTGGTAACGCTCGGTCAGGATGGAGCGCGGCTCGGTCGGGCCGACCCCGTGGCCGCTCTGGCCGATCACGGAGTGGATGACGACCTCGTTGCCGTCCTCGTCGATCCCGGCGGCGTCGCAGCCGAGGATCATCGGCAGCCGCGCGGCGGCGGGCAGGCCGACCCCGCGCAGCGACCAGAGGTCGTGGTGGTTGAGGCTGGCGGCCCGGACGGTGACCACGCTCCAGCCGGGTCGGGCCTGCGGCTCGGGAAGCTCCCCGAGCTCCAGCCCGCTCAGCGGATCGTCGGCGTCGATGCGTGCGGCGTAGGCGGCGAACATGCCCCGGACGTTAGCCCGGTACGGCCGAGGCCGGGAAGCACGCGAGCATGTGACGCGTGTCCCGGCCTCGGAAGGCTCGGCCCCGGAAGGCTCGGCCTCAGGCCCGGGCGACGCCCTCCGCGCGGGCGGCCTCGGCGACGGCCTTGGTGACCGCCGGGGCGACCCGCTCGTCGAAGGGCGAGGGGATGACCTTCTGCGGGGTCAGCTCGTCGGCCACGACGCCGGCCAGCGCCTTGGCGGCGGCGAGCTTCATGCCCTCGGTGATCCGGGAGGCGCGGACCTGGAGGGCGCCCGCGAAGATGCCCGGGAAGGCCAGCACGTTGTTGATCTGGTTCGGGAAGTCGCTGCGGCCGGTGGCGACCACGGCGGCGTACTTGTGCGCGACCTCGGGGTGGATCTCCGGGGTGGGGTTGGCCATCGCGAAGACGAACGCGCCCTCGGCCATGGTCGCGACGACCTCCTCCGGCACGGTGCCGCCGGAGACGCCGATGAACACGTCGGCGCCGGCCAGCGCGTCGGCCAGCGAGCCCTTGAGGCCGGTTCGGTTGGTCCGCCCGGCGATCTCGGCCTTGACGTCGGTGAGGTCGCCGCGGCCCTCGTGGACGACGCCCTTGCGGTCGCAGACCGCCACGTCGCCGATGCCGGCCGCGACCAGCATCTTGGCGATGGCGATGCCGGCCGCGCCGGCACCGGAGATGACGGCCCGCAGCGAGCCGATCTCACGGCCGGTCACCTTGGCGGCGTTCCACAGGGCGGCGGTGGTGACGATCGCGGTGCCGTGCTGGTCGTCGTGGAAGACCGGGATGTCCAGGGCCTCCTGGAGCCGGCGCTCGATCTCGAAGCAGCGGGGCGCGGAGATGTCCTCCAGGTTGACGCCGCCGAACGAGGGCGCCAGCCGGACCACGGTCTCGACGATCTCGTCGACTCCGGTGCAGGCGAGCGCGATCGGCACCGCGTCCACGCCGCCGAACTGCTTGAACAGGATCGCCTTGCCCTCCATCACGGGCAGCGAGGCCTGCGGGCCGATGTCGCCGAGGCCCAGCACCGCGGTGCCGTCGGTGACCACCGCGACGGTGTTGGCCTTCCAGGTGTAGTCGTTGACCAGCTCCGGCTGCTCGGCGATGGCCGTGCAGACCCGGGCGACACCGGGGGTGTAGGCGAGGGACAGGTCGTCCGCGTCGCGCACCGGGACGGTCGCCCGGATCTCCATCTTGCCGCCGCGGTGGAGCGCGAAAACCGCGTCGACCGGATCGTCGGTGTCCTGGGTGCTGCTGATGATCTCCGCTGCCACGATGACCTCTTCGTCATTGATCTGGCGAGGACGCGCGGCCGACGGGCAGGACGACCCGGCCGGAAACCGGAAACCGGGTACGCCGAAGCGGACCCGGGGTCAGGGTCGGGGCGCTGCCGTCGGGCGGCGCCCTCGGATGAGGGTTTTATGGGGTCTTGTGTTGTCCGCGTTGTGCTTCCGGGCCGAGCGTAGGTCGGACGAAGGCATCGCACCTATGCCTTTTCGTCCTCGTCACGTGCGGTTCATCGCCGTGCCGTCGCGTCACAGGGCCCGGCGTCGGAAGCGCCGGGCACCGGCGGCGGCAACGGCATGAGCGCACGCGCACCCGCAGGAGTGAACGCAGATCCGAAGGGGAGTCGGCGCCCCGGATACGGAGCCGCGTGAGGACTTCCGTTCCCGGGCACCCCGAGCCTGTCGGGGCTCGTCGGTCTGGTTCGAGCGTTCGGGGGTCACCCGGTAACGAATTCTGACACACCCGCCGCCGGGCCCGGCAGGCCGGGATGGCAGGATCGCTTGTCCGCCATTTCGCGTACCCGCGCGACACCGTGGCGGCCGCTCGTCCCTCCCACAGGAGCCTCCCTCATGCTTCACGTCCGCCATGCCCGTCGTCCGATACCGGCCGCCGCCGCCCTGGCCACCGCCGGTGCCCTGCTGCTGACCGGCTGCGGCGGCGGGCAGGCCGCCTCGGACGACCCGGTCAAGGACCTCCGCGGCAAGCTGCCGAACGCCCAGCGGACGGCCGGGGCGCTGCGGGTCGGCATGGACGTCAACTACGCCCCGGTGGAGTACCGCGGCCCGGACGGCAAGCCGGCCGGCCTGGACCCGGAGCTCGCCGCCGCCCTGGGCCGGATCCTCGACGTGCGGGTCGAGTTCGTCGACACCCCCTTCGACAAGCTGGTGCCGAACCTCCAGGCCAAGCAGTACGACGTGGCGATGTCGGCGCTCAGCGACACCCGCCAGCGCCGCGACGCCCTGGACGAGAACGGCAAGCAGACCGGCCCCGGCGTGGACTTCGTGGACTACTTCATCGCCGGCACCTCGATCGTCGTCCCGAAGGGCAACCCCAAGGGGATCAAGGGCCTGGACGACCTGTGCGGCAGGACCGTCGCGCTCCAGCAGGGCACCACCCAGGACGAGATCGTCACCCGCCAGGTGGCCGTCTGCGCCCGGGCCGGCCGCCCGCTGACCCCCCACAAGCTGGACACCGACACCAAGGCGCTGGCCGAGGTCGCCTCCGGCGCCGCCGCGGCCGGCCTGAACGACTTCCCGGTGGCCGCCTACGCGGCGAAGACCACCGACGGCGGCGGCCGCTTCGAGGTGACCGGCGGGCAGTCCACCTCCAACCCGTACGGGATCGCGGTGCGCAAGGACGACGGGCAGCTGCGCGACGTGCTGACCAAGGCGATCGACCAGCTGATCCGCAGCGGCGAGTACGACAAGATCCTGGCCAAGTGGAACGTGAGCGCCGGCGCGGCGCAGAACGCGGTGGTCAACGGGGGCATCTGATCCGGCGGGCGACGGGCGCCGGGTGCGGCACGGACTGGTCTGCATACGTATGCGCAGGGTGACAGGGGCACGGAATAAGTCCGAATAGCGGACAGTGCGACCCCTCGTTATCCGATTTTGATCTGGATGAGGGCCACCTGACTGTCATCAGATGGCAGGATTCCCCCCATCTCGGATCGAGCCGGCCACTGGTCGAGGCCGTCCGGTCAACGTCCACCTCGGCGGAGGGTGGCGGAAGCAGTACCGCGTACGACCCCGGGCGGCTCCCCCCGCGCCCGGGAAACTGCACGACCCGGCCTGCACGTACGACGACGTACGGCGACACGCACCCGTACCGAGCCGCGCGGCTCGCCGGTCCGGTGCGCCGCTCCCGCGGCGCGCTCCGCCCGACCTCTCTCCCCCAGGATGGAGATCCCCCTCATGACCACCCGTACCCAGCGCAGCCGGCTCCTCGCAGCCGGTGTGGTCGCCGCGTCGGTCTCCCTCGTGCTGACCGGTTGCAGCAGCAGCAAGAGCGACGGCGGCGGCGCCCCCAACGCCTCCGCCACCGTCAACGAGGTCAAGGCCGACCCCAAGCTGGCCTCGCTCGTCCCGGAGGACGTCAAGTCCGCCGGCAAGATCGTCGTGGGCGCGGACGCCTCGTACGCCCCGGACGAGTTCAAGGACGACAGCGGCAAGATCATCGGCATGGACGTCGACCTGGCCAACGCCATCGCCGCCAAGCTCGGACTGAAGGCCGAGGTCCAGGACTCCGGCTTCACCGCGATCATTCCCGGCATCCAGTCGAACAAGTTCCAGCTCGGCATGTCGTCCTTCACGGACAACAAGGAGCGCGAACAGATCGTCGACATGGTCACCTACTTCAACTCCGGCAGCGCCGTCGCGGTGAAGAAGGGCAACCCGGAGAAGGTCGACCCGAAGGACCTCTGCGGCAAGAAGATCGCCGTCCAGACCGGCACCACCCAGGCCGACGAGATCAAGGACACCCGCGACCCGGACTGCGCCAAGGCCGGCAAGCCGGGCATCCCGAACGGGGGCGACAAGTTCGACCTCCAGACGGACGTCACCAACGCCGTGGTGTCCGGGCGCGACCAGGCGATGATGGCCGACTCCCAGGTGATCGACTACGCGATCAAGCAGTCCGGCGGCCAGCTGGAGAAGGTCGGCGAGACCTACGGCACGGCCCCCTACGGTGTCGCCCTGGCCAAGGGCTCCAAGCTGACCCCGGCCGTCCAGGGCGCCGTCCAGTCGCTGATCGACGACGGCACCTACAAGCAGATCCTCACCAAGTGGGGCGTCGAGGCCGGCGCCATCTCCACGTCGGCCGTCAACGGTGCCGTCAGCTGACCCTCGTACGCTCCATCTTCTCCCCCGAGGCCACACCGTGAACTCTTTGGACAAGGGGACGGCGGAGAAGGGGCGGCCTGACATCATCAAGGCCGTCCCCGTCCGCCACCCCGGACGCTGGGCGGGCGCCGTCGTCATCGCCCTGCTCGCGGCGATGCTGCTGAGCGCCCTCCTCACCAACCCCGCTTTCAAGTGGGACATCGTCGGTCAGTACCTGTTCCACGACAGCATCATGCACGGCCTGCTGGTGACGCTGGAACTGACCGTGCTCGCCATGCTCATGGGTGTGGTCGGCGGCATCATCCTCGCGGTGATGCGCCTGTCCCCGAACCCGCTGCTGGCCGGCGTCGCGTGGGTCTACATCTGGATCTTCCGCGGCACCCCGGTGCTGGTGCAGCTGGTGTTCTGGAACTTCCTCGGCCTGATCTGGGCCAAGCTGTCGATCGGCGTCCCGTGGGGGCCCGAGTTCTGGTCCGAGCAGACCAACGTGCTGATCCCGACCTTCGTCGCCGCACTGCTGGGCCTCGGCCTCAACGAGGCCGCCTACATGGCGGAGATCGTCCGCGGCGGCATCCAGTCGGTGGACGAGGGCCAGAGCGAGGCCGCGCACGCGCTCGGCATGAGCCGGTTCCAGACCATGCGCCGGATCGTCCTGCCGCAGGCCATGCGGGTGATCATCCCGCCGACCGGCAACGAGACCATCTCGATGCTCAAGACCACCTCGCTGGTCTCCGTGATCTCCCTGGAGGAGATCTTCCGGGCCGGCCAGGTCATCTACTCCCGGAACTACCAGAACATCCCGCTGCTGATCGTGGTCAGCCTCTGGTACCTGTTCTTCACCTCGGTGCTGACCATCGGCCAGTACTACATCGAGCGCCACTACGCCCGAGGCTCCAACCGCACCCTCCCGCCCACCCCGCTGCAGCGACTGCGGGGCCTGTTCGCCGGGAAGCCCGCCCCGAGGACGACCGCCGACGTCGTCCCGGGGATCGAGGGAGGTGGTCACGTATGACCGATCTGACCAAGACCCCCGCCGACGCCGCGGCCCCGGCCGAGCCCATGGTCCGCGCCGAGAGCGTGCACAAGTCCTACGGCCCGGTCGAGGTGCTCAAGGGCATCGACCTGGAGGTGGCGAAGGGCGAGGTGTTCTGCCTGATCGGCCCCTCCGGCTCCGGCAAGTCGACCTTCCTGCGGTGCATCAACCACCTGGAGAAGATCAACGGCGGCCGCCTCTGGGTGGACGGCGAGCTGGTCGGCTACCAGCAGAAGGGCGACCGGCTGCACGAGCTCAAGGACCGCGAGGTCGCCCTCAAGCGGCGCGACATCGGCATGGTCTTCCAGCGCTTCAACCTGTTCCCGCACATGACCGCCGTCGAGAACGTCATGGAGGCGCCGGTCCAGGTCAAGGGCGAGAGCAGGGCCGACGCCCGCGAGCGCGGCATGGTCCTGCTGGAGCGGGTCGGCCTCGCCGACAAGGCGAAGAACTACCCCTCGCAGCTCTCCGGCGGCCAGCAGCAGCGCGTGGCGATCGCCCGCGCGCTGGCCATGAAGCCCAAGCTGATGCTCTTCGACGAGCCGACCTCCGCGCTCGACCCGGAGCTGGTCGGCGACGTCCTGGACGTCATGCGCGGCCTCGCCGAGGAGGGCATGACCATGGTGGTCGTCACCCACGAGATGGGTTTCGCCCGCGAGGTCGGCGACGCGCTGGTGTTCATGGACGGCGGTGTGGTGGTCGAGTCCGGCAACCCCCGCGAGGTGCTCACCAATCCCCAGCACGAGCGCACCAGGGCCTTCCTGTCCAAGGTGCTCTGAGCCCGTACCGTCGGCGCCCGGCAGGCCACTCCTGCCGGGCGCCGACGCCCTCCCGCCGGGGAAAAGAGGCCGGAGCTCCGCCCAGGTAATAGGCTGGAGGCAGTCAGCCCGTTACCGAACCTGGAAGGACCCCTGTGGAGCTCGCCGCCTACGCCGATCTCGCCGTTCGGCTGGTGAACACCGAGGAGCCCGAGCGCGGCACCGACACGCTGACCTCCGTGGAGGCCGTGCGCGGCCTGTTCTCCGACTCCGCGCGGGCCGCCGCGCTCGCCGACGAGTCCGACCTGCCCCGGCTGCGGGCGGTGCGGACCCGGCTGCGCGGGGTCTTCGAGGCCGCCGCGGAGGGGGACGAGATCCGCGGCGTCGACCTGCTGAACAGCCTGCTGATGGAGTACCCGGTCAGCCCGCTGGTCTCCGGGCACGACTACCTGGACGACGCCGGACGACCGCGCTGGCACCTGCACCTGGCCGACAACTCCCCCACCGCCACCGCGCACTTCACCGCGGTCGCCTGCATGGGCCTGGCCGTCCACCTGACCGAGCTGGGCGCCGACCGGCTCGGCATCTGCCAGGCCGCGCCCTGCCGCAACGCCTACCTGGACACCTCGACCAACCGCTCCCGCCGCTACTGCTCGGACCGCTGCGCGACCCGCGCCAACGTGGCCGCCTACCGGGCCCGCAAGCGCCAGGAGGCGGAGGCGGCGGCCCGGGGCGGATCCTAGACGTCCTCCACCCAGGCGCCGAGCCGGCGGGCGAGGCCCGGCACCCGGGCCAGCCGCGGGGTGAGCAGCAGCCGCTCCAGCCGGCGCCCCGGCGCCAGCCAGACCGGGCTCGGGCGCAGCCGCAGCAGCACCCGGCCGAGCACCAGCTCGTCCGGCACGGCGCCGTAGCTGCGGCTGTCGCTGTCCACCGGGCGGTTGTCGGAGAGCAGCCACCAGCCCGTGGCCCGGCGCTCGGCGGCCCGCTTCACCACCAGCAGGTCCTGCTGGAAGGGGTGCCGGAAGACCACCACCGCGCCCGGCCGGATCGGCGCGCCGTAGCGGACCAGCAGCTGGTCGCCCTCGCGCAGGGTCGGGACCATCGACGGCCCCGCCACGTCGACCAGTCCGAACGGCAGCGCGCCGCCCCGGTCCGGCCCCCCGGCCCCGGCGCCCTGCGGTCGCGTGCTCCGCGCCACGACTCCTCCTCCTGCTCCGCCCGCCCCCAGTCTGCCGTACGGACCGTCACCGGTCCGATGTCCGGATTACCCCGGTTCCTGGTCCGTCTTTTGCCCTAGGCCCGCCGCCCGATCGCGAAACGGCGAGGCCGGAAGGGTAATCTCGGGCGCGGGAAGACGATCTAAGGAAGGACTCCCATGTTCTCTCGTCTGTTTGCACCTCGCGCCACCGCCCACGCCCACTGCGACCTGCCCTGCGGCGTGTACGACCCGGCGCAGGCCAAGCTGGAGGCCGAGTCGGTCAAGGCCACCCAGGAGAAGTACCAGGCCAACGAGGACCCGCACTTCCGCGCCCGCGCCATCATCATCAAGGAGCAGCGCGCCGAGGCCGTCAAGCACCACATCTCGGTGCTGTGGAGCGACTACTTCAAGGCCCCGCACTTCGAGAAGTACCCGCAGCTGCACCAGCTGATCAACGACACCCTGAAGGCCGCCTCGGCCGCCAAGGCGTCCACCGACCCGGCCACCGGCCAGGCCCTGCTGGACCTGATCGCCGAGGTCGACAAGATCTTCTGGGAGACCAAGCAGGCCTGAGCCTGACGCGTCGCCACCCGACCGCCCCCGTCCGCACCGCCGGACGGGGGCGGTCGCGCGTTCCCGGCCCGCCCAGGGCCGGTAAGGGTTGCCTGCCCTGAGTGGCTGTTATGCTGCCAGGGCGTCCGAGGGGGAAGTCCGGTGTGAATCCGGCGCTGACCCGCAACGGTGAGCACGGCCCGTACCAACCCGTACGGCCCGCGCCAGCCCGATCGCCCCCGGCCGCTGAACTCCCGACAACTCGCCGCGGACTGCGAGGGGAACGGCGCCGCGGCACGCCTTCGGCCGGCGCCCGCCCCGGCGCACCCGCGGCCCGAGGCAAGGCGCACCCGTGGACCGTGCAGTCGTGGACCGTGCAGTCGGCCCGCCCACCCGTCGAATACCCGTCGTCCCGCTCGCCGCCGGCCTCGTCGCCGCCCTGCTGCTGTCGCTGCTCTGCGGGGTCGCCCTCGGCTCCTCCGGACTCGGCCTGCCCCGGGTGCTGCGGCTGCTGGGCGCCGGGCTGACGGGCGGACGGCTGGACGCGGGCGAGGCGGCCGCGTACGCGATCGTCTGGGAGATCCGGCTGCCGCGCACCGTGCTGGCCGCCGTCGTCGGCGCCGGCCTCGCCGCCTGCGGGGTCGCCGTCCAGGCCCTGGTGCGCAACGCGCTGGCCGACCCCTTCGTGCTCGGCATCTCCTCCGGCGCGGCCGTCGGTGCCAACGCCGTCCTGCTCTTCGGCGCCTTCGCCTCGCTCGGGGTGTGGGCGATCTCCGCCTCCGCCTTCGGCTCCGCGCTGGCCGCCATGACGCTCGTCTACCTCGCCGCCCGCACCGCGTACGGACTCACCCCGCTGCGCCTGGTGCTCACCGGCACCGCGCTGTCCTACGGCTTCTCCGCCGCCACCACCCTGATGGTCTTCGCCGCCGACCGCGGCGAGGCCGCCCGGGACGCCATGATGTGGCTGCTCGGCAGCCTCGGCGGCGCCACCTGGGGCAAGGTGCCGATCGCCGCCGTCACGGTGGTGGCCGGCCTCGCGTACCTGGCCTGCGCCGCCGGGCGGCTGGACGCGCTCGCCATGGGCGACGAGACCTCCGCCTCGCTCGGCGTGGACCCGGACCGGCTGCGCCGCGAGCTGTTCGTGGTGACCGCCGCCGTCACCGGCACCGTGGTCGCGGTCAGCGGGGCGATCGGCTTCGTCGGGCTGCTGGTGCCGCACCTGGCACGGATGCTGGTCGGCGCCGGGCACCGCCGGGTGCTGGTGATCGCGCCGCTCGCCGGGGCACTGCTGCTGGTCTGGGTGGACATCGCCTCGCGCACCCTGCTGGCACCCGCCGAACTGCCCGTCGGGGTGTTCACCGCGGTGCTCGGCGTGCCCGCCTTCCTGCTGATGATGCGCCGCCGCGGCCAGGCCCTCGGAGGAACCCGGTGACCGACGTGACCACGGCGACCGGCCCGGCCGACCCGGCCGCGCCCACCCCGGCGCGGGCCCAGGACCTCGCCGTCGACGCCGTCTCGGTGGAGCTGGCCGGCACCCGGCTGGTCCACGAGGTGACCCTGGCGGCCTCCGCCGGGCAGGTGGTCGGACTGGTCGGCCCGAACGGCAGCGGCAAGTCGACCCTGCTGCGCTGCGTCTACCGGGTGCTGAAGCCGGCCGGCGGCGTGGTCCGGCTGGCCGGCGACGACCTGCACGCCCTGAGCGCCCGCGACACGGCCCGCCGGGTGGCCGCGCTGACCCAGGAGCACTCCGCCGAGTTCGACTTCACCGTCGCCGAGGTGGTCGCCATGGGCCGGCTGCCGCACCGCCGCGGCTTCGGCGCCCCGGCCGACGGGGACGCGGAGCGCTGCGCCGGGGCGCTGCGCAAGGTCCGGGCCGGGCACCTCGCCGAGCGCGGCTTCCTGAGCCTGTCCGGGGGCGAGAAGCAGCGGGTGCTGTTCGCCCGCGCGCTGGTCCAGGAGCCGCGCCTGCTGGTGCTGGACGAACCCACCAACCACCTCGACATCGCCCACCAGCTGGAGGTGCTGGCGCTCGCCCGCGAGGCCGGCCCGACGGTGCTCACCGCGCTGCACGACCTCAACCTGGCGGCCGGCCACTGCGACCTGGTCTACGTGCTGCGGGCCGGGCGGATCGTCGCCTCCGGCCCGCCCCACGAGGTGCTCCGCCCCGCCCTGCTGGCCGAGGTGTTCGGCGTCCGCGCCACCCCGGTACGGCACCCGGAGACCGGCGCCCTCCAGCTGCTGTTCGACCGGCTCGCCCCCTCCTCCTGACCCGTCCCGCCTGCCCAGAGGAACCACCTTGCGCACCAAGGCCGTTGCCACCGCCGCCCTGCTCGTCCTCGGGCTCACCGCCTGCGGCGCCGAGATCGCCCCGAAGGAGGCCGCCACCGCCTCCGCCCACTACCCGGTGACGGTGGACAACTGCGGGCAGAAGCTCACCTTCGCGCGGAAGCCCGCCCGGGTGGTGACCAACGACGTCAACATCACCGAGCTGATGCTCTCCCTCGGCCTCGCCGACCGGATGGCCGGCTACGTGATGCCCGACGACAAGGGCCGGATCGACAAGGTGGCCTGGAAGGACGGCTACCAGCAGACCACCTGGCTCTCCAAGAAGGTGCTCACCAAGGAGATCGCCCTGGACGCCCGGGCCGACCTGGTCCTCGCCGGCTGGCACTACGGCTTCGACGAGGGCGCCGGCGTCACCCCGCAGGCCTTCAAGGCGCTCGGCGTCGACTCGTACGTGCTCAGCGAGTCCTGCCGCAGCGGCAAGGGCACCGAGCGCGGCGTGATGGACCCGCTGGAGGCCCTCTACACCGACCTGGCCAACCTCGGCGAGATCTTCGACGTCGAGGACCGCTCCGACCGGCTGATCGCGGACTTCAAGGCGCAGATCGCCGCCGTCCCGCAGCCCGAGCGCCGCCCGTCCGTCTTCCTGTACGACAGCGGGCAGGACAAGCCGTACACCGCCGGGAAGTTCGCCGCCGCCAACGAGATCATCGCCAAGGCCGGCGGGAGCAACATCATGGGCGACCTCGCCGACACCTGGGTCACGGCCGGCTGGGAGGGCGTGGTGCAACGCGACCCGGAGGTGATCGTGATCAACGACTACGCGACGCCCGGGGCCGAGGAGAAGCGGAAGTTCCTGAAGTCCTTCCCGCCGCTGGCCAACGTCTCCGCGGTCAGGAACGACCGGATCTTCGTCATGGACTACGTCGACCTGGTGGAGAGCCCGCGCAACCCGGCAGCGGTCGGCGCGCTGGCCGAGTACCTGCGTACCGTGCCGGCCCGCTGACGACCCCCGGTCCGCTCCTCCGGGGCGGTGGCCGCGGGCGTACGCTCAAGGTACGAGCCGACGGAACCCGACCGGAGGAGCGAGATCATGACCACGATGGCGGCCCCCGGCGCCTTCGACACCCGCGCCCTGCGCGAGGGCATCGAGCGCTGCGACGCCGAGACCCTCCTGGCGCTCTACGCGCAGGACGCCGAACTGCGCATGGTCGATCGCAAGACCCAGCCCAGCCACCCCCTGGTGATGCACGGCCGGGAGGAGATCGGCGCCATGCTGGACGACGTCTACGGCCGCGAGATGACCCACAAGCTGGAACAGGTGGTGGTCCAGGGCGACCACGCCGCCTTCCTGGAGTCCTGCCGGTACCCCGACGGCGTCCGGGTGCTGATGTCCTCGATGGCCGTGCTGCGGGACGGCCGGATCGTCGACCAGACCTCCGTCCAGGCCTGGGACGAGACGGGTCCCGAGCAGTAGGCTCACAGGCATGATCCGCACCGCCGTCGCCACCGACGTTCCCGTCATCCACGCCATGATCCGCGAACTCGCGGACTACGAGCAGGCCCTGCACGAGGCGAAGGCCACCGAGGAGCAGCTGCACGACGCCCTGTTCGGCGAGAACCCGGCCCTGTTCGGGCTGATCGCCGAGGACGACGCCACCGGCGAGCCGGTCGGCTTCGCGGTGTGGTTCCGCAACTTCTCGACCTGGCGCGGCACCCACGGGATCTACCTGGAGGACCTGTACGTCCGTCCGCAGGCGCGCGGCGGCGGCCACGGCAAGGCGCTGCTGCTGGAGCTCGCCCGGATCGCCGTCGAGCGCGGCTACTCCCGGGTCGAGTGGTCGGTCCTGGACTGGAACCAGCCCTCGATCGACTTCTACAAGGCGATCGGCGCGGTGCCGATGGACGAGTGGACGGTCTACCGGCTCACCGGCGAGGCCCTGGCCGAAGCCGGGCGGCGCTGAACGGCCGTCCGGAGACCGGCGAAAGGGTCTGCCACCCTGCGTCGCAATGCCTTACCATGAGTAACTCCCGAACCGGGGTGCGGAAGGCAGAGCGATGGTGGATGCGTGACGCCGGGCCCCCTTCGGGGGTAGCAAGCGGTAACAAGCGGGGTACCAAGAAAGCACAGCGCGCCACCCAGGAGGCAAGGGTGTCCCAGATCGACGGCGATCTCGGTGTTCAGGACTTCGTGGAGGTCCGGCTGCCCGCAGCGGGGGCCTACCTCTCCGTCCTGCGAACAGCGACGGCCGGGTTGGCGGCCCGGCTGGACTTCACGCTCGACGAGATCGAGGATCTGCGGATCGCGGTCGACGAGGCCTGCGCCATCCTGCTCCAGCAGGCGGTGCCCGGGTCCGTACTGTCCTGCGAGTTCCGGCTGGTCGGCGACTCGTTGAAGGTCACCGTCTCGGCCCCGACCACCGACGGCAAGGCCCCCGAGCGGGACACCTTCGCCTGGACGGTGCTCTCCGCCCTGGCCGGCGAGGTCGACTCCTCGGTCGGCGCGGACAAGACCGTGTCGATCAGCCTGAACAAGAAGCGCGGCGGGTCCCCCGCCCACTAGCCGGGCGCCGGACCGAACCGCACGACCGAGCAGCACCGAGCACCACCCGCGCAAGGGCCGTCCGCCGCTCCCCCGACCGGGGTTCCGACGGACGGCTCCCGGTACCGCCACCCACGCGGTACGACCAACGAGACGATTCCGGGGCCACCGGCCCCGGTGCTCCCGGAACGGAACGGGGGAATGGCCGTGAGTGATCTGGACCGTACCGGCCTCGCGACGGCGGGACCCGCCGTACCGACCCAGGCGAGCGTTCCCGGCCTCGCCGCCAACGACGAAGCGCACCCGAAGGACGCCCAGCGGATGAGCCACCCCACCGAGCCGACGTCCGAGCCGACGCCTGCCTCCGTGCCCCCGCCGGACCCGGCGGGCGAGACGGACCCGGCGGTCGAGGCCGAGCCGCACAGCGCCGTGCCCGCCCAGGGCTCGCACCGCACCGGCGCCCCGGACCGGGAGGCCGCCCGCGCGCTGTTCGTCCGGCTGTCCGTACTGCCCGAGGGCTCCCCGGAGCGGGTCGAGTTGCGCAACCAGCTGGTGCGGATGCACATCCCGCTGGTCGAGCACCTGGCCCGGCGCTTCCGCAACCGGGGCGAGCCGCTGGACGACCTGACCCAGGTCGCCACCATCGGCCTGATCAAGTCCGTGGACCGCTTCGACCACGAGCGCGGGGTCGAGTTCTCCACCTACGCGACGCCGACCATCGTCGGGGAGATCAAGCGGCACTTCCGCGACAAGGGCTGGGCGGTGCGGGTCCCGCGCCGCCTCCAGGAGCTGCGGCTGTCGCTCACCACGGCGACCAGCGAGCTCTCCCAGCGGCACGGCCGCTCCCCCACGGTGCACGAGCTGGCCGAGCACCTGGGGATCTCGGAGGAGGATGTCCTGGAGGGCCTGGAGTCCGCCAACGCGTACTCCACGCTCTCGCTGGACGTGCCGGACAGCGACGACGAGTCGCCGGCCGTCGCGGACACCCTGGGCGCGACCGACGAGGCGCTGGAGGGCGTCGAGTACCGCGAGTCGCTCAAGCCGCTGCTGGCCCAACTGCCGCCTCGGGAGCAGAAGATCCTGGTGCTGCGGTTCTTCCGGAACATGACCCAGTCGCAGATCGCCGCCGAGGTGGGGATCTCCCAGATGCACGTGTCCCGGCTGCTCGCCCGGACCTTGGCCCAGCTGCGGGAGAAGCTCCTGGTGGAGGAGTAGGACTGACGGCCGCTCAGCTCCGGCTCGGCGGCCGTCCGATCCCCTGCCCTGCGACCCCCGGCCCTGTACGCCCCTAGTCCTCGGACGGGGCGTACAGGGCCGCCGTCGACTTCGGGTTCAGCAGGCAGCCGATGCCCACCAGGCCGAGCACGCCGATCAGCACGCCGAACGCGATCGCCGTGCCGCCGCTCTCGAACATGTAGTAGGCGACCGGCAGGCAGATCGAGTTGGTCAGCACCGCCGGGCTGCGGCCCCAGCGGCGCTCCTTGAGCAGTGCGAGGGCGGCCAGCACCGGCAGCACGCCGAGCAGCACGATGACCGCTCCGCCGAACTCGTTGAGGGCCAGCTGCTTGGCCTGGCCGGACACTGCGGCCACCATGTCCAGGACGCCGACGACGGCCAGCGCGATGCCCTCCAGGGCCGTGATGGCGGCGCCCAGGGTCAGGGAGGCCGGTCGGCCGGCGCCGGCCGTGGGTGCGGGTGCGGAGGTTTCTGCGGTCACTCCAGCAGGGTAGCCGCCGGTCGGTCCGTACCGACCCGTAGGCTTTCCCCATGCGCGCTCTCCTGGTCGTGAACCACAAGGCCACCACCACCAGTGGCCGGACCAGGGACGTCCTGATCCACGCCCTGCGCAGCGATCTCAAGCTGGAGGTCGCCGAGACCCAGTACCGGGGCCACGCGCGCGACCTGGCCCGCGGGGCGGCGGAGGACGGCACGGTCGACCTGGTGGTGGCGCTGGGCGGGGACGGCACCGTCAACGAGGTGGTGAACGGGCTGCTGGCGCACGGCCCGGGCGAGAAGGTCCCGCGACTGGCCGTGGTGCCGGGCGGTTCGACCAATGTGTTCGCCCGCGCGCTGGGCCTGCCCAACGACCCGGTCGAGGCGACCGGCGCCCTGCTGGACGCGCTGGAGCACGGCCGGGAGCGGCCGATCGGGCTGGGCAAGGCGATGACCGACGGTCTGCCGGACCGCTGGTTCACCTTCACCGCCGGCCTCGGCTTCGACGCCGGCGTGGTCGGCCGGGTCGAGGAGCAGCGCCGGGCCGGGCGCAAGTCCACCCACGCCCTGTACGTCGGCCAGGCCCTGCGGCACTACTTCACCCAGCGTGAGCAGCGCCGCTCCGGCCCGATCTCCCTGGAAATGCCGGGCCGCGAGCGGGTTCCGGGCCTGGTGCTGTCGATAGTCAGCAACACCTCGCCCTGGACCTTCCTCGGCAACCGGCCGGTCTACCCCTCACCGCTCGCCTCCTTCGACACGGATCTGGACGTCTTCGGCATCACCCGGATGACGACGTTCGGCACGGCTCGAACGGTCCGTCAGATCCTGCGGTCGTACGCGCCTTCGGGTGACGGCGCCCCTCCGATGGGCCCTTCCGGGAAGCACGTCGTCTCCTATCACGACGTCAGACACTTCACCTTGGTTTCGGAGGAACCGGCGCCGTTCCAGGTCGACGGGGACCATCTTGGAGACAGGAGTCGCGTCAGTTTCACAGGCGTACGGCGGGCACTGCGTGTGATTGTGTGACTGGAAGGGGGGTTCCTCCTTCTTCTCGAACGCACAAGCCCCCTTCACTCCATAGAAGTACTGGCTGTGAGCTAGGCGACACCGAAGAATCCAAAATTCCTCCCCGAAGGGGGTTGTATCCGAGCCCGAGGTTTGCGAACCTCTACATGGCGATCGGGACACATCGCAGCGACGGCAACTCCGGAACCACAGGAGCGCCGACCGCGGGGTGTCCCTCGAATCGCCGAATCCCCCCCAGCACAGACCACCCGGGCCCGACGGGCCTTTGGTCTCTTTTGCTGTTGCGGGATTCGTGAAAGCGTTCACATTCACAAGCCATTCGATTGTGCCGATCGGGCCACCCCCCGCGGCAGGAGGAGTTGGACGACCATGGACTGGCGCCACCGCGCTGTCTGCCGCGAAGAGGACCCGGAGCTGTTCTTCCCGATCGGGAACACCGGTCCTGCTCTGCTGCAGATCGAGGAAGCCAAGGCCGTGTGCCGCCGCTGTCCGGTGATGGAGCAGTGCCTCCAGTGGGCGCTTGAGACCGGCCAGGACGCCGGCGTCTGGGGCGGCATGAGCGAGGACGAGCGTCGCGCGATGAAGCGCCGCGCCGCCCGCAACCGGGCCCGCACCGCCTGATCGCCCAGCGATCACACGCCGTAGCACCAGCAGTGACCGCAGTACCGATCGACACATGATCAAAGGCTTCCCTGCACCTCCTGGTGAAGCCTTCCGCACAAAGGACCTTGCCCTGCCGGGTCCCGCGACACCGGACCCGCCCAGACACTTGATACTGTTCACTGAGAGCAATATCGTGGAGCTGTGGCGCTCACCGTGTGCAACGCACCGGCGAGGTGTCGCACCACCCAGAGCCCCCGCTCCGGCCGACTCCCCCCGACGGCCGGAACGGGTTGAGAGGCCCTGTCGACCCACCCCCCCCGGTCGACAGGGCCTCGTTTCTGTTTCCGCACCCCGGTTGCGCGCCCCGACTCGGCGCCCCGGTTGCGCGTCCGGCCCCACGCTCTGGTTCCGCACTCCGGAGTGCGGAGCGCGGACCCGGCGCTTGATCCGAGCACGCGCCCCCGCCACACACCTTCGCGCACCGGGCCTCAGCGGACCGGGATCTCCAGGACCACCTTGGTCCCGCCGTCCGGGCCGGCCACCATGTCGAAGGTGCCGCCCAGCTCACCGGTGGCCAGCGTCCGGACGATCTGCAGCCCGAGGTTGCCCGCCGTCTTCGGGTCGAAGCCCTCCGGCATGCCGCGGCCGTCGTCCTGCACCGTGATCAGCAGGTACTCCTCCGGCCGGGCGCCGCCGTTCCAGCTCTCCGACCAGCCCGCGCCGGTCGCCGGCGCCCGCCCGCGCAGGGCACTGACCTCCAGGTTCCCGGAGGCGGTTGGCCCGAACGCGTGTTCAAGGGCGTTCTGGAGCAGCTCGGTCAGCACCATCGACAGCGGGGTGGCCACCTCGGCGGACAGGATGCCGAAGCTGCCGGTGCGCCGGGTCGCCACCCGGCCGTCCTGGGACAGCTCCATCACCATCGCCAGCACCCGGTCGGCGATCTCGTCGAAGGCCACCTGCTCGTCCAGCGCCTGGGAGAGCGTCTCGTGCACGATCGCGATCGAGCCGACCCGGCGCACCGCCTCGTCCAGTGCGGCCCGGCCGGACTCCGACTCCATCCGGCGGGACTGCAGCCGCAGCAGGGCCGCGACGGTCTGGAGGTTGTTCTTCACCCGGTGGTGGATCTCCCGGATGGTGGCGTCCTTGGTCATCAGCTCGCGGTCGCGGCGGCGCAGCTCGGTGACGTCCCGGCAGAGCACCAGCGAACCGGTCAGGGTGCCCTTGGGCTTGAGCGGGATCGCCCGCAGGGTCACCACTCCCCCCTGCGCCTCCACCTCGGTCTGCCGGGGCGCCCAGCCGCTCGCCAGCTTCACCAGCGCCTCGTGGACGGCCGAGCGGGACGGCGGGGCGAGATCGGCGGTGGCCCGGCCGAGGTGGCTGCCGACCAGGTCGGTGGTGAGGCCGAGGCGGTGGTAGGCGGAGAGGGCGTTGGGGCTGGCGTAGGTGACGATGCCGTCCGCGTCCAGCCGGATCAGGCCGTCGCCGACCCGGGGGGCGGCGTCCATGTCGGCCTGCTCGACGTTGGGGTAGGGGAAGGAGCCGGCCGCGATCATCTGGGCCAGGTCGGAGGCGCTCTGGAGGTAGGTGAGCTCCAGCCGGCTCGGGGTCCGCACGGTCAGCAGGTTGGTGTTGCGCGCGATCACGCCCAGCACCTTGCCCTCGCGCCGGACCGGGATCGACTCGACCCGGACCGGGACCTCCTCGCGCCACTCCGGGTCGCCCTCGCGCACGATCCGGCCCTCGTCGAAGGCGGCGTCCAGCAGCGGACGGCGGCCGCGCGGGACGAGGTGGCCGACCATGTCGTCCTGGTAGGAGGTGGGCCCGGTGTTGGGCCGCATCTGCGCCACCGAGACGTAGCGGATGCCGTCCCAGGTGGGGATCCACAGCACCAGGTCGGCGAAGGAGAGGTCGGAGAGCAGTTGCCACTCCGAGACCAGGTGGTGGAGCCATTCCACATCGGCCCCGGTGAGGGTGGTGTGGCGGCGGACGAGTTCGTTCAGCGAGGGCACATGGCGAGGGTAGCGCCGCCGGTCCGGGCGGGGCGCGGCGGACCGGTGGGCGGGCCCCGCGGGACCCTGCCGCACGCCCTTCCGTACCCCCTCCCCCACCGCCTTCCGTGCACCCTCCCGCGCACCCTCCGGAGTTGTTTAGACCAATTTTCCGAGAGGCCTGGACAACCGAGATTGGTCTAGTCCACAATGAAAGAGCACCAAGGAGAGGCCCCCGCGCAACTGCCCTGACCGCGCGCGGCCCCTCCTCGGTCGGACGCCGACGATCGAGGACCCCGCACAGTTCTCGACCGGATCCGGTGCCCGACGACAGCTCCGGGCTGCGGTGCCGCATGGGTTGAGGGTCCCGTGTCGGCGCCGTGGCCCGTAGTGTTTTCGGCCCCCCTGAACCACGTCCGGCCGCTCAGCGATTCGGCCCCGGTCCACAGCCTGTGGACCGGGGCCGAATCGCGTCCGCGGGGGGACCTACCTGGTCTCGGTGACCTTCGCCAGGGCGCGCGGGGCATCCGGGTCCTGGCCGCGGGCGATGGTGATCTCGTAGGCCAGCAGTTGCAGCGGCAGGATCTCCAGGATCGGCTGCACCTCCTCCGGCACGCCGGCCGGCAGCGCGAAGCCCGCCGAGGCGGCCTCCACCTGCGCCTGCTGGCCGACCACCATCAGGTCCGCGCCGCGCCCGCGCAGCCGGTCCAGCACCGGCTGGAGGGCCTCGCCGCCCTTGCCGTCCGGGACGATCGCGATGACCGGCGAGACGTTGTCCACCATGGCCAGCGGGCCGTGCAGCAGGTCGGCGCCGGAGAACGGGGTGGCCGGGATGTAGGTGGTCTCCATCAGCTTGAGCGCCGCCTCGCGGGCGGTCGGGTAGCCGTAGCCGCGCGAGGTGATGACCAGGCGCTGGGCGAAGCGGTAGCGCTCGGCCAGCGCCTTCACCTCCGCCTTGCGGGCCAGCACCCCGGCGGCCAGGCCCGGCAGCTCCTCGGCGGCCGAGCCTCCCCCGGTCCTCGGCCCGGGGTACCCCCATGCCTCCGCGAGGCCCTCGACCAGCAGGTAGAGCGCCAGCAGTTCGGCGGTGTAGGTCTTGGTGGCCGGCAGCGCCTTCTCCGGGCCGGCCAGCACGTCGATGTGGAACTCGGAGACCTCGGCCAGCGGCGAGGCGGCGTTGTTGGTCACCGCGAGCGTGATGGCGCCGGCCTCGCGGGCCGCCTTGGTGGAGGCCACCAGGTCGGGCGAGCCGCCGGACTGGCTGACGGTGACGACCAGGACGTCGGTGAGGTCCGGCTTGGCGCCGTACGCGGTGGTGGTGGACATCGAGGTCAGGCCGGCCGGCTTGCCGAGCAGGATCTCGATCAGGTACTTGGCGTACAGCGCGGCGTTGTCGGACGTGCCGCGCGCGGTGAGCAGGACGAAGCGCGGGTTGCGGGCGGCGATCTGCGCGGCGACCTCGCGGATCTTCGGGGCGCCCTCGTCGAGGATGCGCCGGAGGACGGCCGGCTGCTCGGCCATCTCCGCCGCCATGATCCGGCCGGGGACGGAAACAGTCTGCGGGTCGGACATCTGGGTCTGCCTCCGATGAGACGGTTCGACCCCGCTCGGGCGGCTGCCCGGCGGGGACCTCCACGGCGGCGAGTCCGCACACTCGCTGCGGTCCTTCGTGCGGCAATCCTACGGTCGCACCTGCCGCCGGGCACCTCCGTCCGCACGCCCGCGCGCACCCGGCGCGCCCCAGCGGCGCACGCCCGCGGCACGCGCCCGCACGGTCGGGAGGGGCGCGTGGCCGCGGGCGCGACGGAAGGTCAGGACGCCTTGTTGATCAGCTGGTCGATCGCGGCGTCGGCCTCCTTGGTGGCCTGGTCCACCGACTTCCCCTTGAGGATCGCGGTCAGCATGTCCGGGATGACCTTCTGCTTCTCGACCGCGGCCCAGCCGGGGGCCAGCGGGGTGAACCAGGCGTCCGGGACGGCGTTGGCCGCGGCGGCGGTGGTCGGCTTGTTCTTCAGCGGGTTCAGCTGGGTCAGGTTGTTCGGCAGGATGTCCTTGTCGGCCAGCGCCTGCTCGGACTTGGTGCTGGTGAACATCCGGATCCAGTCGGTGGCCAGCGCCACCTGCTGGGACTTGGCGGTGACGGCGAGGTCGGAGCCGCCGATGAAGGTCGGCAGCGGCTTGCCGTCGGGGCCGGGCATGGTGGCCACCTTGACGGCGTCCTTGAGGCTCGGGTCGCCGGTGACCGGGGCGGTGACGCTGGCCGCCTCGTAGCCGTTGCCGTAGAAGGACGCGGCGTGCCCGCGGGCCATCGACTCGAACTGGTTCTGCTCGTTCACCGTCAGGTCGCCCTTGTTGTACTTGCGCACCAGGTCGACGAAGTGGCTGACGCCCTGCTGGGACTTGGGATCGTGCAGGGTGCCGTGCCAGTTGCCGGAGCTGTCGAACTTGGCGATGCTGCCGCCGTACGCGGCCACGTAGCTCATCGCGGCGTACCAGTACGGGCCGGGCAGGTAGAGCGGGGAGTAGGTCTTGTCGGCCTTGTTGCGGTCCGCGACCTTGTCCAGCGCGGCCAGCAGGTCCGCCTCGGTCTTCGGGAAGTCGGCGCTGCCGGTGGCCTGCTGGAAGGCGGCGGAGTTGTAGATGGCGACCCGGGAGCCGGCGTAGTAGGGCACGCACCAGAGCTTGTCCTGGTAGGTGCAGGTGTTGGCGAGCGCCTTGATCCAGCTGTCGGAGTTGTCGAAGGTGCTGCGGTCCACCGGGGCCAGCGCGCCGGAGAGCACGTACTTCATGGTCTCGGTGTTGCCCAGCTCGACCACGTCGGGGGCGTTGCCGTCGGCGATGGCCTTGTCGAGCTTGCCCACCTTGTCGGCCCAGCCCTGGTACACGAGCTTGAGGCTGACGTTCGGGTACCTCGCCGCGAACTCGTCGTTGACCCGCTGGACCAGGTCCGGCCAGTTCTTCTGGGCGTCGTCCATCAGCCAGACGGTGACGGTGCCGCCGGCGGCCTTCGGGTCCGCGGAGCCGCCCGCGCCGCTGTCGCCCGCCGGCTTCGCGGTCGAGGAACAGGCCGTCAGACCGACTGCCAGTGCCATGGTCCCGAGCGTCGAGATGAGCTGACGCTTCTTCACGCCGTCCTCCGAGGGTTGTAGAGCCGTCTTGCCCGCCGGCAGCGTGATTGGCGCCCGCGGCGGAGAGTCCGGACAGGGGGCGGCGAAGAGCTTCGGGGTGGGCCGATACCACATCCGGCGAGGTTGAATCTCGAACCGGATGACTGGACTCTGGCCTAGACCATAGGTGGTGTCAACGACCAAAAGCCCTCCTTGGGACGGCCGTTGCAGAGCTGTTGTACCGCGTGGCCGCCAGTTGTCGTTCCGTCACCCTAAGTGGGCCTTAAGGTGGATTTAAGGCCCACTTGAGGGAACACGGTCACTCGACGAACCCGCAGGTCAACGCCGGGGAAACGGAACGGGCCCGTCATGCGACATGCGCATGACGGGCCCGTGGGCCGACGCCCACCGGACACGGCCGGTGACGTCTCGTCGAACGGTTCAGCCGATCGCTCCCGGCTGCCCGGTGAGGACCTCCACGGCCGCCAGTCCGCAGACCCGGGCGGCGCCGTGGGTGGCGATGTGGAGCGCCCCGACCGGCTCGGACTGGGGCAGGCCCATCTCGACCACGGCGGCGTCCGGCCGGGCCGCCACCAGACGGCCCAGCGCCGCGGCCATCCACCCGTGCCGGTGCGCGTCGCGGACCACCAGCACCAGGCGGCGGCCCTCGGCGGCGGCCAGCAGCTCGTCGACCAGCGCGTCCAGCAGCTCCGGCGCGGCGTCGGCCGCCGACACCTCGCGGGTGCGGGTGCCGGGGAAGCGGTCGGCCAGCATGCCCGCCACACCCCACGGGGTGACGTCGCCGACGGCGATGTTCGGCTCGTCCGAGAACGAGGCCACGTACGGGCGCTCGCTCACCGGCGGCACGGTCAGGCCCGGCGCCCGGACCACCCTGAGCGCCCGGCGCGCGGCCCGCAGACCGACCGCCAGGTCCGGCTCGACCCGCTCGCCCTGGGCCGCGATCCGGCCCCAGCTGCCCAGCGCCCGCACCCGCGCGGCCGCGTCCGCCAGCCGCTCCTCGGCGAGCCGGCCGGAGCGCACGCCCGCCACGATGGCGTCGCGCAGCATCAGCACGGTCTCCTCGTCGGCGAGCCCGCCGCCGACGCAGATCGCGTCCGCGCCGGCCGCCAGGGCCAGTACGGTGCCCTCGCCCATCCCGAAGGTGTCGGCGATGGCGCCCATCTCGATCGCGTCGCTGACGATCAGGCCCTGGTAGCCGAGGCCGCCGTCGGCCGGGGCCGCGCGCAGCAGGTCGCGCAGCACGGCCGGGCTCAGGGTGGCGGGCAGCTTCGGGTCCAGCGCCGGGATCATGATGTGGGCGGTCATCACGGCCTTGGTGCCGGCCGCGATCGCCGCCTGGAACGGGATCAGGTCACGGGCCCGCAGCACGTCCAGGTCGACGTCGATGACGGGCAGCCCGTGGTGCGAGTCCACCGCGGTGTCGCCGTGGCCGGGGAAGTGCTTGGAGCAGGCGGCCACGCCGGCCGACTGCAGGCCCTCCACCCAGGCAGCGGTGTGCCGGGCGCACAGCTCGGGGTCGGCGCCGAAGGAGCGGACCCCGATGACCGGGTTGCGCGGGTTGGAGTTGACGTCCGCGGTGGGCGCCCAGTTGTAGTTGACGCCGGCCGCGGCCAGCGCCCGGCCCAGCTCGCGGGCGACGTCCCGGGTCAGCGCCGGGTCGTCGATCGCGCCGAGCGCGAGGTTGCCGGGCCAGGACGAGCCGGAGCCCGCCTCCAGCCGGGTGACATCGCCGCTCTCCTCGTCGATCGCGATCAGCAGGTCGGGGTTCTCGGCGCGCAGCGCACCGGTGAGCGCGGACAGCTGGTCGAGGTCGACCACGTTGCGGTCGAACAGCGCGACCGAGCCGAGGCCCGCGGCGAGGTGGCGGCGCAGCCACTCCGGCGGCTCGGTGCCGACGAAGCCGGGCTGGAGGACGGTCAGGGCGTCACGGTGCAGCTGGTCGCTGTCCGGCACGGTGGGAACGAGGATGCTCACGTTGACTCAGCCCTTCACTGCGCCGTCGGTCAGTCCGTTGACCGCCTTGCGCTGCAGGAAGATGAACAGGATCAGGATCGGCACGGCGAAGAGGGTGGACGCGGCCATGGTCGCGCCCCAGTCGGTGCCGAACGCGGTCTGGAACGAGGAGAGCCAGACCGGGAGGGTCTGCGCCGTCTCGTTCTTGTTCAACATGTTGACCAGCGGGAACTCGTTCCACGCGGTGATGAAGCCGAACAGCGAGGTCGACATCAGGCCGGGGGCGAGCAGCGGGAAGATCACCTTCACGAAGGCCTGGGTGCGGGTGCAGCCGTCCACCATGGCCGACTCCTCCAGCTCCTTGGGCACGGCGGCGATGAAGCCGCGCAGCGTCCAGATCGTGAAGGGCAGCACCATCATCAGGTAGAAGGCGGTCAGCGGCACCAGGCTGTTGAGCATCTCGTTGTCGCGGACGATCAGGTAGGCCGCGATGATCATGACCTCCCAGGGCGCCATCTGGGCGGCCATCACGACCAGGACGAAGCCCTTGCGGCCGCGGAAGCGCATCCGGGCGATCGCGAAGGCGGCCAGGGTGGCGATCACCAGCGAGCCGAGCACCGCGCCGACGGTGACGATCAGGCTGTTGCTGACGTACGTCCAGAAGTTCGGGACGTGCACGGCCCGGTCGAAGTGCTCGAACGTGCCGTTCAGCGGCAGGAAGACGGGGTCCCGGCTGACGATGTCCTTGTTCTGCTTGAACGCGGTCGAGAACATCCAGTAGACGGGGAAGATGAAGAAGACGAAGAGGACGACCGCGATCAGGTTCGGCCAGGTGCGTCCGATGAGCGAGCGCCTCACAGCTCGTCCTCCTGCTTGAGAATGATGCGGAAGTAGTAGGCCATCAGCGCGCCCAGCATCACGATGGTGAGCACCGCGATCGCGGAGCCGACACCGAAGTGCTGCGACCCGATGCCTTCGAGGAAGGCGTGCACCGGCAGGGTGCGGGTCAGGCCGTCCGGTCCGCCCTTGTTGATCAGGTAGACCTGGGTGAAGGCCTTGAACACCCAGATGACCTCAAGGAAGGTCGTGGCCAGGAGGAAGGGCTTCATGATCGGGTAGATCACCGAGGTCCAGATCTTGCCCGAGCCGGCGCCGTCCATCCGGGCGGCCTCGTAGAGCTCCTTGGGGATCGTGGTCAGGCCCGCGTACATGTTGAACGCCACGAACGGGACCGACTGCCACACGATCAGCAGGATGATCACGAAGAAGGTGGAGTACTGGCCGCTGGTCCAGTTGAAGTGGGCCATGGCGTGCCAGCCCAGCTTGTCCAGGAACCAGTTGACGACACCGAAGTTCTGGTCGAAGAGCCAGGTGTAGACGGTGGTCGCGGCGACCACCGGCATCGCCCAGGCCAGCAGCAGGCCGACCGAGAGCAGCAGCCGCATCCGCTTGCCGAGGGTGTTGAGCAGCAGGCCGACCAGCGTGCCGAACACCATGATCAGCACGACGTTGACCACCGTGAAGACCACCGTGCGCAGGGTGATCGCCCAGAACTCCGAACTACCCAGCTGATCGGTGTAGTTGGAGAAGCCCGTCCACTCGGTCAGGTGCTGGATGAACTGCCGCCTGTTGAGGTTCTGGGCCGAGACCACCACCGTCTCGATCAGCGGCCAGACCAGCAGGACGAGGGTCGCCGCGATGGCCGGCAGCAGCAGTAGGTAGGGGGCGAACCTGGAGGCCGCACTGGGCCCGTCCGACGGTCTGCCGCTCCTCCTCGGGGTGCGCTCGGCACCGGGGGTGGTGGACTTGTCTGTCGACGCCACCACGGAATTCGTTGGTTCCGGGGACTGTGTCTGCACCCGTTCCGACTGCGCAGCCATCGTTCTCTCTTCCTTGCAAACCCGACCACGACGGAAGGCGTCGCTCACCGACCCCCCGCCGGGAGCCGGTGAGCGACGCCGCTCGACTGCCTTACTGCTTCTGGTTGAGACGCTTCGCGATCTCGTCGTCGGCCTTCTTGGCCGCGGCGGCGTAGTCGCCGTTCAGCGCCGAGGTCAGGAAGTCCTTGATCGGGTTCGGCTCGTTCTCGACGTTGGTCCAGGTCGGAACGTTCGGGGTGGTCGCACCGTTGAGCGAGGCCGGCAGGGCGGCCTTGGCGAAGTCGCCGGTGACCTTGCTGTTGAGCGCGACCTTGTTCGGGATGAGACCCGAGGAGGCGATCAGGCCCTCGTTCTTGTCGTTCATGGCGATCTTCAGGAAGCCCTTGGCGAGCTCCGGGTTCTTGCTCTGCTGGGCGATCGCCAGGTTCGAGCCGCCGAGGAAGACGCTGGAGGGCTTGTCCGCGGTCGCGCCGGGGAGCGGGAAGTAGCCGATCTTGTCGGCGGCCAGCTCCTCGGGCTTCGGGACCTCCCAGCCGAGACCGATGATGGCGCCGATGTCACCCTTGGCGAAGACGTCCTTCTGCTGCGGGGTGGCCTCGTCCTTGTCCTTCGGCGCGGTGGTCGAGTGGCTCTGCAGCTTCTTGTAGGTGTCGAAGGCCTTCTGGGCCTCGGGGCTCGACAGGCCGCCGACCCACTTGTCGCCGTCCTTCTTGGCGAGCTTGCCGCCCTCGCTGGTCAGCAGGCCGAAGTAGGCGTACCACTCCTGGCCGGGCATGTAGAGGGCGTCGGTGACGCCCGGGACGGCCTTGACCTTGTCCAGGTCGGTGTAGAACTCGTCCAGGGTCTTCGGCGGGGTGGTGATGCCGGCCTTGGTCCAGATGTCCTTGTTGTAGGTCACCACGCGGTTGGTGAAGTACCACGGGGCGGCGTACTGCTTGCCGTCGATGATCGAGGACTCGTTCAGGTTGGCGGCCCAGTCGGCGCCACCCAGGTCGGCCTTGTCCTTGGTGATGTCGAGCAGACCACCGGTGGCCGCGTAACCCGCGGTCTGGGTGTTGCCGATCTCCAGGACGTCCACCGAACCCTCGGAGAGGGCGGCGGTGACCTTCTGGCCGATGCCGTTCCACTTCTGGGTCTGGATGTCGAGCTTGGCACCCGGGTAGGCGGCGGCGAAGTCGGCCTTGACGCTGTCCTCCCAGCCCTTGGGGGCCGAGCCGTCCATCAGCCACACGGTCAGGGTCTTGCCGTCGTAGTTCTTGGCCGCCGCGGACGAGCCGCCCTCGGTCTTCTTGCCGTCCGAGCTGCAAGCCGCCAGGCCGACGACCATTGCTGCGACGCCGACCGCCGCGATGAGCTGACGCTTCACGCCATCCTCCTGAGGGATGCCTGGGTTGCCCCCGTCGGGCGGCAGCGGCAGACCCACACAAAGCGGGGGGAAAGGTGCCGCGGACCCCATCGAACGGGTGGGGGGATTCATAGTTACCGGTCTAGTGGTGTAGACCAGCTGCCTGGAGCTTGGCCTAGACCAATGGGCCTGTCAACGGCTGTTCGACCGATCTCGACCACCCGTTATCAAGCCGACACCGCACATCGTTCATCGCGTGATGAGGTATTCGTTCCGTAGCCATACATGCAACGATGTGAGCCGTTAACGATGTGGCGGGGTCGCTGAAGGCCTCGCGAGAAGCGGGAGAACAGGTCCGATGAGCAGCGACGGGGGATCCACCGCCCAGGTCAACGACCCCGAGGTGAACAACCTCCCGACGCAGGCCGGCACCGACCCGACCGCGCGCGTCCCCAAGTACTACGGCCTGAAGCGGCACCTGCTGCAGCTCACCGAGACCCAGCCCGCCGGCACCCCGGTGCCGCCCGAGCGCGCGCTGGCCGCCCAGTTCGACACCTCGCGCACCACCGTGCGCCAGGCCCTCCAGGAGCTGGTCGTCGAGGGCCGGCTGGAGCGCATCCAGGGCAAGGGCACCTTCGTCGCCAAGCCCAAGGTCGCCCAGGCCCTCCAGCTCACCTCCTACACCGAGGACATGCGGGCGCAGGGCCTGGAGCCCGCCTCCCGGCTGATCGAGATCGGCTACATCACCGCCGACGACCGGCTCGCCCCGCTGCTCGACATCAAGCCCGGCGGCCGGGTGCTGCGGATCGAGCGCCTGCGGCTGGCCAACGGCGACCCGATGGCCATCGAGGTCGCCCACCTGTCCGCCAAGCGCTTCCCGGCCCTGCGCCGCAACCTGGCCAAGCACAACTCGCTGTACGCGGCGCTGCGCGAGGTGTACGGGGTCACCGTGGCCGAGGCCGAGGAGACCATCGAGACCACCCTGGCCAACCCCCGCGAGGCCGGCCTGCTCGGCTCCGACCTCGGCCTGCCGATGCTCCAGCTGTCCCGGCACTCCTTCGACGCCGAGGGCGACCCGGTCGAGTGGGTCCGCTCGATCTACCGCGGCGACCGCTACAAGTTCATCACCCGGCTGAAGCGTCCGGAGTAGCCGGAGTCCGGGCCAGCCGCAGCGCCCGGAGCAGCCGCACTCCCCCGCCGCACCTCGGGCGCCGGCGCGCAAGACCCGCGCGCCGGCGCCTTTCGCGTTCCGCACCGCACGTACGGTGACGGCGCCTCACGTCCCGCCGCGGCAGCGCGTTTCCGCCGCCCGGCGGTGAACAACCGGTCGGTTGCGTCCGACTGGCGGGAAGTTCCGTCAATTCCGGTGACATGGATCACCCCATGCTCTAGATTGCGCAGCCGTACTGACCTGACTGCCGATCACCGATGGTGCTGCTCGGCGGGCCCGTGCGGCGCTCGGCGCCGACCGGGCTGCGGCGCCGACGGGGAACCCTCCGGAGCGGAGCCGAAGATGCCGTCTGATCCCCTCACCCTCGAAGATGTCATGCCCGAGCCAGCCGGGAGGCCCGTCCCGGCCGTGACGCCCGAGCGGGTGCTGGCCGGCCTCGCCCTGCTGGTGCCGATCGTCGCGATGCTCTGGGTGTCCTCGTACGACAAGAGCGAACCGGCGGTGGCCGGGGTGCCCTTCTTCTACTGGTACCAGCTGCTCTGGGTGCCGGTGTCGGCCGTGTTCACGGTCGCCGCCTACCTGCTGATCACCCGGGACGAGAAGGCCCGCAAGGCGGCCCGGAAGGGCGGTGCGCGATGAAGGACGTCAACGTTCCGGCCCTCGTGGTCTTCGTGCTGTTCTTCGCCCTGGTCACCGTGATGGGCTTCCTCGCCTCGCGCTGGCGCCGCGCGGACAACGCCGCGCACCTGGACGAGTGGGGCCTGGGCGGGCGCAGCTTCGGGACCTGGGTGACCTGGTTCCTGCTCGGCGGCGACCTCTACACCGCGTACACCTTCGTCGCCGTCCCCGCGGCGGTGTACGCCACCGGCGCGGCGGGCTTCTTCGCGGTGCCGTACACGATCGTCGCCTACCCGCTGGTCTTCCTCTTCCTGCCCCGGCTCTGGTCGGTCTCCCGGGTGCACGGCTACGTGACCCCGGCCGACTTCGTGCGCGGCCGGTACGGCTCGCGGCCGCTGTCGCTGGTCGTCGCGCTGACCGGGATCCTGGCCACCATGCCGTACATCGCCCTGCAACTCGTCGGCATCCAGGCCGTGCTGGACGTGCTGGGGGTCGGCGGCGGGGAGAACGCCAACTGGTTCGTCAAGGACCTGCCGCTGTTCATCGCCTTCGGCGTGCTGGCCGCCTACACCTACTCCTCCGGCCTGCGCGCCCCGGCGCTGATCGCCTTCGTCAAGGACGCCCTCGTCTACATCGTGATCATCGTCGCGGTGATCTACATCCCGATCCGGCTCGGCGGCTACGGGCACATCTTCGACGCCGCCGCGCACAAGTTCAGCGCGCCGGGCGCCAAGGGATCGCTGACCGTCCCGCACGGCAGCCAGTGGACGTACGCCACGCTGGCCCTCGGCTCGGCGATGGCGCTGTTCATGTACCCGCACTCGGTCACCGGCGTGCTGGCCTCCAAGTCCCGCAGCACCGTGCGCCGCAACATGGCGATCATGCCCGCGTACTCGCTGATGCTGGGCCTGCTGGCGCTGCTCGGGTTCATGGCGATCGCGGCGGGCGTGGGCAAGGGCGTCAAGGGCTACAACGCCCAGCTCTCGGTGCCGCAGCTGTTCGCGGACATGTTCCCGGACTGGTTCACCGGCGTGGCCTTCGCCGCGATCGGCATCGGCGCGCTGGTGCCGGCCGCCATCATGTCCATCGCGGCGGCCAACCTGTTCACCCGCAACGTCTACAAGGACTGGCTCAAGCCCTCCGCCACCCCCGCCGACGAGACCCGGATCGCCAAGCTGGTCTCGCTGCTGGTGAAGGTCGGCGCCCTGGCCTTCGTGCTCGGCATGGACAAGCAGGCCGCGATCAACCTCCAGCTGCTGGGCGGCCTGTGGATCCTGCAGACCTTCGTGGCGATCGTCGGCGGCCTGTTCACCCGCTGGTTCCACCACTGGGCGCTGTTCGCCGGCTGGGCGGCCGGCATGGTGTACGGCACCTGGAAGGCGTACGGGATCGCCAGCCCGGCCACCAAGCACTTCGGCGGCAGCGCGGCCGGGATCCCCGGCATCGGCGAGATCGGCTACATCGGCCTGACCGCGTTCGCGCTCAACCTGATCGTCGCGGTGGCGCTCACCCTGGTGCTGCGGGCGGTCAAGGCGCCGGAGCTCCCGGACGAGACCAGGCCGTCCGACTACAGCGCCGAAGCCGGTGACGAAGAGCTGAAGAACGCGCCGGAGCCTGTAGCGGCGCACTGATTCGCGCGGTACGCGCCCTGTGATCGCGCCGCCTTCTCCGTGAACACTGGAGAAGGCGGCGCGATCATATGTATGAACAGGCGTGCACGCCGGGCACCACCAGACCGGACCGGCATCCGGCCGGAACCTGATCGACCACGGGGAGCTCGCGGCCATGGCAGAACTCGGCACCACCCTCAACGGCCAGCACCAGTCCACCCAGGGCCAGCACGGCGCCGCCCAGGGTCAGCGCGGTGCCGCCCACGGCCAGCACCCCGGCGGGCAGGGGCAGCACCCCGGCGGCCACGAACAGCACGGCAGCACCCACCGCCCGGCCGCCGCCGGCCGGCTGCCGTCCCTGCTGATCGCCACCCGGCACGGGGAGTCCACCGCCAACGTCGAGTTCCAGCTGGCCGAGGCCGCCGGAGCGCTCAGCGTCCCGATCAGCTGCCGCGACGCCGACATCCCGCTGTCGCTGCACGGCCGGCAGCAGGCCCAGGCGCTCGGCCACTGGTGGGCCGGCCTGCCCAGCGCGGACCGCCCGCGCAGCGTCTGGTGCTCCCCGTACGTGCGCACCGCCGAGACCGCCCGGATCGCGCTCGCCCAGGCCGCCGGGCTCGGCGCCGTCCCGGTCACCCTGGCCGTCCGGTACGACGAACGGCTGCGCGACCGAGAGCTCGGCATCCTGGAGATGCTGCCGAAGGCCGCGATCGAGGCCAAGCACCCGGAGGAGGCGGCCCGGCGGCGCAAGATGGGCGAGCTGTACTACCGCCCGCCGGGCGGCGAGTCCTGGGCCGACGTCGCGCTGCGGGTGCGCAGCCTGCTGCGGGACCTCTGCGAGGAGGAGGCCGGGCGGCCCGTCCTGCTGGTCGCGCACGACTGCACGGTGCTGATGCTCCGCTACGCGCTGGACCGGCTCACCGAGGAGCAGCTCACCGCGCTCGGGCCGGTGCACAACTGCTCCACCAGCCTGTGGCGGGCCCAGGACGGGCGGCTGCGGCCGGACGGCTGGAACGGGGTCGGGCACCTGGTGCCCGGCGGGGACTGACGCCCCTCGGCCCGCCCGGGGGTCCGGTCGGCCCCGCCCAGGGGGTCCCCTCAGCCCGCCCGGGGCTCCGGCTCGGCGAAGCAGCGCCGGTAGGCCAGCGGCGTGGTGCCCAGTCGGCGGCCGAAGTGGTGTCGCAGGGCGGCCGCGTTGCCGAAGCCGCAGCGGGCGGCGATCGCGTCCACCGGCTCGGCGGTGGACTCCAGCAGCCGCTGGGCGAGCAGCACCCGCTGCCCGACCAGCCAGCGGTGCGGGGTGGTGCCGGTCTCCTGCTGGAAGCGGCGGGCGAAGGTGCGCGGCGACATGTGCGCCCGGGCGGCCAGCTGCTCGACGGTGGCCTCCTCGGCCAGGTGGTGGCGCATCCAGTCCAGCAGCGGGGCCAGCGAGGCGTCGGCGGCCTCGGGCAGCGGGCGGTTCACGAACTGGGCCTGCCCGCCCTCCCGGTGCGGGGCCACCACCATCCGGCGGGCGATCTCCCGGGCCACCTCGGCACCCTGCACCTTGCGCACCAGGTGCAGGCAGGCGTCGATGCCGGCCGCCGTCCCGGCGGAGGTGATCACCGGGTCGTCGTCGACGTACAGCACGTCCGGCTCGACCGCGGTCAGCGGGAAGCGCTCGGCCAGCGCCGCGCTGTGCCGCCAGTGCGTGGCGGCGCGACGGCCGTCCAGCAGCCCGGCGGCGCCCAGCACGAAGGCGCCGCTGCAGATGGACAGCACCCGGCCGCCGCCCTCGACCACCCCGCGCAGCGCCGCCAGCAGCGGCTCCGGGTAGTCGCGGCGGATGCTCGCCGCGGTGACCACCGCGAGGTCCGCCCCGGCGAGGCGCTCCGGGCCGTACGGGACGTCCACCGCGAAGCCGGAGTGGGTGGCGTGCGGCCCCGGACGGGCCCCGGCGATCGCGAAGTCGTAGCCCGGCAGCCCGTCGGCGGTGCGGTCCAGGCCGAACACCTCGCAGGCCACGCCCAGTTCGAAGGGGTGGACCTCCTCCAGCACCACCGCGACCACGTTCTTCAGCATGCCCACCAGGATGCCCCCGGTGCCCGCCCCGGCGGAAGGAACCGGATGGCAGGATTTCGAGGTGATCGGTCGTTCCTGCCACTCGTGGCCACGGCGCCGCCCGGCCACAGTGGTGCCCATGGACAGCGACACCCTCATCGGCGCACTCGCCATGACCGCGGCCGTCGGCGGTTTCGGCCTGCTCGGCCTCCTGATCGGCCGCGAGACCTCCAGCGGCCCGGCGGCCGGCCGCGACAACTACCACCGCCCGGGCGGCTACCCGGGCGACCCGGCCCGGCCCGAGCGGCTGTACGGCACCGCCGACCCGGCCGCGGCCCCGGTCCCTACGAGCCGTTCGACCCCGGAGGACCGCCCCGACCAGGGCTCCGGCACACTGGCCCGATGGACTTCCTCATCCGCCAGGCCCTCCCCGAGGACCTCACCGACGCCGGTCGGATCACCGTCGAGGCCTTCGTCGGCGACGGCTTCACCAACCCCACGAGCACCTATGTCGAGCTGCTGCGCGACGCCGGGCGACGGGCCCGGGAGGCCGAACTCCTGGTCGCCGTCGACGCGGCCGGTGCCGGGGTCCTCGGCTGCGTGACCTTCGCCGTCGGCGGCACGGAGTGGGCGGACATCGCCTCCCCCCGGGAGGGCGAGATACGGATGCTGGCCACCGCCGGCGCCGCCCGGGGCCGGGGCGTCGGCGAGGCCCTGGTCCGCGCCTCCGTCGCCCGCAGCCGCGACCTCGGCCTGGCCGGCATGGCCTTCTCCACCCGCCCGGAGATGACCACCGCCCACCGCCTCTACGAGCGGGTCGGCTTCCGCCGCACCCCCGAGCGCGACTGGGCCCCGTACCCGGGGATGGACCTGATGGTCTACACGATGGCGTTCTGACCCGGCATCGACTGCCGCACGCACTTGGTGACTTGAAATGACCATCCGATCGGCTCGCTGCTAGTATCCGCCGCATGACGACGGGGAGTGTGCCCAGCGGCTGGTACGAAGACCCTTCCGGGCAGGCCAACACGCTGCGCTGGTGGGACGGTTCGACCTGGACCGACAAGGTTCAGGCCAAGCCGGGGGGTGGCACGCCCGCGAACCCGTTCCCCGGCCATACCGCCCAGAGCGCCGCCGCGCCGACGGCCGCCGCCCCGGTGGCACCGGTTCGACAGCCCGTTCCCCCGGTGCCGGCCGCGCCGACGCCGCCTTCCGTACCGACCCAGCCCGTCGCACCGGCGGCGCAGGCCGCGCCCGCCGTGCCGGGTCCCAGGCCGATTCCCACCTCGGTGGTGTTCGAGACCGTCGAGCCGGACCGCACCAAGCGCCGGGTACTCCTGGCCGTCGGCGCCGTGGTGCTGTCGGTGGCCATGGCGGGAGCCGGCTACGTGGTCGGTCACAAGACCGCCAAGCCCGGCTCGGCGAAGGCCGATCCGACCGCGTCCCCGACGGTCGCCGCCGACCCCAAGAGCCCGAACGGCTTCATGGGCACCGCCCTGACCGGCGGCCAGCAGCTGCCCGGCGGCCGGCAGATCGTCGGCCAGGACTCGAAGATGAACTTCATGCTGCCGCAGGACTGGCAGGTCCAGGTCGACGCCAAGGCCCCGAACGAGGTCCGCTACGCGGTCAGCCCGTACGCCTGCGTGGGCCACGGCAGCGGAGCCTGCACCCGCGGCCTGGTCGTCCAGAACCTCCGGGTGTTCAACGGTGGTTGGTCCGATCCGAAGTCGCTGGTGCTCGGCATGGGCCAGCTGCTCTACAACACCCGCTACGGCGCCGACGCGCCGGCCCCGCCGGAGCCGGTCAAGCAGTCGGCCGTCAAGATCCAGGGCTTGGACGGCTACCTCGCGCTGTGGCACGTCCCGATGTCCAGCGCCTCCTCCACGCCGGACAGCTACTGCGGCGTCCTCCAGGTCACCCCGGCGGCCGGGGCCACCACCGTCCCCGTGCTCCAGATCTGCCTCGACCAGTCGGCGGAGGCTCCCCCGCTGGCGCTGATGGACCAGATCGCGAACTCCGTCAAGATCACACCCTGACGCTCGCCCCACCCGCGGGCCCGCCCTCCCGCGGAGCCTGCGGGCCCTGGCGCGCCCGGCCCCGGCCCCGGGCTGAGATCGCTCGACCACGGCCCGTATGCTGACCGATTGAACGACTATCAGCGAGGCCCCTGAGGGGCGCCGACACGCCGTTGCCGCCGAACGGCGGCCGGGTGTCCGGCGCCGGTGGGCGGTGACAGAGCAGGGAACCAGCGCTTCGGTACGACGGAGCGGCTGTACGGGGGTTGACTGGTGGATTCCACCGACGAACGGGCGGCGAAGCGGAGCAGCCGGGTGCGCGGACGCCACGGACGCGTCCTGCCCCGGTCCCGGCACGAACGGCGCATCGTCCGCCGGGACCTGCGCAACAGCGCGGCCCAACGGGCCTACGTCGCATGTGCCGAGACCGTCGGCCCGCTGACGACCGGTGAGGACGGCGCCGCCGTTCGCTACCGCTCGGTCTCCTCGCGCGGCGTCACGTTCGTCACGACCCTCCTGGTGACCGTCAACGCACTCGCCGGCCTCGCCTTCGTCGGCTGGCTGCTCCTCCCCGAACACATTCCCGGCTCCGGTGTGGGCTGGTCCCCGGACTGGCGGATCAACCTCGCCAGAATCTGCTTCTGTGCAGTTATCACGGTGGAAGTCATCCGCTTGGTTCAGAACCTCGCGGTCTGGGTCTTCGCGTTCCGTGCCAAGGACCCGGTGCCGGTCACCCCGCCGTCCGGTCTGCGGGTCGCGGTGCTCACCACGATCGTGCCCTCCAAGGAGCCGATCGAGATCGTCGAGCGCACCCTCGCGGCGATGCTGCGGATCGAGTACGACGGTCAGGTCGACGTCTGGATCCTCGACGAGGGCGACGACGACCGCGTCAAGAAGATGGCCGCCCGACTCGGCGTCAACCACTTCAGCCGCAAGGGGCGCCCGGAGTACAACCAGGCCGAGGGCGAGTTCCGCGCCAAGACCAAGTCCGGCAACCACAACTCCTGGCGCGCCGAGCACGAGCACGGCTACGACGTGGTGGCCCAGATGGACCCGGACCACGTCCCGCTGCCCTGCTTCCTGGAGCGCACCCTCGGCTACTTCCGCGACCCCGACGTCGCCTTCGTGGTCGCCCCCCAGGTGTACGGCAACATGTACGACAACTGGGTCGCCCACGGCGCCTCCGTGCAGCAGTACCTGTTCTCCGGTCTGGTCGAGCGCGGCGGCAACGGCATGGACGCCCCGCTGCTGATCGGCACCAACCACCTGTACCGGCCCAGCGCCTGGCAGCAGATCGGCGGCTACCAGGACTCGATCATCGAGGACCACCTCACCAGCATGCGGGTCCAGGCCTCCGTCAATCCGGGGACCGGCCAGCGCTGGAAGGGCGTCTACACCCCCGACGTCCTCGCCGTCGGCGAGGGCCCGACCTCCTGGACCGACTACTTCAACCAGCAGAAGCGCTGGGCCTACGGCATCTGGGAGATCCTGCTCAAGAGCCGGCTGCGCTCGGGCATCAAGCTGCGGCTCCGCCAGCGCGTGCTCTACGGCCTGGTCCAGTTCTACTACCCGAGCGTGGCGCTCACCACCGTCCTCGGCAGTCTCGCCACCTCCGTCTACCTGGCCCTCGGCATCACCTCCATCCACCTCAACAGCACCCACTGGATGGCCCTGTGGGGCGCCAGCATGGGCAGCTGGCTCGTGCTGTGGCTGTGGCTGCGCCGGTTCAACCTGGCCGCGCACGAGCGGCGCGAGATCGGCATGGCCGGCATGGGCCTCGCCCTGTTCGCCGGCCCGGTCTACGTGGCCGCCGCGATCGCGGCACTGCTGCGCCGCCCGCTCGCCTACGCCGTCACCGCCAAGGGCGACCTGCGCAGCGCCGAGTCGCTGTCGACGTTCCGGCTGCACCTGCTGTGGGCGGCGGTCGCGGGCGGGCTGCTCGGCGCGAGCTTCACGCTGCACCACGACATCTGGATCCTGCGCTTCTGGGCCGGGGTCAGCCTGTTCACCGGCCTCGCGCCGCTGGCGATCTCCTTCGTCGGCGCCCGCCGCGAGGCGCGGGCCCAGCGGGCCGTCGCCGCCAGGGCCGCCGACACCGCCGAGGAACTCGTGACCGCGTCCCTGCCCGTCCAACGGACCGAACCGCCGCACGCCGGGGAGCCCGCCCCGACGGCCGTGGAGGAGGACGGGTTCGAGGAAGGGCCTGAGCCCGCTCGGGTCGGCGGCCGGCCCGAGCGGGGGGCCCGCTGATGCTGCGGATCACCGTCCCCCGGATCGCCGCCCTGCTCGCCCTGGTGCTGATGGTCGGGTACACCTTCGTGCTCGCGCCCCGGCTCTCCCGCAACCACGACCAGGACCCGTACAGCTTCGCCGGTGCGGCCCCCACGGCGATGCCGGGCTGGCTGACCAGCGCCCTGGCCGCGTCGCCGTCCCCCTCCGTCACCCCCACCACGCCGGGCGCGACCGCCGTCCCGCCGCCCCCGCCGCCGCAGTTCCCGCCGGCCGGCGGCGCCTTCACCGGCATCATGACCAAACCCGGCCCGTACGACCTCGGCCCGCTCGACGAGTTCACCGCCGCCGTCAAGCACCAGCCGAGCGTGCTGGAGTTCTCGGTCGGCTGGTGGGACCGGAAGTTCGACCGCCGGGTGTTCGACACCGTCGCCGAGCGCGGCATCATGCCGATGGTCGCCTGGGAGCCGTGGGACTACCGCAAGGAGGCGAAGGAGGACAAGCTCCGCGGCGAGCAGCCGGAGTACGCCCTCTCGAACATCATCGACGGCAGGTTCGACGACTACATCAGGACCTGGGCCGAGGGCGTCAAGGGCCTCGGCTACCCCATCGCCCTGCGCTTCGCCCACGAGATGAACGGCTACTGGTACCCCTGGACCGAGCAGGCGAACGGCAACCGGAAGGGCCAGTACGTCCAGGCGTGGCAGCACGTCCACGACATCTTCAAGCAGGTCGGCGCCACCCGGGTCACCTGGGTGTGGAGCCCCAACGTCGACTACGAGAACGCCACCAGCCTGAACACGCTCTACCCGGGCGAGGACTACGTCGACTGGGTCGGCCTGTCCGGCTACTACGGCACCACCGGCGTCGAGAAGTACAAGTCGTTCGACCAGATCTTCCAGCCGACCATCGAGCAGATCCGGGCGTTCACGAAGAAGCCCGTGGTGATCACCGAGACCGGGGCCACCGACACCTCGGGGCTGAAGGCGCAGTGGATCACCGAGATGTTCGCGCAGCTCCCCCAGCACCCCGACATCATCGGCGTGATCTGGTACGAGTCGCGCAAGGAGGTCGACTGGAGGGTCGCCGCGTCCGGCGCCGCGTCCGAGGCGTTCGCGGCCGGGGTCTCCGCGCCCCGCTACAACACGCCCTGGACCATCCGCTCCCAGCCGGCCCTGACCGCCGCGCCGCCGGCCCCCGCGCCCGCCCCGACGACCGATCCCCCGACCACTCCGAGCCCGACGGCCGGCTCCACCACGAAGCCCCCCGTCAAGAAGCCGACCTCCCCCGCGACCCGGCCCCGGTCGAGCTCCACCCCCGCCGGGTGAGCGCGCCGCCGAGCCGGCCCTCGTACCGGCCGACAACACCGCAGCAGGGAGGCGAGAACCCCATGACCACCCCCGCCGTACCCGGAACCGGGCGCGCGACCCGGCGCTCGTGGTGGTGGCTCGCGCCGACCATCGTGATCGCGCTGATCCTGTGCGCCGTGCTGCTCCCGCGGGACCGCAGGCAGCCCGACCAGACCGCCCCCGCGGTCGCCCCGCTGCCGGCCGCCACCGCCGGCGAGATCTGCTCCACCGGGGAGAACCGCTACCCCGCCCAGGCCGTCGACTCCGGCCGCTACCTGATCAACCCGAACGAGTGGAACGCCACCGGGGGCCTCTGCATCAGCGGCACCGACGGCGGAAGCGGCTTCCGGGTGACCCGCAGCGGCATCGGCCCCGCCAGCCTGACCGACCCGGACCGCGGCCCCGGCGCGTACCCGCACATCAGCACCCAGCTCCAGCCCGGCACCGGCCCGCTACCCATCGCGGTCGACAAGTTGCGCTACGCCACCAGCAGCTGGCGGACCACGCAGATCGACAGCGGCGTCTACAACGCCTCGTACGACGTCTGGTACAGCAACAGCCGGACCAGCTGCTCCTTCACCGAGAGCGCCGAGCTGATGATCTGGCTGCGCGGGAACGGCAAGACCCCGTTCGGCCGGCAGGCCGGCGAGCTCCAGGTCGGCGGCGCCTCCTACCGGGTGTACGAGGCGCCGAAGAAGAGCAGCCACACCCTGATCACCTACGAGATGGCCACCAGCGCGACCTCCGTCACCGACCTGGACCTGCGGGCCTTCACCCGCGACGCCGTCCAGCGCGGCTACGTCCCGGCGGGCTCGTACCTGTGCGCCGTCCAGGCCGGGTTCGAGATCTGGGACGGGGGCGCCGGGCTCAGCAGCGACTCGTTCTCGTTCCAGGCCGCCGCCGGGCAGCCCAGCGGCGCGATCACCTCGGCCCTGCCCGGTCTCTGCCTGGACAGCCGGGTGGCGGGCGATCCGGCCGCGATCGGCGCCGGCACCTGCGACGGCTCGCCCGCGCAGGCGTGGACGATGGGGGACGACGGCTCGGTGGGGCAGAACGGGCGCTGCGTCGAGGATCCGGGCCTCGGTTTCCCCGTCCTCACGGACTGCACCTCGCGCCCCGATCAGCGCTGGCGGGTGACCCCGACGGGGCAGCTCGCGAACCAGGGCACCGGGCGCTGCGTCGAGAATCCGGGCGCCGCCGCGAGCGGGACCGCCCAGGTCCGGATGCGCCCGTGCGAGGCCCGCACAGGCCAGGAATGGCACCCTCCAGCCTGAGCAGTTTATCGCACACACAGTCGAACAACTGTACTTCGCGACACAACATGTGGGGCTGCATCGGACTCACGGCACTAGATGTATGCTCGTCCCTGCTGTCGATGCAGGGGAACCCGGTGCGAATCCGGGACTGCCCCGCAGCGGTGAGCGGGCGGCTCCACGAGCCCTCCCCGCGAGTCCGAACACCTGCCGACGGTGTGCCACGGGCCCTCCCGCAGAGGCCGGCAGCACGAGCAGTTTCCTTCCGGGCCTCGCGGGCGGGCCGGGGATGCCACCGTCGCGCGGACGCCGCTTGCGCCCGCGTGCGTGCTCCCCTGCCCCGATCGGCCCGGTACCCCCGATCACCGCCGCCGATCGCCGCCAGGAGAGAGCGCCTTGACCATCGCCGCCTCAGCCACCCTGCCCGCCCAGGGCACCGGCACCGCCTTCACCGACCCGACGGTCTCCGACCCCGGCGGCGCCCTGTTGCGGCTGCTCACCGACCGCAGCACCGACCTCACCGAGGTCGACCCCGGCCATGTCGCCGCCGCCGCGCTGCGCGGCCGCCACGCCGGCTCGGACTTCGCCGAGCTGCGCGGGCTGGCCGTGGATGCCGCCGCGTCGATGATCGCCGAGGACCCCCAGTACTCGAAGCTCGCCGCCCGCCTGCTCGCCCTGGAGATCGTCGACGAGGCGAACAGCCAGGGCTCGGTGTCCTTCTCCGCCTCGATCGCCGTCGGCCACGCCGAGGGCCTGATCGGCGACACCACCGCCGCCTTCGTCACCAAGCACGCGGCCGCCCTGGACGCGCTCGTCGACACCAAGGGCGACGACCGCTTCGAGTACTTCGGCCTGCGCACGGTGCAGTCCCGCTACCTGCTGCGCCACCCGATCACCCGCAAGGTGATCGAGACCCCGCAGCACTTCCTGCTCCGCGTCGCCTGTGGCCTGGCGGTCGGCGACAGCGAGCAGTCCGTGCGCGAGGTGGCCGAGCTGTACGGCCTGATGAGCCGCCTGGAGTACCTGACGTCCTCGCCGACGCTCTTCAACTCCGGCACCCGCCACCCGCAGATGTCGAGCTGCTACCTGCTCGACTCGCCGCTGGACAACCTGGACTCGATCTACAACCGCTACGCGCAGATCGCCCGCCTGTCCAAGCACGCCGGCGGCATCGGCCTGTCGTACTCGCGCATCCGCTCGCGCGGCAGCCTGATCCGCGGCACCAACGGCAAGTCCAACGGCATCGTGCCGTTCCTGCGCACCCTCGACTCCTCGGTCGCCGCCGTCAACCAGGGCGGCCGCCGCAAGGGCGCGGCCTGCGTCTACCTGGAGACCTGGCACGCCGACATCGAGGAGTTCCTGGAGCTCCGCGACAACACCGGCGAAGAGGCCCGCCGCACCCACAACCTCAACCTGGCGCACTGGATCCCGGACGAGTTCATGCGCCGGGTCAACGCCAACCAGGACTGGTCGCTGTTCTCCCCGGCCGACGTGCCCGAGCTGGTCGACCTGTGGGGCGAGGAGTTCGACGAGGCGTACCGCAAGGCCGAGCTGGCCGGCAAGGCCGTGCGCACCATCCCGGCGCAGACCCTGTACGCCCGCATGATGCGCACCCTCGCGCAGACCGGCAACGGCTGGATGACCTTCAAGGACGCCTCCAACCGCGCCGCCAACCAGACCGCGCTGCCGGGCCGCACGGTGCACTCCTCCAACCTGTGCACCGAGATCCTGGAGGTCACGGACGACTCCGAGACCGCCGTCTGCAACCTGGGCTCGGTCAACCTGGGCGCCCACGTCGCCCCGGGCGCCACGGCCGACGACCTGATCGGCGCCATGGACTGGGAGCGCCTCGACGCCACCGTCCGTACGGCCGTGACGTTCCTCGACCGCGTGGTGGACATCAACTTCTACCCGACCACCGAGGCCGGGACGTCCAACTCCCGCTGGCGGCCGGTCGGCCTCGGCGTGATGGGCCTCCAGGACGTCTTCTTCCAGCTGCGGATCGACTTCGACTCCGCCGAGGCGAAGGTCCTCTCCACCCTCATCGCCGAGCGCATCATGCTCACCGCGTACGAGCGCTCCGCCGACCTGGCCGAGCAGCTCGGCCGCCACGAGGCGTACGGCGAGACCCGCGCCGCCCGCGGCGAGCTGCACATCGACCACTTCCCGACGGCCGCCCCGCAGTGGGCCGACCGCTGGACGGCGCTGCGCGCCCGGATCGCCGAGACCGGCCTGCGCAACTCGCTGCTGCTGGCCATCGCGCCGACCGCGACCATCGCGTCCATCGCCGGCGTGTACGAGTGCATCGAGCCGCAGGTGTCCAACCTGTTCAAGCGCGAGACGCTGTCCGGCGAGTTCCTCCAGGTCAACCCGTACCTGGTGCGCGAGCTCAAGGAGCTCGGCGTCTGGGACCAGCAGACCCGCGACGCCCTGCGCGACGCCAACGGCTCGGTGCAGGAGCTGAACTGGCTGCCCGCCGAGGTGCGTTCGCTGTACCGGACGGCCTGGGAGCTGCCGCAGCGCGCGCTGATCGACCTGGCCGCGGCCCGCATGCCGTACCTGGACCAGAGCCAGTCCCTGAACCTGTTCATGGCGGCGCCGACCATCGGCAAGCTCAGCTCGATGTACGCCTACGCGTGGAAGGTCGGTCTGAAGACCACCTACTACCTGCGTTCCCGCCCGGCCACCCGCATCGCCCAGGCCGCGTCCGGTGCCGCCCGTGCCGCCGCGCCGGCGCCCGTGCCCGTGAACACCCCGACCCTCACCCCGGAGCAGGAAGCCGCCCTCGCCTGCTCCCTGGAGAACCCCGAGTCCTGCGAGGCCTGCCAGTAATGTCCCAGTCCGAAGACCGCAAGATGCTGCTCGACCCCGGCTTCGAGCTGACCCTGCGCCCGATGCGCTACCCGTCGTTCTACGACCGGTACCGGGACGCGATCAAGAACACCTGGACCGTCGAGGAGGTGGACCTGCACTCCGACGTCGCCGACCTGGCGAAGCTCAGCGAGGGCGAGCGCCACCTGATCGGCCGGCTGGTCGCGTTCTTCGCGACGGGCGACTCGATCGTCTCCAACAACGTGGTGCTGAGCCTCTACAAGCACATCAACTCGCCCGAGGCGCGGCTGTACCTCTCGCGGCAGCTGTTCGAAGAGGCCGTGCACGTCCAGTTCTACCTGACGCTGCTCGACACCTACCTGCCCGACCCGGAGGACCGCAACGCGGCCTTCGCGGCGGTGGAGAACATCCCCTCCATCCGCCAGAAGGCGCAGTTCTGCTTCAAGTACATGAACGCGGTCGACCACATCGACTCGCTGCAGACGAAGGAGGACAGGCGGGCGTTCCTGCTCAACCTGATCTGCTTCGCGGCGTGCGTGGAGGGACTGTTCTTCTACGGCGCGTTCGCCTACGTGTACTGGTTCCGGAGCCGGGGCCTGCTGCACGGCCTGGCCACGGGTACGAACTGGGTGTTCCGCGACGAGTCCATGCACATGGACTTCGCGATGTCGGTGGTCGACACCGTCCGCGAGGAGGAGCCCGACCTCTTCGACGACGAGATGGCCAAGCAGGTCACGGAGATGCTGGAGGAGGCCGTCGAGGCCGAGCTCCAGTTCGCCCAGGACCTGTGCGGTGAGGGTCTGCCCGGCATGAACACCGCCTCGATGCGGGAGTACCTGCAGGCCGTGGCGGACCAGCGCCTCGCGCGCCTCGGCCTGCCGATCCGGTACGGGTCGACCAACCCGTTCGGCTTCATGGAGCTCCAGAACGTCCAGGAGCTGACCAACTTCTTCGAGCGCCGCGTGTCGGCGTACCAGGTGGCCGTCGAGGGCACCGTCGCCTTCGACGACGACTTCTAGGAAGTACGAACCAACAGAGGTGCCCCGCACGGCCACAGCCCGTGCGGGGCACCTCTGTCATGTCAGTCGGTCGGAAACTCCCCGGACTTGACCCCGGAGAGGAAGGACGACCAGGCATCGGCCGGGAAGACCAGCGCCGGCCCACCCGGGTCCTTGGAGTCCCGGACAGCCATTCCGCCCAGGATCAGCCGGCCGGTCTCCACGCACTCGTTCGCCTGAGCGCTGTAGCTGCTCTTGCGCCACTCACGTCCGGGGATCGCAACGACCCCAGCCACCTCGATGCAGTCGCTCTGCGCACCCGAGTACGACGACTTACGCCACTCAAGTCCGACAGCGGAAGCGGACGGCAGGAACATACTCGCCATTTCTAGATCTTGTCCTTTGCGCGCTCGATGAGTGCGACCGATTCGGTACGCGGCAATGACTCCGCCAGGGCACTGCGGAACAGGTTGGTGTACTTGAACACTTCCTCCGGCTCCTCGATGTAGAGCGTGCTGAGCAGGCTGTCGACGTACACCACGTCCGTTTCCGTCGCCTCGGGGAAGCTCAAGATGGCGACGGGCCCAAAGAGCGCAGCATGAACGTCTGACTCCTCCGGCAGGACCTGGATGTTGATGTTCGGCTGTTCGGCACTCGCCACCAGGAAGTCGAGCTGCTCACGCATAACCGATGGTCCACCAATCCGGTGCTTCAGCACGGACTCCGACAGAACGACCCACATCCGAAGCGGCGCCTCACGCACCAGCACGGCGCGCCGCTCCTGGCGAACCTTCGTGAGTCGCTCGACCTGCTCCGACGTCGCATCCTCTATCTGGGCACGGACCACCGCACGCGTGTAGTCCTCTGTCTGAAGCAGGCCCGGCACCAGAAATGTCTGGATGCTGTACATGTCCGACGCATCGGATTCCAGTGCGATGAAGTCGGCATAGAGCGGCGACAGCGTGTCCGAGTATCGATCCCACCAGCCGCGAAGACGACCTTCGCGAGACAGAGCCTCCAACCGGCCCCGAACCGCTGAGTCCGTTACCCCGTACAGGTCGAGCAGCAACCGTAGATCCACCAGCCTGATACCCGACTGGGCGGCCTCGATCCGGCTGATCTTGCTCTCGGCGCACGCAAGATGCCGCGCCGAGTGAGCGATCGTCAAATTGGCGTCCACCCGTAGCTCTCTGAGTGTTCGAGCCAGCCGCCGCTGCCGAACGGTCGGCTTCTTGTTGACGGGCACCGCCGCGACCTCCCCACTTCTGTCGAGCTGCCAGCCTGCCCCCCTCTCGGCGTCGACAACAATCTTTGATCACTTCCAAAGTAGGGACTTGCACTTTGGAAGTTCCCAGGCGCGTGCTACTCAACGTAGCTCGACGGTCGACGCATCGTGATCACACTGGGCTACTCACCGGGCATCCCCATGCCTTCTTCAGCCGCTCTCACCTGCACACTCCATAGGTGGCCCCGCCATGCCTGAAGACCTCTCCCCCTCCCCCTCCCCCGTCCCCGCCGAGCGGACCTGCTGGCTGCCCCGGCACCGCAAGGCCCCCCGCGCCGCCCGCTGGGAGCTCCACGACTTCCTCCTCCCCCACCCGTCCGGCGAACTCCTCGTCTTCACCGGCGAGTTGCTGGTCAGCGAGCTGGTCACCAACGCCGTCCAGCACTGCCGTGCCCCGCGCGACCGGCTGATCTTCCTCCGCTTCCGCCTCTCCCCGGACGACACCCTCCGCATCGAGGTGCACGACGCCGACAGCGAGAAGCCCTCTCTCTCCGCCCCGCCGCCGTCTCCACCTCCACCGAGACCGGCCGGGGCCTGTTCCTCGTCCAGAAGTTGGCCACCCAATGGGGCTGCTGCCCGCGCGAGGGCGGCATCGGGAAGTTCGTCTGGTGCCACATCTCCCCCGAGGCGGACGCCGCGTGAGCGCCGTCCGGGCCGGGATCGCCGGCATCATGCTCCCGACCGACTTCCCCAGCCTCGACCACGCCCTCCCCGTCCTCTGGGAGCGCGTCCGCGGCCTCCCCGTCCGGGAGGCCCACCGGGACTTCATCCGGATCTGCATCGGGCCGGGCGGCGGCCAGGGCGTCGCCAACCGCCTCGCCCGCAACGACAGCTGGAGCGTCACCCCCTACGTCGGCGAGATGACCGACTGGACCTCCCACCTGATCACCATCACCGCCCACCAGCCCTGAATCCCGCCCCCGTCCCCGCCCGGGGTTCGCGCCGGGCGGGGACGACCCGACCTCATCGCGGAAGTTCGGCCCTCATCGCAGAAATCCGCCCTCACCGCAGCCACGCACGGCGCCCGCCGTCACTCGGCCTCACCGGTCCCGGCCCACCGGCCGGCGGTGAGCGCGGCGTCGGCGCCCCCACGGCCACCCGTCCGGATGAACTCCTCGGCCGCACCGACGGCATGCGTCCGTGCGCGATCCGCCTCCGGCTACGGTCCGGCGCACAGCCGAACGAAAGGTGACCAGCGTGACGACCGGAATCCTGGACTACGAGAGCGACGCGATCGTCCAGCTCATGAACATCGCCGAGGAGGACTGGACCGAGCAGGAGCTCAAGGACGCGCTCCAGCGGGCGATCATGCTGGAGCTCTCCACCATCCCGCCCTACGCCACCGCGCTCTGGTCGATCACCAGCCAGGACGACGGCCAACCCGTCCACCACACGATCCGGGAGATCGTCTTCGACGAGATGTCGCACTTCGGCCTGGTCTGCAACATGCTCACCAGCATCGGCGGCACCGTCGTCCTGACCGACCCCGCCACCGTCCCGAAGTACCCGGGCGAGCTGCCCGGCGGGGTCAACCCGGGGCTGATCGTCTCCCTCGGCGGGCTGACCAGGGAGTCGGCGGGCCTCTTCTCCGACATCGAGAAGCCCGAGAACCCGCTCGCGTTCGCCGCCGACGGCAACACGATCGGCGCCTTCTACCAGCGCATCGCCGACGTCTTCCCGAGGTTCGCGCACCTGCTCACCGGGCGGAACCAGGTGACGTTCCCGCTGGGGTCGCAGCACGGCGCCGGCAACAACATCGTCGCGATGAACACCATGGACGACGTGCTGAAGGCGATCGACGTCATCCGGACCCAGGGCGAGGGCACCGACGCCTCGCCCGACAACCCCTTCCCCGGCCCCCCTGGCGAACTCGCCCACTACTACGCGTTCAAGGAGATCGCCGTCGGCAGGAAGCTGGTCGAGAACCCCGCGACGGGGAGGTTCGAGTTCACCGGCCCCGACGTACCGCTCCCGGACACCTCGCCGGTCGCCCGTGTTCCCGCCGGCGGCTGGGCCAACGACCCCGCCAACGCGCCCGACCAGCCCACCGCCTCCGCACTGCACGACTTCAACACGTCCTACAGCGCCATGCTGACATCCCTCGAACACGCCTGGGGCGGCAACGGGAACGAGCTCTTCGACGCGATCGGGCACATGAGTGATCTGGGCGACGCCGCTCGGCTCATCAACGCCATCAAGCTCCCCGCCGATCCCCGCCTCACCTACGGCCCGGAGTGGCTCTTCGTCCAGCAGGGGTCCTGAACCAACGCCGGAGGCCGGTGTGGCAGATTGACCGGACGGCCCCGCCCCGGGGCGGGTGATCGAGAACCGAGGTCTTCCGTGTCCGCAGACAGAGCCGCGCCGCGAACGGTCGTCGAGGCCTGCTTCGATCCGCAGGGCACGGCCTCGCTCGACTACGTCTACGACGTCGCCGCGGCGGTCGGCCTGTCGGACCAGCCGGTGCGGCTGGCCGTCCGCCGGCTGGAGGCGGCAGGCGTCCTGCGGCAGGAGGGGCGGGGCCGCAAGGGCCGGCTCGTCCTGACCGACGCGGGCAGGCTCCGCTCGGACATGGACGTCCGGTTCGTCGCGCTCGCCTACGCGCAGGACGCCGGCCTCGTCCCCTGGGACGGGCTCTGGCGCCTCTACACCTTCTCCGTCCCCGAGCGGCACCGGTCGGAGCGCGACGCCCTCCGCGCCGCGCTGACCCGGCTCGGTGCCGTGCCGCTCGCGCCCGGCGCCTACGCGAGCCCGCACGACCTCCTCGACGAACTCACCGCCGAGGCCTCGGCGGCGACGGTCGGCGCCTACCTGATCACGGCGGAGGCCACCCGCCTGACCGGCCCGGGCTTCACCGACCCCGCCTCCACCGCAGAGCACCTGTGGCCCTCGGCCGAGACGGTCGAGGCCTACCGGCCCCTCGCCGACGCGCTCGCCGCGGAACCCCTCGGCCCCGACCTCGGCTCCGTCGAACTCGTCGCCGTCGCGCTGCGGCTGGCCGAGGCCTTCACCCACGCCCTGGAGCGCGACCCGCTCCTTCCCCCGGAGCTGAGGCCCACCCCCTGGCCCCCGTCCCGGATCCGGCGCGACTTCCACGAGGCCTGGACCACGATCCGCGGCCGCACCCCCGACCTCTCGCTCTTCCGCGCCTTCGACACCGGGCCGACGGCCGCCCACCGGGCCTGACCTCCACTCCGGGACAAACCCCGCTCGCCCGATATTCACCCGGACGGACGCGATTTCGAATTCCCGGATCGCTTATGTGTTCTAGGCCTGATATATCGATTATATGCTCGAAGAATACGACAAGGTCTTGGTGTCGGGCGGATTGGGTTTCGTCGGAAGGCACCTGACCAGCGCTCTTCTCTTTCTGGGGAAAGAGGTGTCGATCATCGACAACGCCCGGACGGCCACGAGCATCTCGGCGCCGTCCGGGACCACCCTGCACCTGCTGGACATCCGCGAGGTCGACGCCGTCGCCGAGGCCGTGGACGACGCGGACCTGGTCTTCCACGTCGCCGCGAACGCGAACGGCACGTTGTCGGTGACGCAACCGCGCCTCGACTTCGAGATCAACGCACTCGGCACGCTGATCTTCGCCGAGGCCCTCCTCAAGGCGCCCGTCCGTCGGGTCGTCTACGTCTCGTCCGCGTCCGTCTACGGAACGCCCCGGAAATTCCCCATGGACGAGGACCACCCGACCCGCCCCTTCGTGCCGTACGGCGCGTCCAAACTCAGCGGCGAGATCACCTGCCTGGCACTCCACCGCGCCTGCGGCCTCCCGGTGGTGGTCGGCCGCCCCTTCTGCGTCTACGGACCGGGCGAGAACCCGCACGAGGCGATGGTCGAGGTCGGCCGCTTCCTGCGCTGGCACCTCAACCACCAGCCCATCCAGATCGTGGGCGACATCGACCGGAAGACCCGCGACTTCGTCCATGTCACCGACCTGGTCCAGGGGTTGCTGACGATCGCCGACCGGGCCGAACTGGGCGAGGTGTTCAACATCGGCTCCGGCACGGAGGTGTCGATGCGCGAGCTCGTCGACACGATCGGGGAGGCCACCGGCAAGACGCCCGAGGTCAGCGTGATCCCGGAGATCGAGGACGACACCTACCGGCTGGTCGGCGACATCTCCAAGCTCCAGGGCCTGGGATACCGGCCGTCGGTCTCGCTGGTCGAGGGGGTGCGCGACCTGGCCGACCACCTCGGCGCGAATCCGGAGCTCCCCGGCAGCCCGACCATCTTCTCCCGCGGCCAGCACGGCGAATCCTGACCCGCCGCCCGCACGGGCCCCCTGTACGGGACCCACCACCCCGCCCCGGACGTCGTCGGCGTCCGGGGCGGCAGGCTACCCGTGCTCAGCCCTTGACCGATCCCGCGGTCAGCCCCTGGGCCAGGTAGCGCTGGAGGAACTGGTAGACCACGATCACCGGCAGCGAGGTCGCCAGCGCCCCGGCGGCGAACGGGCCGTAGTTCTGGTCCTGTCGGCCGGAGATGATCCCGTAGAGGCCGACCGCGACGGTCTTGGAGTCGTTCGACCCGCCGCTGACCACCGTGCGCCAGCCGATCCAGGAGACGGCCGCGGCCGTCGCCGAGGCCCTGTGGCGCCGGCTGGAGGGGCACGGCGGCCAGGTCAGGGACTACCTGTTCAGCCCGGAGCTGGTCGCCCGCGGGTCCACCGGCCGGCTGCGGCACGGCTGACCCCACACCGAGGGCCGGGACACCAGCGGTGTCCCGGCCCTCGCGCGTACCGCACCGTCAGGCGTTCGACACCGTCGCGTACTTCGGGGTGCCCTCGGCCATCTGCTGCAGGGCGTCCTTGCGGTCCCGCTTCGACAGCTTGTCGATGTAGAGGGTGCCGTACAGGTGGTCGGTCTCGTGCTGGAGGCAGCGGGAGAAGAAGCCGGTGCCCTCGACGCGGATCGGCTTGCCGTCCTTGTCGACGCCGGTGACCGCGGCGTAGTCCGGGCGGGCCAGCTCCGCGTAGGCGGTGGGGACGGAGAGGCAGCCCTCGTTGCCGTCGTCCAGGACGCGGCGGCGGTCGGCCGGGTACTCCTCCAGCACCGGGTTGATCACGTGGCCGATGTGGCGCACGCCCTCGTCGTCCGGGCAGTCGTAGACGAAGACCTTGAGGTCGACGCCGATCTGGTTGGCGGCGAGGCCGACGCCCTCGGCGGCGTACATCGACTGGAACATGTCGTCGATCAGTGCGGACAGCTCGCCGTCGAAGACGGTGACGTCCTTGACCTCGCGGTGCAGCACCGGGTTGCCGACGACGGTGATCGGGCGCGCGGTGCCCCTGCTGAGGTCGGGCTCCTCACCGATCACCTTCACGGGCGTCTCGGGCGCCTCCCCCTCCACGTCGTGCTCGTGCTCGTGCTGCTCGGCCTGCTCCGCCATGTCTTCCGCTTCCGTCGGTGTACGCGTTACCTCACCAGGGTACTCAGCACACTTCTTCGAGATCCCGGTACGCCCGGCTTCCCGGGGCGGCCGCGACCCAGCGGTCCAGCAGGGTGCGCACCAGGTGGGCCGGTGCGGCGATCCCGCACTCGCGCTCGACCAGCCAGGACATCCCGGCCGCGCCGCCCTGGCTGAGGTGGCTGAGGTGGCCGGGGTGGGCGGCGTCGCCGTCGTCGTGCGGGTCGTGGTGGGCGGCGACGCCGTCGTCGGAGGCCATCCGGCTCTCCGAGCAGGCGCGGCACAGCAGCCGCACCGAGGAGGTCCAGTCCTCGGCCGCGTAGCCGGCGTCGGCGACCAGCCGCTCCAGCGCGTCCCGGTCCCCGGCGGTGGCGGCCTGGAGCAGCACCACGTACGTCGGCACCGGGGAGGGCGCCCACAGCTCGATCTCGTCGAACACCGGGTAGGCGACGCCGTCGGTGACCCGCTCGCCGTGCGGGGCGCCGTCGTGCAGCACCACCTCGCCCCAGCGGCGGCCGGAGGAGGGCAGCGGGATGGACAGCACCTCGATCCGGGCCGGGTCCAGCCGGCGGCCCCAGACCACCTCGGACTCGCCGTCCGGGGAGAGCCGTACCGGGGTGGTGCCGAGGTCCAGGCTGACCGGGCCGTCCTGCTGCCCGCCGGGGCCGCCGGGGCCGCCGGGCAGCTTCAGCCCGTACGCCTGCCAGGCGCGGCGGGCCAGCGGCCAGTCCTGGAGGGCGGTGGCGGTGATGCCGAGGTTCCACCAGTCCGGGGCGCCGTGCTCGCGGTCCAGCAGGGCGACGGCGCGCAGCCCGGCCGAGCGGGCCTGCTCCCAGTCCCGGCGGAACTTGTGCAGCAGGGCGAGGTTGAACCAGGAGTCGGAGAGCCACGGCTCCAGGTCGGCGGCCATCACCAGCAGCGCGCCGGCGTCCTCGTAGCGGCCGTCGCCGATCAGCGTGAAGGCCCGGTCGGTCGTCTGCCGCCAGGTGGCGGACGGCCGGTGCCGTGCCCGGTGGAAGATCCTCACGTTCGTCCCTGCCGTCGTCGTCCGCTCAAGTCCCGTGCCACCGTGCCCGTACCGCCTCGGACGGTGTTCGGGGCCCGGTGCCCCGGGTCGGTGTTCCACGCTACGACCGCATCCAACCACGCCCGCCCCCGCCCGCGCTCCCCACCGCCGAGGTTGGGGTCCGCCCCTCCCCAGCCTGCCCGTCCGATCCCACCCGCTCAACCCCTGACGGCCGGAACCCGGTTTTCCCGGTCCCGCGACGGCGGCGCACGGCCCGTACCGTGCGAGCCCCGCGCGCCCGGGCCCGCCCCTCAGCGACGGGCCTGGCCGCCCACCCTGGCGAGGGCGTCCACCACGCGGGGGTCGTAGACCCGGCCGCGGCCCAGCCGCAGCACCTCCAGGGCCTCCAGCCGCCCGACGGCCTCGCCGACGCCCCGGCCGCGGGCCGACGTGAGCAGGTCGTCGTGGGCGTTGGCGACCCGGATGATCCGGGACGCGAGCGGCACCGGCCCCTCGCCGGGGGCGGGTCCGGTGTACGGGTCGGCCAGCCGGGCGACCTGCTCGGCGACCTGCCGGGGCACTCCGGTGCGGCTGATCACCTCGCTGCCGAGGCGGGCGATCCGCTGCTGCTCGGCGTACGGCAGCAGGGCGGTGGCGCCGTCCGGAACCGGTTCGACCAGGGAGAGCTGGCCGACGTCGTGCATCAGCGCGGCGTACTCCAACAGGGCGAGCTCGCGGGTGCCCATACCCAGCTCGCGGCCCAGCGCGCACGCCGTGTCCGCGACCCGGCGCGCGTGCCCGTGCGGGGTGTAGCCGGCCACCTCGGTGGCCCGGGCGAGGCTGGCGATGGTCTGCCCGGTGGTGGCCCGCACGGCGGCGGCGCGCCGGAAGGACACCTGGGCGAGCAGCAGCGGGGTGCAGAACAGCGGCAGCGCCCACAGCCCGACCTCGCCCGCCGCGAGGCTGACCAGCATCCCGGTGGCGACGATCGCCGAGCCGATGCCGAACAGCGAGCGCAGCTCGTCCTCCAGCGCCGCCGGGAACCGCAGCCCGCCGCCGGAGCGGCGCAGCAGCGCCGCCAGGGTCGCGTCGCAGAGCGCGGCCAGCGCGGCGACGGCGGTCAGGAACGCCCCGTACGCCGGGCCCTCGGGCGAGAAGCGGTCGACCGCGCCGCCGTTGTAGAGCGGCTGGAAGACGGCGGCCGCGAAGCCGACGGCGAGCAGCCGGCGGGCGGCGCCGTCGCGGCGGGCCGGGTCGGCCCAGGGCGGACGGCCGTGCGGACGGCCGGGGCCGCCCGGCAGGACGCGGCGCGGCAGGACGAGGCAGGCCAGCCAGCCCAGCAGCAGACCGGCCCCGGTCACCGCGACCACCTGGAGCGTCCCGTGCGCGGTCGGCACTCCGCGCAGCGGCCCGAGCAGCGCGTACGCCAGCGCGCCGGCCGCCCCGATGGGCGCCTGCTCCCGATCCCCCGGAAGGGTGATCCGGACGCACTCGCCGAGCGCGATCAGCGCGGTGAACGCCAGCACGACCCCGGGCTCCGCGACCCCGCGCACGGCGACGGCGCCCAGCGCGAGCGCCAGCAGCACGGCGGCCACCGCGTGCACCGCGCGCGCGGTGCGCCCGCAGGGCGTGCGGCCGAGGAGTACCCGCCGCAGCGCCCGGGGCCCGAACGCCCCCGCTCCGCACACCGCACGCCCGAACGCCCCCGCTCCGAGCACCGCACGCCCGGAAGCCGCGCGCCCGGGGGCCCTCACGGCTGCCCGGCCGCGGGGACGCTCCCGCCCTGGGGCGGCACCCGGCCCGGCGCCGCCCGGACCGGCTCGGGCACCCCGAGCGGGATGTCCGGCACCGCCTCGATGCCGTCCTCGGAGTGCACCACCGGCTGCCAGTCGTGCCCGGCCAGCGCGTCGATCAGCGCCCGCACCATCACCGGGTCGAACTGGCTGCCCGAGCAGCGCTCCAGCTCCGTGACCGCCTCGCCGACCGGGCGGCCGCGCCGGTAGGACCGGGTGGAGGTCATCGAGTCGAAGGCGTCGGCGACCGAGATGATCCGGGCGAACTCGGGGATCCGCTCGCCGGCCAGCCCGCTCGGGTAGCCCCGGCCGTCCATCCGCTCGTGGTGGTGCAGGATTCCGGCGTGCGCCTCGCCGAGGAAGTCGATCCCGCGCACCAGCTCGTACCCGTACACCGGGTGGATCTCCACCGCCCGGCGCTCCGCCTCGGTGAGGGGACCGTTTCTGCGCAGCAGTTCGGTGGCCACCCCGAGCTTGCCGACGTCGTGCAGGATGCCGGCGAAGCGCAGGGTGCGCAGCCGCTCGGCCTCCATGCCGAGCTGAGTGGCGATCAGCACCGAGGCCCGGCCGACCCGTTCGCTGTGGCCCCGGGTGTAGGAGTCCTTGATCTCCACGGCCTGCACCAGCGACTGAACGGTGGCCTGGTGCGCGTCGCGCTCGCGCTGGCCCTGGGCGAACACCCAGGCCGAGATGGACAGCGGCAGCAGGGCGAGCAGCGCCGCGAACGCGCCGTACGGGCCCTGCCAGAGCACCGCGACCATCAGCCCGCCGGCCGCGTGCACCAGCACCGGCAGCCCGCACACCGCGCGCGCCCCGCGCAGCAGCACCCCGGGGCGGCGCCCCTCGCCGAGCATCAGCATGACGCCCACCACCACCCCGTTGACCAGGCAGAACACCGCGACGGCGGCGAATCCCGGCAGCAGCGCGGCCGGGAAGCGGGAGCCGAGCAGCAGCTGCGGGCCGTGCAGCAGGTGGAAGGCGGCCGAGGAGGCGAAGGCGCACAGCGCGAGCTGGGAGCCGTTGAACAGCTGGCGCGGGCGGCAGCCGCGCCCGTTCGGGCCGCCGAGCAGCGCGGCCGGGGCGGCGACCAGGGCGGCGGCGGACGGCGGGAGCATCAGCACCCCGGCGAACAGCACCGGGAAGAAGGCGTTCACCCCGGGCCGGGCCGGCGTCCGCTCGGGCAGCGCGGGCCGGTGCAGCAGCCGGCGCACCAGCACCAGGCAGGGCGTGGGCAGGCCCTGGGCCAGGGACTCCCAGCAGCCGTGCAGGAAGGCCAGCAGCCCGACCTTGGGCCAGTCCACCGGAGCGCCCAGCCAGTGCGGCACCCCGGGGACGGCCGCGGCGGGCAGCAGCGGCACCAGGCAGCACAGCGCCGCCACCGGGACGGCCACCAGGTAGCGCGCCGCCCCTCGCGGCAGGGTCGATCCTCCACAGTCGGTAGCGATCTCGACCTCCCCGCCGTACGGACCCCGTCTTGCCTCAACGCGTCGGGCGGACCGACGGTGAGTGTCCGTCAGGAGAATAGGCCGCCGTCCGGACATGGGGACGCATGATGGCGCAACGGCGCAGTTGGCGCACCGCCAACTCACTCGAACGAGTGAGGGCGTGTGCGAGCGGAACGGGAGCGGCCCCGGGAGCACACACTCCCGGGGCCGCTGGTACTCCTTGCCCGACCTGCGCGAACCGCCCACCCCGCCCTCACCGGCGGGCCGGCGGACCACCGCTCCCGGCGGTCGACCACCCGCCCGTCCGTCGCACGGACGTTCGCCGCGCGGGCGTTCGTCAGCGGGCCGTCACTCCGCCTGGGCGCCGGCCTCGACCGGCGCGCCGGGGCGCTCCGTGGACTCCCGCTCGGCCGCCCCGCCCAGCCCGGGCGCCGGACGGGCCGACTCGGCGTGCACCTCGACGGTGGTCTCCACCGCGACCACCACCTGCTCGCCCGAGCGCTGCCCGGCCCGGATCGAGTCGATCCTGGCCAGCACCTTGCTGCGCAGGTCGGTCGGGGTGTCGTCGCACCCGCAGGAACGCTTGATCAGCGCCTTGATCGCCTGCTCCAGCCCGTACTGCTTCAGGCAGGGCGAGCACTCCTCGAAGTGGACGCGCAACTTCGCGCAGTCGCCCTCGGGCATCTCGTTGTCGAGGAATTCATAGAGGTGGTCGAGGACCTCGCCACACTCGGTTTCGTGCGGATCGCCGCAGCTCATGAGCCCGAGCCCTTCGCTTCCTGCCCTGCCCCGCTGCCGGCCGGGACCAGCCCGCGCTCACGGGCGTAATCCTCCAGCATGCCGCGCAGCTGACGACGGCCGCGGTGCAGCCGGGACATCACCGTACCGATGGGAGTACCCATGATGTCCGCGATCTCCTTGTACGCAAAGCCTTCTACGTCCGCGAGATAGACGGCGATCCGGAATTCCTCCGGGATGGCCTGGAGCGCGTCCTTCACATCACTGTCGGGAAGGTGGTCGAGCGCCTGGGTCTCGGCCGAGCGCAGACCGGTCGACATGTGCGACTCGGCCCGGGCCAGCTGCCAGTCCTCGATCTCCTCCGCCGCGGTGCGCTGGGGCTCCCGCTGCTTCTTGCGGTACGAGTTGATGAACGTGTTGGTGAGGATGCGGTACAGCCAGGCCTTGAGGTTCGTGCCCTCGCGGAACTGGTGGAAGGACGCGTACGCCTTGGCGAACGCCTCCTGGAGCAGGTCCTCCGCGTCGGCCGGGTTGCGCGTCATGCGCAGCGCCGCCGAGTACATCGGATCCAGGTAGCCCAGGGCGTCGCGCTCGAAGCGCTCCCGCCGGGCCTCCTCGCTCTCCGCCGCCGACACCCGGTAGGTGTCCTCACCGATCGCCTCGGCCAGCTCCTCACCGGTGAGCGCCTCGCCCGCGGGCAGGGCGTCGCCCGGGCCACGGCCCGGATCGGCCTCGTGCTCGGTCCCGACGACCGGACCCACCTCCTCGGCATGACGGGCACGGCCCACGGCGGGCCGCCCAGAAATGGAGGATATCGGGCTGACGGGCTTCTCGCCCGCGTCGAGCCACTCCGACCACGAGGGGGCGAACGCCGTGGTGGCCTCGCGCTCCTCAGGCCGCTCGGGGCACGCGATCGAACCCATCTGCCCTGCCTCTCACACCGGTGACTCGTGCTGACGGACACGACAACCACACCGGCCCCGGCCGCATTCCCGCCCCCGGGCACCATTCGCTCGCACGAGTGATCGAGCGGAAACTCCCCGCTCACGGCCTCACAGCAGCCGCAGCACCCAGTCCCCCACCGACGAACAGATCAGGTCCAGCACCTCGTCCTGCCCCACCGGCGCCCGCTTGGGCACCTCGAAGCCGTGGCTGCCGTACGGCACCGCCACCAGTTCGTGCCCCGCCGGGAGCTCCGGGAACTCCGCCGGCCCGCCGAACGGGTCCGCCGCGCTCTGCACCACCAGCGTCGGCAGAGCGGACTCCAGCAGCTCCCCGGCCCGGCTCTTCTCCGGCTTGCCCGGAGGGTGCAGCGGGAACGCCAGGGCCACCACCCCGACCGCCCCGGTCGCCGCGCCCGTGCGGCAGGCCACCCGCGCCCCGGCGCTGCGACCGCCCACCACCAGCGGCAGGCCAAGCCCGGCCAGCCGCTCCGCCACCGGCCGCCAGCCGAGGTCCAGTGTCCTCGGCGCCGGGCCGAGCCTGCGGCCCGCCACCCGCCAGGGCTGCTCGACCAGCGCCACGGTGATCCCCCGGGCCGGCAGCTTCCCGGCCAGCGCCACCAGGTCCCGGGCCTCGATCCCGCCGCCCGCGCCGTGGCCGAGCGCCAGCACGACCACGGGCCGCTCGGCGCGGTGGTGGGTGATCCGGGCCTCCCCGGCCTCGGTGGGGACCAGTTCGGTGGTGCTCATCGCGGTGACTCCAGGAAGGTTCAGAACAGGGTGCTCTCGTACTCGACCTCGGTCCACGGCTCCTTGAGCTCCGGACCGTTGTTGCGGATGCTGCCGACCGCCGGCGACACCGGAGTGGCCAGCAGCGCACCCGGCGGCGGGGGCACCAGCAGCCGGCGCAGCCCGTCCGGGTCGGTCAGCCGCGGGTCCAGCCACGCGTCCCAGTCCCCCGGGTCCAGGAACAGCGGCATCCGCTCGTGGATCGGCGCCAGCGACTCCTCGGCGTCCGTGGTGACGATCGTGAAGGTCACCAGCCAGGCCTCCGGGTGCCCGGGCGGCACCGCCCGGTTGCGCCAGAACTCGTACAGCCCGGCCAGCGCCAGCGGGGTGCCGTCGGCCCGGGAGACGAAGTACGGCTTCTTGCGGGCCTTTCCGCGCTCCCCCGGCACCGTCTGCCACTCGTAGTAGCCGTCCACCGGCAGGATGCACCGGCGCGCGGCGAAGGCCTGCCGGTACGAGGGCTTCTCGTGCACCGTGTCCGACCGGGCGTTGATCATCTTCACCGCCGTCTCGGCGGAGTTCGACCACTGCGGCACCAGCCCCCAGCGCAGCACCCGCAGCTGCCGCACCGGCCGCGGCCGCTCCCCGCCCAGCCGCTCCAGCACCACGAAGGCGCTGTTGGTCGGCGCGACGTTCCAGTTCGGGTCCAGGGTCTCCGCGGGATCCCAGTGCTCGACGTCGAACAGCTCGACGACGTCCTCGGGCTTGCTGCTGGCTGCGAACCGACCGCACATGCGGGCCAGCTTGCCATGCCACCGGTTCTCACGACGTGTTCATCCCCGGACCAGAACCACCCGCCGCCTCCCGCCCGTCCCCGCATGGGAGGCTGCCCCGAACGGCCCAACGCGACGGCCCAGTGCGGCGGACGGAGGCGGAGACACCGATGAACGCGAACGACCTGACCCTCGGCGACCTGTGGAACCAGGTGACCGGCACCCAGGCCGCCCCACCCGGCTGGCTGGTCCTGGCCACCGGCGCCGCCGCCCTGCTCACCGTCCTGGCCCGCCCGCTCTGGCACGTCGCCCGCAACGCCGTGACCATCGCCCACGAGGGCGGCCACGGCCTGATCGCCGTGGTCACCCGCCGCAAGCTGGCCGGCATCCGGCTGCACTCGGACACCTCCGGGCTCACCCTCTCCTACGGCCGCCCCACCGGCCCCGGCATGGTCCTCACCGCCGCCGCCGGCTACACCGCCCCCGCGCTGCTCGGCCTCGGCTGCGCCGCCCTGCTCGCCGCCGACCGGATCACCCTGCTGCTCTGGCTGGCGATCGTGCTGCTGCTCGCCCTGCTGCTGCGCATCCGCAACGCCTTCGGCTTCCTCAGCGTGCTGGTCGCCGGCGGCGCCTTCTTCCTGGTCTCGTGGTTCGGCAGCGCCGAGGTCCAGGCCGGCTTCGCCTACCTCGGCTGCTGGTTCCTGCTCTTCGGCGCCGTCCGCCCCGTCCTGGAGCTCCAGCACCAGCGCCGGATCGGCTGGGCCCGCGACTCCGACGCCGACCAGCTCGCCCGGCTCACCCACGTCCCCGCCCTCGCCTGGGTCGCCGTCTTCCTGCTCGTCGCCCTCGCCTGCCTCGGCCTCGGCGCCGCCTGGCTGCTCCAGCCGCTGCGGTAGCCGGCCGGGAGCGTCCCGCCGCCCGACCGACGAGGGGGCTTCCGCCGCGGCCCCTAGACTTGCCCCATGACCGAGACCCTGTGGCCCGCCCCCGTCGCGACCAGCCCCGTCGACGCCACCGTCACCATCCCCGGCTCCAAGTCGGTCACCAACCGGGCCCTGGTGCTGGCGGCACTCGCCGACGGGCCGGGCTGGGTGCGGCGCCCGCTGCGCAGCCGCGACTCCCAGCTGATGGCCGACGGCCTGCGCGCCCTCGGGGTCACCATCGAGGAGAAGGTCAACAACGACTCCGGCGGCACCGGCGGCGGCGAGGCCTGGCGGGTCATCCCCGCCCCCGCGCTGCTCGGCCCCGCCTCCGTCGACGTCGGCAACGCCGGCACGGTGATGCGCTTCCTGCCGCCGCTCGCCGTCCTCGCCGACGGCCCCGTGCACTTCGACGGCGACCCGCGCTGCTACGAGCGCCCCCAGCACGGCGTGATCAACGCCCTGCGCGCGCTCGGCGCCCGGATCGAGGACGGCGGCCGGGGCGCCTTCCCGCTCACCGTGCACGGCACCGGCTCGCTGGACGGCGGCCCGGTCGAGCTGGACGCCTCCTCCTCGTCCCAGTTCGTCTCCGCCCTGCTGCTCTCCGGGGCCCGCTACAACCACGGCATCGAGGTCCGCCACGTCGGCGGCCCGGTCCCGTCGCTGCCGCACATCCGGATGACCGTGGAGATGCTGCGGCTGGCCGGCGCCCAGGTCGACGCCCCCGAGGACGGCGGCGAGAAGGACGTCTGGCGGGTCACCCCCGGCGCCCTGCTCGGCCGCGACCTGGTGGTCGAGCCGGACCTCTCCAACGCCGCGCCGTTCTTCGCCGCCGCCCTGGTCACCGGCGGCCGGGTCACCGTGCGGGACTGGCCCAGGCACACCACCCAGCCCGGGGACCAGCTGCGCGAGATCTACACCCGGATGGGCGGCGCCTGCGAGTTCACCGACGAGGGCCTGCAGTTCACCGGCACCGGCCGGATCCACGGCATCGAGGCCGACCTGCACGACGTCGGCGAGCTCACCCCGGTGATCGCCGCCGTCGCCGCGCTGGCCGACTCCGAGTCCCACCTGTACGGCATCGCCCACCTGCGCCTGCACGAGACCGACCGGCTCGCCGCGCTCGCCAAGGAGATCAACGACCTGGGCGGCGACGTCACCGAGACCGAGGACGGCCTGCGGATCCGCCCGCGCCCGCTGCACAGCGGCATCTTCCACACCTACGAGGACCACCGCCTCGCCACCGCCGCCGCCGTGCTCGGCCTCGCCGTGCCCGGCGTCGAGGTCGAGAACGTCGCCACCACCGCCAAGACCCTGCCCGACTTCCCCGGGATGTGGTCCGAGCTGCTCGGCGGCGAAGCGGCGGCGGGCGCCTGAGCGGAGACTGAGCACATGCGCCGCTACGGCAAGGACGCCGACGAGGACGACATCCGCAACCGCCCCGCCCGCCGGGGCTCCCGGCCGCGGACCCGAATCCGGCCCAAGCACGAGGACGCCGCCGAGGCGATGGTGCTGACCATCGACCGCGGCCGGATCACCTGCCTGGTCGACCCGGGAACGAAGCAGGAACGCGAGGTCGTCGCCATGAAGGCCCGCGAGCTGGGCCGCAAGGGCGTCGTCGTCGGCGACGTGGTCAACCTGGTCGGCGACCTCACCGGGGACGCCGACACCCTCGCCCGGATCGTCCGGGTCGAGGAGCGCACCTCGGTGCTGCGGCGCACCGCGGACGACGACGACCCGTACGAGCGGATCGTGGTCGCCAACGCCGAGCAGCTGGCCATCGTCACCGCCCTGGCCGATCCGGAGCCGCGCCCCCGGCTGATCGACCGCTGCCTGGTGGCGGCGTACGACGCGGGCATGGAGCCGCTGCTGGTGCTCACCAAGTCGGACCTCGCCCCGGCCTCGACGCTGCTGGAGACCTACGCGCCGCTGGGCATCGAGTACGTGGTCACCCGCCGTGACGAGCTGGAGACCACCGGCGCCGAGGCCGTCCGGGAGCACCTGCGCGGCCTGTCCACGGTCTTCATCGGCCACTCCGGCGTCGGCAAGACCACCCTGGTCAACGCGCTCGTCCCGGACCGCCGGCGACAGACCGGGCACGTCAACGCCGTGACCGGCCGCGGCCGGCACACCACCGTCTCCGCGCTGGCGCTGCGCTTGCCCCCGCCGCCCGGCGCCAAGCCCGGCTCGAAGAAGGCGCTGAACCCCGGCTGGGTGATCGACACTCCCGGCTTCCGCTCGTTCGGCCTCTCGCACATCGATCCGTCCCGGGTCATCCTCGCCTTCCCCGACCTGGAGGCCGGCACCGTCGACTGCCCGCGCGCGTGCAGCCACGACGAGCCGGACTGCGCGCTGGACGCCTGGGTCGCCGAGGGCCACGCCGAGGCGGCCCGGCTCTACTCGCTGCGCCGTCTGCTGGCCAGCAAGGACGGCGAGGCCGACTGAGTCCGGCCGTCCGCGGCCCGTCGACGGGGTTGGTGGCCCGTTCGAGGTGTCGGAGCGGGCCCACCTGGCGATCATAGGAAAGTCGGGCCGTATGCGGTCCGCCCGTCGATCGACAGGGAGGGCACGCGATGGCATGGGCCCTGGTGGTCCTGGCCGGCCTGCTGGAGACCGGCTTCGCGATCAACCTCAAGCTCAGCGAGGGCTTCACCAAGCTCTGGCCCACCATCAGCTTCTGCGTGTTCGCCCTCGGCAGCTTCGGCCTGCTCACCCTCTCGCTGAAGACCCTTCCGGTCGGCCCCGCCTACGCGGTGTGGACGGGCATCGGCGCGGCCGGCACCGCGATCTACGGCATGCTCTTCCTCGGCGAGAGCTCCTCGGTGCTCAAGCTGGTCTCGATCTCGCTGGTGATCGCCGGTGTCATCGGCCTCCAACTCAGCGGCACGACCCACTGAGCGGCCCGGCACGCGGAGCGGCCGCCCGGCACGCGGAGCGACGAGCGGAGCCGACACGGCGCGCCGGACGGCCGCGCGCGCCCGCACCCGCTCCGGGCCGCTCCGCGAGCCCGGCTGTGCCGATCCGGGGAGGCTCGCTAGGGTTTCGGGCATGGCCGATTACCACGACGACCTCCGACTCGCCCATGTCCTCGCCGACTCGGCCGACTCGGTCACCCTGGATCGCTTCCGCGCCCTCGACCTGAAGATCGAGACCAAGCCCGACCTCACCCCGGTGAGCGACGCCGACAAGGCCGCCGAGGAGCTCGTGCGCAGCGTGCTCCAGCGCGCCCGTCCGCGCGACGCCGTCCTCGGCGAGGAGTTCGGTCTCCAGGGCTCGGGCCCGCGCCGCTGGGTGATCGACCCGATCGACGGCACCAAGAACTACATCCGCGGCGTCCCGGTCTGGGCCACCCTGATCGCCCTGCTGGAGGACGGCCCGGACGGCGTCGAGCGCCCGGTGGTCGGCATCGTCTCCGCCCCCGCGCTGCAGCGCCGCTGGTGGGCGGCCAAGGGCCTGGGCGCGTTCGGCGGCCGCAGCCTGACCAAGGCCTCCCGGCTGCAGGTCTCCGGTGTCTCCCGGATCGAGGACGCGTCCTTCTCCTACTCCTCGCTCAGCGGCTGGGAGGAGCGCGGCCGCCTCGACCCGTTCCTGGACCTCACCCGCGCCTGCTGGCGCACCCGCGCGTACGGTGACTTCTGGTCCTACATGATGGTCGCCGAGGGCGCCGTCGACATCGCCGCCGAGCCCGAGCTGTCGCTGTGGGACATGGCGGCCAACTGCATCATCGTCGAGGAGGCCGGCGGCCGCTTCACCGGCCTGGACGGCGTCCCCGGCCCCGGCGGCGCCGACGCCGTCGCCTCCAACGGCCTGCTGCACGAGGAGGCCCTGCGCCGGCTCTCCGTCTGACCCGGCCGGCCCGAGCGTGGTCGCGGCCCCCCGACCAGTGGAAGCTGGTCGGGGGGCCGCCGCCGTTCCCGGTCCGGTGACTACCGCTTGCGCAGCTCCCGGACCGCCGCGTCCAGCCGCTGCCCGAAGTCGGCGTCGGCCTTGCGGAAGTTGTCGACCGCCCGCTCCACGATGTCCTCGCGGTCGGCGGAGACCTTGGCGATGAAGCCCGCCAGGTTGCCGATCAGGCGCTGCTTCTCCTCCTCGGAGAACAGCCGGTACAGGTCGCCGGCCTGCACGAAGTCGTCGTCCTCGGCGTGCGAGGGCGCGGCGTGGGTGCCGGTGGGGCCGTCGACGGCGGTCGCGGCCCACAGCGGACGGCCGGTCTGCACCGGGCCGCCGAAGCTGTTCGGCTCGTAGTTCTTCTGCCGGCCGTGGCGGCCGTCGTACAGGTGGCCGTCGCGGCTGTTGGTGCGGGCCTCGGTGGCGTGCGGACGGTTCACCGGCAGGTGGTCGGCGTTGATGCCGACCCGGTAGCGGTGGGCGTCGGCGTACGCGAACAGGCGGCCCTGGAGCATCTTGTCCGGGGACGGGCCGATGCCGGGCACGAAGTGCGCCGGGGAGAACACCGACTGCTCGACCTCGGCGAAGACGTTGTCGGGGTTGCGGTTGAGCTCCAGCTTCCCGATCTCGATCGGCGGGTAGTCGGCGTGCGGCCAGACCTTGGTGAGGTCGAAGGGGTTGAAGCGGTAGTTCGCCGCGTCGGCCGCCGGCATGATCTGGACCTGCACCGTCCAACTGGGGAACTCGCCGCGCTCGATCGACTCGCGCAGGTCGCGCTGGTGGCTGTCCGGGTCCTCGCCGGCGAGGGTGTTGGCCTCCGCCTGGGCGAGGTTGCGGATGCCCTGGTCGGTCTTGAAGTGGTACTTGACCCAGAAGTGCTCGCCGGCCTCGTTCTGCCACTGGTAGGTGTGCGAGCCGTAGCCGTTCATGTGCCGGTACGAGGCGGGGATGCCGCGGTCGCCGAACAGCCAGGTCACCTGGTGGGTGGCCTCGGGCGACAGGCCCCAGAAGTCCCAGACGTTGTCCGCCTCCTGGGAGCCGGTGTACGGGTCGCGCTTCTGGGTGTGGATGAAGTCGGGGAACTTGATGGCGTCCTTGATGAAGAACACCGGGGTGTTGTTGCCGACGAGGTCGTAGTTGCCCTCCTCGGTGTAGAACTTCAGCGCGAAGCCGCGCGGGTCGCGCACCGCGTCGGCCGCGCCGAGGTTGCCCGCCACCGTGGAGAAGCGCAGGAACGTCTCGGTCTGCTTGCCGACCTCGGAGAGGAACGCCGCCCGGGTCCAGGGCGTCACGTCGGCGGTCACGGTGAAGGTGCCGTACGCGCCGGCGCCGCGGGCGTGCACCACGCGCTCCGGGATCCGCTCGCGGTTGAAGTGCGCGAGCTTCTCGAACAGCAGCTGGTCCTGGATGAGCGCCGGGCCCCCGACGCCCGCCGTCTCGGTGTTCTGGTTGTCGGCGACGGGGGCACCCGCCTCCGTGGTCAGGGTCGGGCGCTGCTCGTCCTGGATCGTCATGGGAGTGCCTCCGCGGTGTCCGGTCGTGATGACACGATCCTAACTTGGACTTTGTCCAAGTCAATACTGGAACCAATCTCGGAGCTTGACCTACTCTGGATGGCATGAGCGACCTGCTGGAGAGACTGCGCGCACGGGGCTGGCGGCTGACCTCGCAACGCCGGGTCGTGGCCGAGGTCCTGGACGGCGACCACGTGCACCTCACCGCCGACGAGGTGCACGCCCGCGCGGCGGCCCGGCTGCCGGAGATCAGCCGCGCCACCGTCTACAACACGCTCGGCGAGCTCGTCACCCTCGGCGAGGTCCTGGAGGTCGCCACCGACGGCCGCGCCAAGCGCTACGACCCCAACGCGCACCGCGCCCACCAGCACCTGATCTGCTCGGGCTGCGGCGCGATCCGCGACGTCCACCCGCAGGGCGACCCGCTCGCCGCCCTCCCCGCCGCCGAGCGCTTCGGCTTCGCCGTCACCGCCGCCGAGGTCACCTACCGCGGCCTGTGCCCGAACTGCCGCCCCTGATCAAGAAGTTGCACCGATCAGGGAGTTGCACCGATCGGCGGGACAAGCGGATCGCGGGGCCGCTCGAATCGGGGGTTACGCGCTCAACTCGGCGTTCAGCGCGCCCAGCAGCCGCCCGGCCCGTTCGGCCACCTCGGCCGGCCCGGAGCCGATCGCCCGCCGGCACCAGTTCTCCGCCTGCATCGGCTCCCCGCGGCGCAGTGCCAGCAGCGCCAGCCGCAGCGCCGCCCGGCCGTGCCCGGCGTCGGCGGCCCGGGTGTACCAGAGCATCGCCTCGGCCTCGCTGTCCTGCCGGGCCAGCAGCAGCCCCAGGTTGAACGCGGCGCTGCGGCTGCCCGCCTCGGCGGCCCGCCGGTACCAGCTCTCCGCGATCTCCAGCGCCCCGCGCTCGGCCGCCCGCACGCCCATCCGCACCTGCGCCCGGCGGTGCCCGGCGTCGGCGGCCAGCGCGTACCAGTGCTCGGCCTCGGCGTCCGCGTCCCCGCGCCGGTCCAGCAGCGAGGCCAGCCGGAACGCGCCCTCGGCCGAGCCTCCGGCCGCCGCCTGCCGGTAGCGCTGCAGCGCCCCGGCCAGGTTGCCGCGCTGCTCCTGGACGACCGCGAGCTGCAGGGCCGCCTCGCCGTGCCCCTCGGCCGCGGCGCGCGCGTACCACTCCTGGGCCTGCTGCTGCTCGCCGCGCCCGGCGTGCAGCACGCCGAGGTTGAACGCGCCGTCCACGCTGCCGGCCTCGGCCGCCTTGGAGAACCAGGGCTGGGCGCCGGACTCGTCGCCGCGCTGCAGCAGCACCACGGCCAGCGCGTTGCAGGCCTCCCGGTGCCCGGCGTACGCGGCCCGGCGGTACCACTGCTCGGCCTGCTGCTCGCGGCCGGTGCCGGCGCAGAGCAGGCCCAGGTTGAAGGCGCCGTTCTGGTCTCCCGCGTCGAGTGCGGCGCGGTACCAGCGCTCGGCCGCGGCGGCCTCGCCGCGGCTCGCGTGCAGCGCGCCCAGGGCGTTGGCGGCGTTGCCGTCCCCGGCCTCGGCGGCCTCCTGCCACCACTCGGCGGCGGCCGCCACGTCCCCGGAGTCGCGCAGCAGGAAGCCCAGCGCGCAGGCCGCGCGCGGCTCCCCGTTCTGCGCGGCCTGCCGGTACCAGCGGGCCGCCTCCTCCAGCAGCGACCGGTCGGTGCGGGCGCGCTCCTCCAGCAGCACGCCCAGACGCAGCGCAGCGCGGGCGTGGCTGCGGGCGGCGGCGGTGCGGTACCAGGTCTCGGCGGTCTCCTTGTCCCCGGCGGCCTCACGCATCCGGGCCAGCCGGTAGGAGGCCTCCCGGTGCCCGGCGTCGGCGGAGACCTTGAACCAGCGCTCGGCGCGCACGTCCCGCCGGTGCTCCATCAGGTCGCCCAGGGCGTACGCGCCCAGCGGGTGGCCGTGGTCGGCGGCGAAGTGCAGCCAGTACTCGGCGGCCTCCTCCTCGCCCTGGTCGCGCAGTTGCAGCCCGAGCGCGTGCGCGGCCGGCGCGCTGCCGGCCACGGCGGCCTGGCGCCACCACTGGCCGGCCTCGGCGCGGTGGCCCTGCTGGTGCAGCAGCACGCCGAGGTTGTTGGCGGCGGCGCGCACCCCGGCGGCCGCGGCGGCACGCAGGTAGGACTCGGCGTCCTCCAGTTCGCCGCGGCGCAGCAGCAGGGTGCCGAGCCGGCAGGCGGCGTCCGGGTCGCCGCCGTCGGCGGCCTGCCGGTGGCGGGCCTCCAGCGCGGCGGACTCGCGGGCGGCGAGGGCGGTCTCGAAGCTGGTCGAGTCGAGGCCGGCCGGGTCGAGCGCGGCGCCGGCGGCCGGCTCCCCGCCGGGCTGTTCGCCGTACGCGCCGACGGCGGCGGCGAACTGACGGGTCGACACGTGGACCAGGCTGTCGGGCCCGTAGCCGGTGGCCGGGGAACGCTCGGACAGTCCGCTGGTGCGCTGGGCGGGCAGGGCTCCGGGGTGGGCGGCGGTGCTCTCGGGGCTCTCCGCCCAGGCGTCGGTGTCCGCCTCGACGGCCGCCGCGGACTTGGCGCCTGACTTGCCGATCAGCCTCATGCCGACTCCCGCTCCCCCAGAGTGTCGCGGCATCGTGCCCCGGCGTGCGACCGGGAGGACTCCCGGGGGAGGCGCCGGACCCGACGGCCGGTCAGCGGCCGTGCACCGTCCCCCATGTGTCCCATCGTCGCATCACCCAGTACCCGCGTACACCTGCCCCGGCCGAATTCCGGCGGGGCTGACCCGAAGCCGACGAAATTGCTTCGGCGCTTTGTCGATTTCCCGACACTCCAACCCCACAAACCCCGCTGCCGTCGTCCTTGGCGACGGTCGATACTACCGGAGCGGTTCCCGCCGCTTCCGGGCGAGAACGGAGCGGGAAACACCAGAGGCCCGGAGGAAGAATCCTCCGGGCCTCTGGCCTTTGTAGCGGGGACAGGATTTGAACCTGCGACCTCTGGGTTATGAGCCCAGCGAGCTACCGAGCTGCTCCACCCCGCGTCGGTGGTTGAACCATAGCACGGTCGCGGGGTGGAACGGAAAACGGTTGCCGCAGCTCAGTGGGCTACGGCTGCGGGCTGGGCGATCCGCCGCCCGTGGCACCCGGGGCGGGAGTGCCGCCCGGGGCGGGCGCCGGGCTGCCGCCGCGGGCCGCCTCGGCGGCCTTCAGCGCGTCGCCGAGCGCCTTCTGGGCGTTGCCGTAGGCCACCCAGTCGCCGTTCTTGAACGCGGTCTGGCTGTCGTTGTACGCCTTCTCCGCGTCCGAGAGCGCCTTCTGGAGCTCCGGCGAGATCGTCCCGCCCGGCGCCGGCGCGGTGGGCGTCGTCGGGTTGGTCGGGGTCGTCCCGGTGCCCGGGTTGGCCGGCACGGTCGGGGTGGTCGCCGGGGGCGTCCCGCCGAACACCTTCTTCAGCGCGGCCTCCAGGGTGTCCTCGAACGCCACGTTGTCGTCCCCGTACACCGCCAGGACCTTCTGCATCGTCGGGTACTTGGCGCCGCGTCCGCGCACGTACACCGGCTCGATGTTGAGCAGTCCGCCGCCGACCGGCAGGGTCAGCAGGTTGCCGTACTCCAGCTCGGCGTCCCCGCCGCTCTTCAGCGCGAAGATCTGGTTGGCCACCTCCTGGCGGGAGTTGAACTTCGACTGCACCAGGCCGGGGCCCGGGGCGCCGCTCTCGCCCGTCATCTTCAGGATGCGGATCTTCCCGTAGTCGTCCCCCGGGTCCGCGTTGACGGCCATGAAGGCCGCCAGGTTGGGCCGCTGGTTGGGCACGAAGGTGCTGGTGAGCGAGAAGCTCGCGGTGTTGGTGTCCGGCATCCGCACCGTCACGTAGTACGGCGGCTGGACCTGCTTGGTGTCGCTGGTCGGGTCCACCGGGACCTGCCAGATGTCACTGCCGTTGAAGAAGGAGTTGGCGTCGGTGACGTGGTACTGGCCGAGCAGGTCGCGCTGCACCTTGAACATGTCCTGCGGGTAGCGCAGGTGCGGCAGCAGGCCCTGCGGGATGTCCGCCTTGGGCTCGACGGTGCCGGGGAAGGCCTTCATCCAGGTCTTCAGGACCGGGTCCTTGTCGTCCCACTGGTAGAGCTTCACCTCGCCGGTGTAGGCGTCCACCGTGGCCTTGACCGAGTTGCGGATGTAGTTGACCTGGTTGGCGACGGTCAGCAGCTCACCGCGCTGGTTGGTCAGCGAGTCCTTGGTGGCGGCGCCCAGCGTCGTCTTCGAGGAGAACGGGAAGCCGTCCGAGGTGGTGTAGCCGTCCAGCACCCAGAGCACCCGGCCGTCCTGCACCACCGGGTACGGGTCGGCGTCGATCGACAGCCACGGCGCGACCTTCTCCACCCGCTCCTTGGGCGTCCGGTTGTAGAGCACCTTGGCACCGTCGGTGATCGCCCCCGCGTAGAGGATCTGCGGCTCGCTGAAGCGCACCGCGTACGCGGCCCGGGTCAGCGGGTTGTCCAGCGAGACCCCGCTGCCGCCGGAGTAGGTGTACTCGGCGTTCTGGCCGGTCTTGGGATCGGTGTAGTCGATCTCCTTGTTGGCGCCGCCGACGATCGAGTAGGTGGTGGTCTTCTCGCCGTAGTAGATCCGCTGCTGGTAGTCGCCCAGCGTGCCGGTGGCCGGCAGGCCCGACTCGGTGAACACCGGCTGGCCCTTGTCGTCGACCTGGTTGCCCTTGGCGGCCACCGCGCCGTAGCCGTGGGTGTACTTGAAGTGGTCGTTGATCCAGTTGCGCTGCACGCCGTTGAGGTCGAGCTCGCGCAGGCCGATCACGCTGTCCTGCTTGCCCTGCCCGGTGCCGTAGCGGTCCACGTCCAGCGTGTTCGGGAAGGCGTAGTAGTTGCGCTGCTGCTCCAGCGACTGGAACGTCGGCGAGACCACGTTCGGGTCCAGCAGCCGGATGTCCGCGACGGTCTGCGCGTCCGGCTTGAGCGCGTCGGCGTTGGTGGTGCCCTGCGGGGTGTACTGGGTGGTCTGCGCGTCCGCGATCCCGTACGCCTGGCGGGTGGCGTCGATGTTCTTCTGGATGTACGGCGTCTCCTTGGCCTGCTCGTTCGGCTTGACCTGGAACTGCTGCACGATCGCCGGGTACAGCCCGCCGATCAGCACCGCCGACAGCACCATCAGCCCCAGGCCGATCAGGGCCGGGGCCCAGGTGCGGCGGATGGGGGTCAGGAAGAACAGCACCGCGCAGATGATCGCGACGAAGAACAGGATGGTCTTGGCCGGCAGGAACGCGTTGGCGTCCACGTAGCGCAGGCCGGTCCAGCCCGAGACGCCCTTGTACGAGCCGGTCTTCACCGCCAGCGCGTACCGGTCCAGCCAGTACGCGACGGCCTTCAGCAGCACGAACACGCCCAGCAGCACCGCCAGGTGCCCCTGCGCGCCCACACTCGCCCGGCGGCCCGGGCCCTGCAGCCGCAGCCCGCCGTACAGGTAGTGCACCAGCGCCGAGGTCAGCAGCGAGACGATCACCGCGCTGAACGCGAAGCCCAGCACGAACTCGTAGAACGGCAGGTCGAAGGCGTAGAACGAGACGTCCATGCCGAACTGCGAGTCCTTCTCACCGAAGGAGGTCGAGTTCGTCCACATCAGCCAGGTCCGCCACTGCCCGGAGGCGGCGGCGCCGGCCACCAGGCCGATCACCAGCGAGATGCCGATCAGCGCCCAGCGCTTGAACGGCGCCAGGCCGGCCCGGTAGCGGTCCAGGCTCTGCTGCTCCACCGACATCGCCGACAGCGGCGGCCGCAGCCGGTGCGCCAGCCAGATGTTGAAGCCGACGATCACCGCCATCAGCAGCCCGAACACCGCGAACAGGCCGATCTTCGTCCACAGCTGGGTGGTGAACACCGAGGAGAAGTGGACCGACTTGAACCACAGCCAGTCCGTCCAGAAGCCCGCGAACATGACGAACAGCAGGAAGAGCACCGCGAGCACGCCCAGGGTCAGCAGGGCCACCCGCGCTCGCCGGGAGGGCGGGCCTACCCTGCGCCGGAAACCCGGCTCTGAGCGTTCGGGCATCTGGAAGACCACGGTGGCACCTCGGCTGTGTCGTCTGAATGGGTCGGTCGTCAGAGAAACTTAACCAGGCTTTGGTCGAGTTCCCACCGTTAGCAGACGGTTACGACGCCGGTCCGCCCCCGGCCGTCCCTTCCGTGGTTCCCGCGGCCCTCCGGGCGGCCCCGCGGCGGTCGTCGCGGCGCCCCTGACGACGGCTCCCGCGGCGGACCGCCCGGCGAGCGGGCCCCGCCCGGCGTGTGAGGATTGAGGCATGTCCGACGCGTCTGATCTGAACAACTCCCCCGACGACGTCTCCAAGCTCCCGGCCGCCACCCCGCTGACCCGGGCCGCGCTGGAGATCGACGAGTACGCATCCACCCTCGGCTGGGACCTCCCGGCCCGGCTGTTCGCCCTGGTGGACAGCGCCGCCCTGCGCAAGGCCAACCCGAAGATCGCCAAGCAGCTCGGCCTCGCCGAGGGCGACGAGGCCGGCCTGACCCCGATCGAGCAGGACGAGCTGCCGGCCGGCATGGAGCTCGACAAGTTCCTCGGCACCATCGCCTGGCCCGACTCGGTGGCCGGCTGCGCCCTGGTCGTCGAGCGCATGATGCTGCCCCCGGGCGCCGAGCAGTCCCGCCCGCGGGGCGCCAGCGACGCCCAGCTCGCCGAGTGGGTGGCCAACCACCCCAAGCGCGAGGAGGTGCGGATCACCGCCGCGGTGCTGCGCGGCGGCAAGAAGGAGATCGCCCTGCGGCTGCGTTCCAAGGACGTCGCCCGCGAGGTGCTGACCGGCCCCGACCTGGTGCCGGGCCTGACCGAGGCACTGCTGGCGACCTTCGCCTGACGCCTTCCCCGCCGGCTCTCCCGGCGGCCGCCCGGCGCCCGCCGGGCGGTCGGCCGGGCCTGTCAGCCGGCGGAGCAGGACGGCAGCGCGGAGGTCTGCCCGGAGCGGACCTGCTCCAGCGACTTCAGCGCGCCGTCCAGCGTGTCCGCCTTGATCAGGGTCAGCCCGGACGGCACGTTCTTGGTCGCCTCGGCGCAGTTCGAGGACGGGGTGAAGAAGTACTCGGCCCCGGCGTCCCGGGCGGCGATCAGCTTCATCGAGATGCCACCGATCGGGCCGACCTTGCCGTCGTCGTCGATGGTCCCGGTGCCGGCCACGAACTTGCCGCCGGTGAGGTCGCCGCCGGGGGTGAGCTTGTCGATGATGCCGAGCGAGAACATCAGGCCGGCGCTCGGGCCGCCCACGTCCTGCAGGCCGATGTCGATCTGGAACGGGTAGGTGTGCCGCATCCCGGTGCCGATGCCCACCACCGCGAGCTCCGCCCGCTCGGCGGAGGCGTTCGGGTCGAGGTCCTTGGCCCGGACGGTCGGGACGGTGACGTCGGTCTTCCCGCCCTGCGTGGCGGCGCCGTTCGCGTCCTTGACCCGAGGCACGACGGTGAAGACCACCGACTCGCCCGGCTTGTGCTTGGTGACGGCCGCGACCACCTGCTCGACCGAGCCGACCGGCGTGCCGTCCACCGCCACGATCTGGTCCCCCGCGTGCAGCCGGCCCTCGGCCGGGGCGCCCGCGGTGACCGACTTCACGATGAACTCGCTGCCCACCGGGATGCCCAGCTGCTTGAGCGCCGCGGTGCGCGCGCTGTCCTCGGAGGAGGCGAACTCCTCGGCGTTCTGCTTCTTGGCCTCCGCGTCCGACTGCCCCTTGGGGTAGACGTTGTCGTGCGGCACCACCAGCACGTCGTCCCGCAGCCAGCCGACCACCGCGTTGACCAGGCTGGGCTCGTACTTGGCCCCGGTGACCTGGACGGTGGTCATGTTGAGGTGACCGCTCGTCGGGTACGAGTCGTGCCCGCTGATGCTGATCACCGGCTTGCCGCCCTGGTTGCCGAGCGTGTTGTACGTCGGCCCCGGGCTCATCTCCGTGTACGGCACCTTCATCAGCACCGAGACGCAGAGCAGCGCTATGAGCAGCAGGGTGGCAGCGAGCATCGTCGCGGAGCGGCGTGGCATGCCACGACAGTACGGGACGCGCCCGAAGCGGCGCCCGCCGGGCTACCTGCCGGAGCCCTCGCCGGGGGCGGCCGCGCCCGCGGTGGTGCGTTCCATGGCGGCCATGAAACGCCGGTGTTCGGCCAGCGAGGCCGGGTCCCCGGTGGCCCGCGGCGCCCGCTGGGCCCACACCGCCCAGAGGGCGGCGACCAGGACCGCGGCCACCGGAATGAGCAACCAGGCGAGCGCACCCATGTCAGTACTCCCAGCTCGTCGTGTCTATGAGCAGATTAACCACTCCGGCGGACAACGCGGCCGGCGCCATCCGGGTCACGGGACGGCCGATCGGCTCACTTCCAGGGAGTATTCGGAGCACCGTCACGGACCCGTTGGAGTGAGACCTCGGCGCGCCTGACCCGACCGACGCACGAGGTGTGCCGATCGGTTCCGTCGCACCGGTCCCGCTCTCAGCAGCCGCCGGCGCCGACCCACTCCTCCCCGCCGTCGGAGAAGACCTGGTGCTTCCAGATCGGCACCTCGTGCTTGAGGTCGTCGATCAGCCGACGGGCGGCCGCGAAGGCCTCGCCGCGGTGGGCGCAGGAGACGGCGACGATCACGGCCTTGTCCGTGATCTCCAGCCGGCCCACCCGGTGGACCGCGGCGAGCGCCCGGACCGGGAAGTCGGCGGCCACCTTCTCGGCGATCCGGCGCATCTCCTGCTCGGCGGTGGGGTGGCAGCTGTACTCCAGCGCGGAGACCGACTTGCCGCCGTCGTGGTCCCGGACCGTCCCGACGAAGACGGTGGTGCCGCCGGCCGCGTCGTCGCCGACCGCCTCGTACACCTCGTCCAGCGAGAGCGGGGTGTCGCGGATGGCGAGCAGGCGGATGGGGTCGTGGTTCTCGGACATGACCCCATGATTCCCCATCCGGGACGGGACGGGGCACGTACTTTCCGCATCACGACGCCGGACTTTCGCATCGTGAGAAGCGCGTGCCGTCCGTCGACCGCCTCCCCACGCCGCCCGGTACCGGCAGGACGGAACCGGCCGATCGGAACCGGCACCGGGGCCGACCGGTCGGGGCCGACCAGTCAGAACCGCCGCCGCTTGCGGGCCCGGCGCACCAGCGCCGCCGTACCCACCAGCGCCACCGTCGCCCCGGCCGCCCCCAGACTGGTCGCCGCCTCCTTGCCGCCCAGCCGGCGACCGGCCACCGCGTGCTTGCCGGACACCTGCTCCAGCAGCTCGGCCAGCACCTGCTCGTTGGTGTGCGCCGGACGCCAGCCCGCCTCGTGCAGCCGGCTCCCGGACACCACCCACGGGTACATCGTGTACGCCAGGTCCCCGGCCGGGGCCGGGGTCAGACCGAGCCGGTGCAGCCGCGCCGCCGTACCGAGCGCCAGCGAGGCCGGCAGCTCCATCCGCCGGATCCCGGACAGCCGCTCCACGTCCTCCTGCTCCAGCCAGCCGTCGCAGCCGACCGTCACCTCGCCCTCGACCAGGCCCAGCGCCGCGTACTCCAGCGCCGCCGCCAGGTCGTCCACGTGGCAGAACTGCCAGCACGGGCGGGAGCCCGCCACCACCAGCAGCCGGGGCGCCTCGAAGTGCCGGGTCAGCACGGTGTCCACGCCGGGACCCACCACCACGGCCGGGCGCAGCACCGTCACCTGGAGGCCCGGGTGGGCGCGCGGCGCCCGGCGGGCCAGCCGCTCGATCTCCAGCAGGTCCCCGACCAGCGAGGCCTCCTCGGTGGCCCGCAGCTCGGAGTCCTCCGCCAGCGGCACCTCGTTGTCGGCCAGCGCGCCGTAGACCATCGCCGAGGTGCACAGCACCACCCGGTGGACGCCGGCGGCCGCGGCCGCGGTCAGCACCGTCTGGGCGCCGCGCACGTTGTAGGCGCTGCGGGCCCGGGCGTCGGACTCCATGCCGAAGTCCATCGCCAGGTGCACCACCACGTCGACCCCGGCCAGCCGCTCGGCCACCGCCGGGTCGCGGACGTCGAGCACCCGCCACTGCACGCCCGGCACCTCCCCCCGCCGGTCGTCCACGGCGAGGACCTTCCGGACGTGCGGGGAGGCCACCAGCCGGGCGGCGACCCGCTCGCCCAGCACCCCCGCGGCGCCGGTGACCGCCACGGTCAGCGGCCGTCCGCCGTAGGCTGGAGACGGCGACGCCGTGGTGTCCGACGCGTCCTCTCCTCCGGTCAGCCCAGAGCGAACGTCCGAGGGCGGGGAACTCACCGGCCATCCTCCACGGTTAGCTTTATGTGCGTACGGACGTGTGTCACGTACGTCCATCCTGCCCGAGGCGAAGGCCCGGCGGTGCACCCGGCGCGGGCCTGCCGCGCGGGAGCCGCCCCCGAGTCCCCCACTCCGCCGCCGCCCCGGGCGCAGACTTTTCCGCCACACCCGCATGACGGCCGACCGGATCGAGGACCCCGTGAGCGACCTTCCCTTCGGATTCGGCGTTCCGCCCGAGGAGCCCGAGGACGGCAAGGCCAAGCCCGACGACGCGCAGAAGAACGAGAAGAAGGACCAGGAGCAGTCCGGCGGCGGTCCGCAGCCGTTCGGCTTCGGCGGCGGCAACCCCTTCGGCGCGATGTTCGGCATGCCCGGCGCCCCGGGCGGCGCCGGAGCCGACAACCCCTTCGCCGCGATGTTCGGCGGCATGAACCCGGGTGACCTCGGCGCCGCCTTCCAGCAGCTCGGCCAGATGCTCTCGTTCGAGGGCGGCCCGGTGAACTGGGACCTCGCCACGAACATCGCCCGCCAGACCGTGGTCGCCGAGCCCGCCGAGGGCAAGAGCAAGGACCGCTCGGTCAGCGCGGCCGAGCGCTCCGCCGTCGCCGAGGCCGTCCGCCTGGCCGACCTGTGGCTCGACGGCTCCACCGAGTTCCCCTCCGGGGCCGGCACCGCCGTCGCCTGGAGCCGCGCCGAGTGGATCGAGGCCACCCTCCCGGTCTGGAAGGACCTGGTGGACCCGGTCGCCGAGCGGGTCGGCAACGCCATGGGCGGCGTGCTGCCCGAGGAGATGCAGGCCATGGCCGGCCCGCTGATGGGCGTGATGCGCTCGATGGGCGGCGCCATGTTCGGCACCCAGATCGGCCAGGCGCTCGGCGCGCTCGCCGGCGAGGTGGTCGGCTCCTCCGACGTCGGCCTGCCGCTCGCCCCGGCCGGCAAGGCCGCGCTGCTGCCGCAGAACGTCGCCGAGTTCGGCGAGGGCCTGAGCGTGCCCGCCGACGAGGTCCGGCTCTACCTCGCCCTGCGCGAAGCCGCCCACCAGCGGCTCTTCGCCCACGTGCCGTGGCTGCGGGCCCACCTTCTGGGCGCCGTCGAGGCCTACGCGCGCGGCATCAAGGTCGACACCTCCCGGATGGAGGAGCTGGTCGGCCAGCTCGACCCGAGCAACCCGGAGGCGCTGCAGGAGGCGCTGGCCGGCGGCCTGCTCCAGCCCGAGGACACCCCGGAGCAGAAGGCCGCGCTCGCCCGCCTGGAGACCGCGCTCGCGCTGGTCGAGGGCTGGGTCGACGCCGTCGTGCACGCCGCCGCCGAGCCGCACCTGCCGCAGGCCGGCGCGCTGCGCGAGACCGTCCGCCGCCGCCGCGCGGCCGGCGGGCCCGCCGAGCAGACCTTCGCCACCCTGGTCGGCCTGGAGCTGCGTCCGCGCCGGCTGCGCGACGCCTCCCGGCTCTGGGCGCTGCTCGCCGACGCCCGCGGCATCGAGGGCCGCGACGCGCTCTGGGAGCACCCGGACATGCTGCCCACCGCCGCCGACCTGGACGACCCGGACGCCTTCGTGCACCGGGGCTCCGCCGACGACCTGGAGGGCGGCATCGACTTCGACGCCTTCGACAAGCTGCTCGGCGAGGCCGCGGCCGGCAAGCCCGACCTCACCAAGAAGGACGAGCGGCCGGGGACCGACGAGGACGGCACCGACGGAAAGGGCGAGCCCACCGCATGACGGCGACCGAGACGCCCGCCACCGGGACGCCCGGCACCGGACTGCACGCGGACGCCGTCCGCGCGCTGACCGGGTGGCGGCCCGCCGACGAGGACCAGGAGCGGCTGCGGCTGGACTACCTGGAGCACCTGGCCGAGCAGCCCGAGGGCCTGTACCGCTCCTGCCTGCCCGCGCACATCACCGCGAGCGCGGCGGTCGTCGACCCGGCCGCCGGGCGGGTGCTGCTCACCCTGCACCCCAAGGTCGGCATGTGGCTCCAGATGGGCGGGCACTGCGAGCCCGGCGACCGCGACCTCGCCTCGGCCGCGCTGCGCGAGGCCGTCGAGGAGTCCGGCATCCCCGACCTGGTGCTGCTGGAGAGCGACGGCGCCCCGGTGCCGGCCAAGCTGGACCGGCACCTGGTCCGCTGCACCGGCAAGGACCGGCCGGAGAACACCCACCTGGACGTCCAGTACATCGCGCTGGCCCCGGCCGGCGCGCAGGCGCTGATCAGCGAGGAGTCGCTGGACCTGCGCTGGTTCGACTACGACCGGCTGCCGGAGCTCACCGACCACTCGGTGCGCGACCTGGTGGCCCGGGCACGGCAGCTGACCGGCTGAGGTGCGACGTCGGAAGGGGGCGCGGAGCCTATTGGCCCGCGCCCCCTTCCGTCGTTCCTCCGGTCGGACCGACCGGTCTCCGGCCGGGTGCATACCCGCGCCGCCGCGGCCTCAGCCGCAGGAGGAGTCCGGGTCCGGCCCGGACGGATCCGGGGCCGCGTGCCGCGCGCCGGGGATGTGCGGCAGCCGGGCGGCGGAGACCACGCCCTCCAGGTAGCCGCGGGCCCGCTCGGTCCGCGGGTAGGACTCCAGCAGGGCCCAGAACGCCGGGCCGTGGTCCGGCACCAACAGGTGCGCCAGCTCGTGCAGCAGCACGTAGTCCAGCACGTACTCCGGCATGCCCTGGAGCCGGTGGGAGAGACGGATCGTCCCCTCGCTGGGGGTGCAGGAGCCCCAGCGGGAATTCTGGTTGGTGACCCAGCGGACCTGGCTGGGCCGGGCGCGACCGTCCAGGTAGGCGCCCGACAGCTCGCGGGCCCGGGTCATCAGGGCCTCGTCACCGGGGGTCCGCCGGGACTCCTGGGCGGCGAGCTTCTCCAGCATCTGCGCGACCCAGCGCTGCTCCTCGGCGTGCGACATCCGGGCCGGGATCAGCACCACGGTGCGGTCGCCCTCGCGGTAGGCGGAGACCGTACGGCTGCGGCGGGCGCTGCGGCGCACCTCGACCCGGCCGCGGTCGTGCGCCTCGGGGGCCGCCGCGCCGGAGGGCGGCGGCTGCGGTGGAGCCGGCCTCGGCTGCTGCCGCTGGTCGGGGCGCCCGCGTGTGTTCGGCGCCGCGACCTGCGACCCGGACGCTGCGCGGGCACGCCGACTCGACGCCGGAGGATGGGAGTCCCGCTCGGCTGCCATGGCACACGACGTTACCCGGTACCACGGACAGAAGTCCGCTGCCGTGGCCGGAATCTTTCATGGAGTGATCGGGAACGAAAAGTCGACGGCGGGTGTCCGGAAACCGACTCCGGAGGGGATGGCCGGTTATCCACAGGGCGCGCGAACGGATGGTGCGATCATGCGCACGGCCCTGTGGACAACCTTCCGCACGACGTCGGCGCGATGGGGCAAGCTGCGGTCGGCCGTCCGGAAACGATCGGAAGGGAGATCGTCGTGCGCCTCGCCCTCAAACCCGCGCTGTCCCGCAGCTGGCGGGACCCGCAGACCCTGCAGTTCGGCACCGTCACCCGCTTCGCCGGGGTGCTCGGCAACGCCGACAAGACCCTCTGCGACTTCCTCGCGCTGCTCGACGGGACACGGGAGCGACCGGAGCTCCTGACCGAGGGCGAACGCATCGGGCTCGGCCGCGAACCGGCCGACACCCTGCTCACCGGCCTGGAGGAGACCGGCCTGCTGGACGACGCGGAGGCCGACCGCCGCGCCCTGGCCCGCTTCCCCCCGCAACAGCGGGACCTGCTCGGCCCCGACCTCGCCTCGCTCTCCCTGGTCCACTCCGGCCCGGGCGCCGCACCGGCGGTCCTCGGCCGCCGGGCCGACGCGCGGATCGAGGTGCGCGGCGCGGGCCGGGTCGGCACCGCCGTGGCGGCGGTGCTCGCGGCGGGCGGCACCGGCACGGTCACGGTCGCGGACCGCGGCCGGGTGAAGCCGGAGGACTGCTCCCCCGCCGGGCTGCCGCCCGGGGACGTCGGACGGCTGCGCTCGACGGCGGCCCGGGAGGCGGTGCAGCGGGCCACCGGCCGGCCGCCGGCGCCCCTGCCCCGGCGCCGCACCGGGGAGCCGCCACCGGACTTCGTGGTCCTCGCGCCGCGGGACGGCAGCGCCGCCTTCGCCGGCGGGACGTACGAGGCCCGACTGCTGCTGCGGGCCGGGGTGCCGCACCTCTACGTGGGCGTGGTCGAGGAGTTCGGCGTCGTCGGACCGCTGGTGATCCCCGGGGTGTCCGCCTGCGGGCACTGCCTGGTGCTGCGCCGGGAGGACGAGGACGCCGCCTGGCCCCGGGTCCTGGCCCAGCTCGCCGACGGAGGCCCCGGACGGGCCCGGACCCCGGCCTGCGACACGGCGCTGGCGACGGCGGTCGCCGGGCTGGCGGCGCTGCACGTCCAGGTGTTCCTGGACGGCGGCCGGCCGCCGAGCGTGGACGGCTGGTGCGAGGTCTCGGCCGGGGACGGCATGCCGAGGCGCCTGCGGCTGCGCGGGCACCCCGACTGCGGCTGCCTGTGGCAGCCGCTGCCGCCGGGGTGAGGAGCCCCGGAGGAAACCATCCGGCCCCGCGCGGGAAGTCGGCCGAGCCGACTTCCGGCGCGGAACCACCGGCCCCCACCGGACCAAGCCACCCAACTCCCCGCAAAGCGAGGGCACTCCCGGCCCCGCCCCACGGAATTCCGAGGGGCACGCGGCAGGGAGCGGGCACAATGGCGTAGAGATGGTCGGCCGCCCGGAACCGGGGGGCCGGGGAATGGAGGCCCGGGGTGAGCGATCTTCCGCGCAAGGCAATGACCCGCACGGCACGGCTCGCCGCCCTGCCGCTGGGGATAGCCGGCCGCGCCACGCTCGGCCTGGGCAAGCGGATCGGCGGCCGCTCCGCCGAGGTCGTCACCGCCGAGCTCCAACAGGCCACCGCGGACCAGCTGTTCAAGGTCCTCGGCGAACTCAAGGGCGGGGCGATGAAGTTCGGGCAGGTGCTGTCCGTCTTCGAGGCCGCGCTGCCGGAGGAGGTGGCCGGGCCGTACCGGGCGGCGCTCACCAAGCTCCAGGACGCCGCTCCCCCGATGCCCGCCGCCAAGGTGCACACCGCGCTCGCCCAGCGGCTCGGCGACTCCTGGCGCGAGCTGTTCCGGGAGTTCGACGACCGGCCCTCGGCCGCCGCCTCGATCGGCCAGGTGCACAAGGCGGTCTGGCACGACGGCCGCACGGTCGCCGTCAAGGTGCAGTACCCGGGCGCGGGCGACGCCCTGCTCGCGGACCTCTCGCAGCTGAGCCGGGTGGCCTGGCTGCTGGGACCGCTGATCCCCGGGCTGGACATCAAGCCGCTGATCGCCGAGCTGCGCGAGCGCGTCTCGGAGGAGCTGGACTACGAGCTGGAGGCGCAGGCCCAGCGCCGGCACGCCGAGGAGTTCACGGACGACCCGGACATCGTGGTGCCGGGCGTGGTGGCCCAGGCCGACCAGGTGCTGGTCACCGAGTGGATGGGCGGCACCCCGCTGGCCGAGGTGATCGCGGGCGGCACCCAGGAGGAGCGCGACCGCGCCGGGCAGCTGCTGGCCCGGTTCCTGTTCGCGGGCCCGTCCCGGACGGGGCTGCTGCACGCGGACCCGCACCCGGGCAACTTCCGGCTGCTGAAGGACGACGGCCCGGCGTCGGGCTGGCGGCTGGGCGTGCTGGACTTCGGCACCGTGGACCGGCTGCCCGGCGGGCTGCCCGCGCCGATCGGGGCCTCGCTGCGGATGGCGTTGGCCGGGGACGCGGCCGGGGTGCTCCGGATGCTGCGCGAGGAGGGCTTCGTGAAGCCCTCGATCCGGCTGGATCCGGACGCGGTGCTGGACTACCTGCTGCCGATCATCGAGCCGGCCGCGGTGGAGAACTTCCACTTCACCCGGACCTGGATGCGCGCCCAGGCGGCCCGGATCGCCGATCCGCGCTCGCCCGCCTACAACCTGGGCAAGCAGCTGAACCTGCCGCCCGCGTACCTGCTGATCCACCGGGTGACGCTGAGCACCATCGGGGTGCTCTGCCAGCTGGGCGCCAAGGCGCCGTTCCGCGCCGAGATGCTGGCGTGGCTGCCCGAGTTCGCCGGGCACCCGTCGGCAGGGCCGGCGGGGCCCGCCGCGCCCGCCCGGGTCCGCGAGGACTGACCCAGGCACCGCGACAACGGCCGCAGGCCGCTCCCCGACGACGGGGAGCGGCCTGCGGCACGACGGGGGTGGACCGGAGTCCGGGAGGGGCCGGTCGAGGACGGCCCCGGGCCGACGGCCCTACATCAGTGCGACGGCGAGCGCCTTGCGGGCCCGCATCGAGGCCCGCTCGGCCCGCTGCCTGAGCCTGCGGGCCCGGGCGACCCGGTTGACGAGCCGTTGGTTCTCGGCCTCGTGCAGCCTGTCTTGCATATGGGCACGGGCCAGGGATTCGTGGAGGAGTTGCATTTCGAGGATCCTGTTCTGGGTCTGACGTTCGGTGGCCTGCTCGGCGCGGGCGGTGGGATCGACGGCGGCGGGGTTCATGTGGTGGTCCTGCTCGTGGTGCTTGCTCGGGAACGGGATGCGGGCTGCGGCGTCGGCCTTGGCGGCGGCGATCCGCACGGATCGGCGGAGGGCGCTGTCCAGCGGGGGCTGCTCTCCCCGGCGGACGACCCTGGCGCCGTGGGCGGGGTTCACGCCATGACCTCGGTCTTGCGCGGACGGCCACGGGGACGCTTGCGGGCCACGACGACGCCCTGGACGAACAGCTCGCCACCCCAGACGCCCCACGGCTCGCGCCGCTCCAGGGCGCCGGCCAGGCAGGCCTCCTTCACCGGGCAGGTGCCGCAGAGGGACTTCGCGTACTCGACGTCGGCCGGCGTCTCGGCGAAGAAGACCTCGGGGTCGAAGGCGCGGCAGGGGATGGGGAGACCGAGGGACTCGGCCTGCTCGATCGAGCTGAGCTGCATGGAAGGAACCTCCGGGGGGTCGGCCTGGTCGGCCTGGGTGATCTGGCTTGTCGGCGGTACGGACGGGGTGGGCGGTGTGATGACCGTGGACACTGTGGGCGTCTTCCTCGTCTTTTCTCAGTGGTTCCGGCCCAGGTGACTGGTGGTGCTGGGCCGGAGGCCCCGGAGGGCCTGGGTGGTCTTGCGTACCGGACAAAACAGAAGGGCCGCGGATCCCGGTGTGACGGGTTCCGCGGCCCTGGAGGTGCCGACCTGAGGCTGGCTCAGGTTCGTTCTCTCCAGGGTTCAGGGCCGCGGAAGGCCCACATCCGGACGGCCTCGGCGCCGGTAAAGGCGGCCGTGGCCTGGTTAATCTGCTGCTCGTTCTGCTTCTGGGCGTTTTCGGCACCGATGACCTGCGCATAGCCGCCATGCATGGCGGCGGCTACGGCCGCCTTCGGTGCCTGGGTCGGTCGCTCGTCGCGCAGGGAGCACGGCGTGCCGAACGAGGCCCAGCCCCGGGACAGACCGGTCTCGACAGTGGTGCCGTCGACGCTCCTGCTGCCCGTGAGGCACAGATCAGTGTGTCCAGGACCACTGACAACGGGGGCGACGGAGACACCGGTGGTGTCGAGACCCAGACCGGTTCCACCGAGCTCGGCGAGCGCCCGCAGACGGGCGGCACGCAGGGAGGCAGCGACAACGGTCTGGCCAGTCATTTTGGTGATCATGATGTTTCCCACTGTCTTCGCCTCCTCTCGGCGTCTCGCGGAGCCTGGTCTCCCTGGCTCCGAATGTTCGGATGTCTGTCTCGGTAAAGCTGTGGTGAAGCTCTCGGGCGAGGGGCATCAGCACAGGTTTCACCCCGTGCGACCGCGTCCCCTTGACCGCTCCGGCAGGCTATTGCGCTCCCGGTACGCGGCGCAAACTATTTTTCACGCGAGTTCTTCGGCACGTCACACAACGGGTTCCGAAACCCTCGAAGCGGCCTCCTGGACCACGCCCGGACCGGCTCAGGCCGGATCGTCCGAACCGCCGTCCTCGACGTCGTCCGGGTCCTCCTCGGGCTCCTCCCCCGCACACAACGAGAGCACGGCCGCCCCGTACTTGTCCAGCTTCAAGGCGCCGACCCCGGAGATGGCGGCCAGCTCCCCGCGGCCGGCGGGCACGTCCTCGGCGATCGCCATCAGCGTGGCGTCGGTGAACACCACGTAGGCCGGCGCGCCCTGCTTCTTCGCCTGCCGGGCCCGCCACTCGCGCAGCCGCTCGTACAGCCCCTCGTCCATCGTGGACGGGCAGCTCTCGCAGCGGCGCAGCTTGCGCTCGACGGCCTCGGTGAGCACCTTGTCGCAGACCCGGCACTTGACCGGTCCGCGGACCCGCCGCGCGGCGGAGCGCTCGCCGGGCTCGACGCCCCCTCGCCCGCCGCGCGCGCCGGTGCGCGCGCCGGGAGCGGTGGAGCCGGGGCGCAACCCGTCCAGGAAGCGGCTGGGCTTGCGGCTCGCCCGGCCGCCCGGGGAGCGGGAGAGCGCCCAGGAGAGGCTGAGGTGCTTGCGGGCGCGGGTGACGCCGACGTAGAGGAGGCGGCGCTCCTCCTCGACCTGCTCGTCGGTCTTGGCGTAGATGATCGGCAGGGTGCCCTCGGTGAGGCCGACCAGGAAGACGGCGTCCCATTCGAGGCCCTTGGCGGCGTGCAGCGAGGCGAGCGTGACGCCCTCGACGGCCGGGGCGTGCTGGGCCGCGGCGCGGGCGTCCAGCTCGGCGACGTAGGCCGAGAGGTCGGTGCCCTGGCCTGCCTCGGTACGGGTGCGCTCGAACTCCTCGGCCAGCCGGACGAGGGCGGCCAGCGACTCCCAGCGGTCCCGGACGGCGCCGGAGCCGGCCGGGGGCTCGGCGGTGAAGCCGCGGGTGGCCAGCACCGCGCGGACCTGGCCGGCCAGGTCGGGGGCGTCGTCGGTGAGCGGGTCGGAGGCGGCCCGGGCGGCGCCGCGCAGCAGCACGCCGGCGTCCCGGACCTCGGGGCGTTCGAAGAACCGTTCCGCGCCCTTGAGCTGGTAGGGGACGTTGAGGTCGGCGAGGGCCTGCTCGTAGACCTCGGACTGGCCGTTGGTGCGGAACAGCACCGCGATCTCGCTGGCGCGCACGCCGGCGGCGAGCAGCTCCTTGATCCGGCGGGCGGTGGTCTCGGCCTCGGTGGGCTCGTCCTCGTACTCGGTGTAGACCGGTTCGGGGCCGGCCTCGCGCTGGGAGACGAGCTCCAGGCGGTGCCGGGCGGCCTCGCCGCGGGCCTGGGAGAGCAGCCCGTTGGCGAGGTGGACGACCTGGGGGGTGGAGCGGTAGTCGCGGACCAGCTTGACCACCGTCGCCCCGGGGTGCCGGCTGCGGAAGTTGAGCAGGTAGTCGGGCGTGGCGCCGGTGAAGGAGTAGATGGTCTGGCTGGCGTCGCCGACGACGCAGAGGCTGGCGCCGCCGTCCGGGCCGGTCCACCGGTCGAGCAGGCGCTGCTGGAGCGGGGAGACGTCCTGGTACTCGTCGACGGTGAAGTGCCGGTACTGGGAGCGGACCTGGTCGGCGATGTCCGGGCGGTCCTCCAGGATCGCGGCGGTGAGCAGCAGGACGTCCTCGAAGTCCATGCTGCCGCGGCGGCTCTTGGCCTCCTCGTAGACGCGGTAGACCTGGGCGGTCTCGGCCGGGTCGCGGGGGGCCTCGCGGCCGGACTTGGCGACGGCCACCGGGTAGTCCTCCGGGGCGATCTGGGTGACCTTGGCCCATTCGATCTCGGCGGTGAGGTCGCGCAGTTCGGTGCGCTGGACGCGCAGGCCGCAGCGGCCGGCCGCCTCGGCCACCAGCTGGACCTTGCGTTCCAGGAGCTGGGGCACGGGGCCGCCGACGGCGCGCGGCCAGAAGTACTGGAGCTGGCGCAGCGCGGCGGCGTGGAAGGTGCGGGCCTGGACGCCCTCGGCGCCGAGCTGGCGCAGCCGGCCGCGCATCTCGCCGGCCGCGCGGGCGGTGAAGGTCACGGCGAGGACCTGCTGGGGGTGGTAGACGCCGCTGCTCACGCCGTAGGCGATCCGGTGGGTGATGGCGCGGGTCTTGCCGGTGCCGGCGCCGGCCAGGACGCAGACCGGGCCCTGCAGGGCGGTGGCGACGGCGCGCTGCTCGGGGTCGAGCCCGGCGAGCACGGCGTCCGGGCCCGTCGCGGCGCCGGGGTCGGCCCAGGGGGAGCCGTGGGGGCCGTCGTAGGGGCTGCCGCTCAAGAGGTCTTCCTGCATGCGTTCCATCCTCTCAGCCCGGTGGGACATCGCGGAGGGGGTTGTCCACAGGCCCGGTGCGATCGCAGGATGATCGCCCCGTACGACGGTCGACGGCATACCGGAATGCCCGCCGCCCGGTGGACGTTGCCTCCGGAGACCGTACGCACCTCTCTTTCGAAGGAGCCCCCTCGATGTCCGGCACCGTGACGATGTACAGCACGACCTGGTGTGGGTACTGCAACCGACTCAAGAGCCAGCTGGAGCGCGAAGGCATCGGCTACACCGAGATCAACATCGAGGAGGACCCGGCGTCGGCGTCCTTCGTCGAGTCGGTGAACAACGGCAACCAGACCGTTCCGACGGTGCTGGTGACGCCGGCCGGCGGCGGCGAGCGCGTCGTCATGACGAACCCGAGCCTGCTGCAGGTCAAGAAGGCCCTGGCGGCCTGAGTCCGCCGGGTCCGGCCCGGGCCGCCCGGGCCGCCCGGGCCGCCGGGGCCGGCGCGCGTCACGGCGCGTCGGCCCGGGCCGGGTCGACGGGCGCGGCGGGGGCGGGCAGGGTGGTGCGGGCGCCGAGGTCGCCCACGCCGTAGACGAGCCGGCTGCGGTCGGCCGAGTAGCGGGTCTCGATGACCCGGACGGGCCCGCGCCGGTCGTAGGTGACGCGGGTCTGCACCATCAGCGGCACCCCGGGGCCGCCCTGGAACCACTGGGCCTCCTCGGGGCCGGGCATCCGCGCGACCAGGTGGTCCACGGCCCCGATCTCGGTGCGTCCGAGGGTGGCGAGCACCGCCTCGTCGCCGCCCTCGACGGGGTCGGGCTCCATCAGCGGGGTGCCGGCGGCGAGGCCGGCCCGGTAGTGGCTCTCCTCGATGGAGTACGGCTCGCGGTCGAGCAGCCGCAGCTGGCGGCGGACCACGATGGCCTCGCCGGGGCGCAGTCCGAGCCGTTCGGCAATGTCCACCCTGGCCCGGACGATCATCATCTCGAAGTCGGTGCCGAGCTCCCGTCCGGCCCCGGCGGCCTCGCCGAGGTAGACGGCGGAGGGCGCGGCGAGGCAGTCGCGCGGCGCGGGGGTCAGGCCGGGCCCGTAGGCGCGGTGGTCCAGGACGGGGTGTTCGCGCAGGTAGGTGCCCTTGCCCTGGAGGCGGACCAGGCGGCCCTCGTTGACCAGGACGTCGACGGCGAGCCGGACGGTGTTGCGGGCGACGCCGTACTGGCGCTCCAGTTCGCTCTCGACCGGCAGGGCCGCGTCGGCGGTGAACTCGCCCTCGGCGATCCGGCGGCGCAGGTCGGCGGCGAGGCGCTGGTATTTGGGGGATTGGGCGGTGCCCCGGGGGATTGTCACCCTCGTGAATGTAGCGAGCACGGCGAGCCGGTTTCAGCCGTTTCCGGCAATATCGTCCGCGCGGGTTGACTTCGGAGCCCTGCGAGCCCCTCCCGGTAGCAGAACTGGCCCGTCCGGATACGAACAGCTGGTCGTGGCGAATTCGGGAAGGGATTGCGGAGTAAAAGGGGGGCGCGCGGAATTCTCCACGCGCCCCCCTTCGCCCGGGCACCATTCGGGCGGGCCGCTTTCGGGCCGACCACTTCGTACGGGCCGCTTTCGGGCGGACCGCTTCGGGCGGACCGCTTCGGGCGGACCGCTTCGGCCGGACCGCTTCGGCCGGACCGCTTTACCGCAGGGCTACCAGCGAGCCGCCGAGGGCAGCGGCTCCCCGTACCAGAGCTCGACCAGGTGCCGGGCGATCGAGATGCCGGACGGCGGCAGGATCTCGCCCGCCTCCATCCCGGCCCGCAGCTCCTCGCGGGAGAACCAGCGCGCCTCGGCCAGCTCCTCGCCGTCCACGGTGATCTCGGTGCCGCCGGGCAGCGCCCGGCCCAGGAAGCCGAGCATCAGGCTGGACGGGAACGGCCAGGGCTGGCTGGCGACGTAGCGCACCTCGCCGACCCGCACGCCCGCCTCCTCCTGCACCTCGCGGGCCACCGCCTGCTCGATCGACTCCCCCGGCTCGACGAAGCCGGCCAGCGTGGACCAGCGGCCCTCCGGCCACAGCGCCTGGCGGCCGAGCAGGCAGCGGTCCTGCTCGTCGGTGATCACCATGATCACCGCCGGGTCGGTGCGCGGGTAGTGCTCGGCCGCGCAGGAGGTGCAGCGCCGCACGTGCCCGGCGCCGGCCTTCTCGGTCGGGTGCCCGCAGCGCGAGCAGAAGCTGTGCAGCCGGTGCCAGTGCTCCAGCGCCACCGCGTGCACCAGCAGCCCGGCGTCCCGGTCGGACAGCAGCCCGCCGACCTCGCGCAGCCCGGCCGGGCGGGCGTCGCCGTCCAGGCGCCCGGGCAGACTCTCGCCGGCCAGCGCGAAGTACGAGACGCCGTCCTCGTCGGTGCCCAGGAAGTACCGGTCGCCGGTCTGCGGCGCCTCGAAGGAGGGCATCAGCACGAGCTCGGTGCCCTCCGCGGTGTCGACCACGAACGCCTCGCCGCCCGCGATCGGCAGGACCCGGGTGCTCGGGTGGCTCCAGGCCGCCGCCAGCCAGGGCTCGTCGAGGCGGTGCTCGGCCGCCCGGTCCACCCCGGACCGGGCCAGTGCCAGGTGCAGCGGGCGCTCGGTCTCAGGCACGGTGCTCACGTCTGTTCCATCCCCACGTGGTGAATCATCCGGATGAGTGATCTGGCTGCCATGGTGCTCGATCCCGGGGTCATGCCCCCGGCCGGAAGTTCTCCGCCAGGTCGCCCCAGAGGTACGCGGCGGTCTCCACACCCTTGGCCAGCAGGTCCAGCTCGACCTTCTCGTTGACCGAGTGCCAGCCGTCCGAGGGCACCGAGATGCCGAGGAACAGCACCGGCGCGCCCAGCACGTCCTGGAGGTCGGCGGCGGGGCCGGAGCCGCCCTCGCGGGTGAAGAGGATCTTCTGGCCGAAGGCCCGCCCCATCGCCCGGACGGTGGACCGGAGCGCCGGGTGGTCCAGCGGGGTCAGGCAGGGCCGGGTCGCGCCGGGGAAGACCAGGTCGTACCGGACGCCCGCGGGCACCCGCTCGGCCACCCAGGCCCGCACCGCCTCGCGGACCTTCTCCACCTCCTGTCCGGCGACCAGCCGGAAGGACAGCTTGAGGTGCGCCGAGGCGGGGACGATGGTCTTGCCGCCGGGGCCGGTGTAGCCGCCCCAGATGCCGTTGACCTCGGCGGTCGGGCGGGCCCAGATCCGCTCCAGGGTGGAGTAGCCGGCCTCGCCGCGGGTGCCGTACGACTTGGCGACCCGCAGCCACTGCTCCTCGTCGAAGGGCAGCTCGGCGAACAGCTCGCGCTCCGTCCCGGTCAGCTCGACGACGCCGTCGTAGAACCCCGGGATCGCGACCTTGCGGTCGGCGTCGTGCAGGCCGGCGGCCAGCTCCGCCGCGACCTGGGCCGGGTTGGGGACGGCGCCGCCGAAGGACCCGGAGTGGATGTCGGTGTCCGGCCCGTACAGGTCGATCTGGGCGTCGGCCAGGCCGCGCATGCCGGTGCAGACGGTCGGCGTGGTAGCGGACCACATGCCGGTGTCCGAGATGACCACCACATCGGCGGCCAGCCGTCCGGCCTCGCGCCGGACCAGCTCGGCGAAGTTCGGCGAGCCGGACTCCTCCTCGCCCTCGATCAGCAGCTTGAGGTTGACGGCCGGCGCGGTGCGGCCGGTGGCGGCCAGGTGGGCGCGCACGCCCAGGGTGTGGAAGAACACCTGGCCCTTGTCGTCGGCGGCGCCGCGCGCGTACAGCCGGCCGTCGACCACGGTCGGGGTGAACGGCTCGGTCTCCCAGCCGTCCTCCCGCGCCGCGGGCTGCACGTCGTGGTGCCCGTAGACCAGGACGGTCGGCGCGGACGGGTCCCCGGAGGGCCACTCGGCGAACACCGCGGGCAGGCCTTCGGTCTCCCACACCTCGGTCACCGGGAAGCCGGTCTCGCCGAGCTTGGCGGCCAGCCACTCGGCCGAGCGCCGCACGTCGCCGGCCCGGTCCGGATCGGCCGAGACCGAGGGGATGGCCAGCCACTCGGCGAGGTCGGCGAGGAAGGCGGCCTGGTGCCGGTCGATGTAGGAGCGGACGGCGCTGTCCGGGGTTCTCGTCATACCGACGACTGTAGTTCGCCCGTGCGGGTGCCCGCCCCGGCCGTCCGGCTGCCGGGCGCCGTCAGGGCTGTAACCTCCGTCACCCCCGCCGCGACGAAGACGCGGACGGGGGTGACGCGGACGGGGGCGGGGCGAGCGGGCGCGGGGCCCGGGACCGACGCGGGCCCCGGGGCGGCCCAGGCCCCGGGGCGGCGCGGGCCTCAGCCCGAGCGGCGCAGCAGGGTGATCCGCGAGCGGGTCATCAGCGCCGCGAGCCCGGCCGCGAGCACCGGCAGCAGCAGCACGGTGGCGGCGATGGTGGGCCACGGGAAGACCAGGGCCGCCTTGCTGGCGATCTCCTCGGGGCTCATGCCGGGGTAGCTGCTCGCCGCGGCCTCGACCTTGCGCAGCGCCACTCCCGGCACCACGCCGCAGACCACGCCGAGCAGGGCGCCCATCGCGGCGATCACCCCGCACTGGAAGCCGGAAAGCGAGCGCCGGATGCGGGGCTCGGCGCCGACCGCCGCGAGGGTGGTCAGATCGCGCTGGGAGTCGGCGGCGGCCAGTCCGGTGGCGATGCCGGCCGCGCCGAGGGCGACGATGCCGGCGAAGACGTTCAGACCGAACTGGATCAGCCCGGCCGGGGACTCGTAGCCGCGCTCGATCTTGAGCACGTCGTGGTCGACGAGCTTGGCCAGCGCGCCGTCGGCCTTCTGCTGGGCGGTGTCCGAGGGCATGGCGCCGGGCAGCCAGACGGAGCCGGCCGGGGCGGTGGAGAAGCCGAGCCGGGTGGCGGTGTCCTGGGTGACCACGGCCTGGGCCGAGGCGGGCAGCGCGGGCTCGGCGAGGACGGCGTCCACGGTGATCTCGGTGATGACGGGCTTGCTCGCGGGGCCGTTCCCGCTGCCGGTCACCGGACTGCTGTACCGGAGGATCGCCTTGCCGTCCTTGAGGTAGCGGGCGTCGAAGACCACGGCCTTGCCGGCGGCGAGGGCCCGGCCCGGGGCCGGGTCGGTGACGCCGAAGAGGTTGTGCAGCAGGGTGGCGTCCCCGGCCGTGACCGCGCTGAACTGGTTGTTGCGGCGGTGGTCCCTCTGGCAGCGCTTGTCGGTGCTCATGACATGCTCGCTCTCGGCCAGCGAGAGGGTGTCGCCCGTGTCCATGAGCGGGCAGCGGTCCTCCTTGGGCAGCTCGACGCTGACGTAGCCGCAGTAGCTGCCCTCGGAGCAGTCGACCTTCGGCTGGACGCGCCGGACGTCGGCGCGCGGGCCGAGGTCGGGGATGCTGCGTTCGACGGCCTCGCGCATCTGCGGCAGCAGCTTGGCGTCGGACAGCCAGCCGTTGCCGAGGATGACGGCCCCGGACGGACCGGAGGCGGTGTACTCCAGCCGGTACTGCTCCTCGAAGCTGGCGATGTAGACGCTGACGGCAACGGAGCCGGCGACGGCGGCCATCACGGCGGCCACCGCGGGCGCGGTGCGGCCGCGGTGGCGCACCGAGTCGCGCAGGGCGAGCCGGGGGCCGAGCGGGAGCCAGCGGCCGAGCCGGCCGAACAGGCCGACCAGGTAGGGCACGAGGGCGACCATGCCGAGCTCGGCGAGGGCCGAGCCGCCGAGGACGGCGAAGCTGCGGTTGCCGACGCCGCTGGTGGCACCGGCCAGGGCGAGGGCCGCGCCGCCGCCGAGTGTCAGCAGTCCCGCGACGGCGAGCCTGCGGCTCGGCGGCTTGAGGGTGTCGCGGCCGGTGAGCGCGGCGACGACGTCCTGCCGGGAGGCCTGGACGGCGGGGACGACGGCGGCCAGCAGGCCGGTGACGAGCCCGACCATGAGGACGCCGAGCAGGTCGAGCGGCGGCAGGGCGAAGTGGGCGAAGCGCTGGCCGGAGCGCTCCTCGGCGGCGGTGCGCAGCAGGGCGACCAGGCCGATGCCGAGGCCCAGGCCGATCACGGCGCCGGTGATGCCGAGGACGATGCCGCCGCCGAGCACGACCGCGCGGACGTTGGCGCGCTCACCGCCGGCGGCGGCGAGCAGCCCGAGCTGCCGCCGGGAGCGCCGGGCGCCGACGGCGAAGGCGGGGCCCGCGAGGAGGACGATCTCCAGCAGGGCCATGCCGACGACGGTGGCGAGGATGACGATGTCGGTCCGGTTGAAGTAGCTGGGGCCGCTGCCGTCATGCTTCTGCTCGACGAAGTACGGGACGTCGGCACTGGCCGGCGGGTCGGCCAGCACGGCGCGCGAGGTCACCTGGAAGCCGTACTCGTTGAACTCCTTGACCTTCTGCCAGTCGATCGAGGCCCCGGCCGGGAGCTTGACCAGCCAGCGGGTGGTCTCGCCGGGGTCCTCGGTCGAGGCGTCGGAGCCGCCCGACGGCTTGGGGAGGCGGTCGAGCACGGTGCCGGGGCGGGCGGTGAGCTCGGTGGCCCGCAGTTCGCCGGGGTACTCGTAGACGCCGGTGATGGTGAAGGGGCTGTTCTCCAGACCGCGGACGGCGGTCCTGTCGCCGATCCTGAGCCCGGAGCGCTTGAGGAAGTCCCGGGTGACGGCGGCCTCGGTGTCGGCGGTGGGGGCCCGGCCCTGGAGGAGGTCGATCCGGCCCCGCCAGACCGGGTCGGCCAGGTCGGCCTCGCCGACCCGGGTGCTGATCAGGCCCTCGGAGCTGCTCGCGGCGGTGAACGGGCCGGAGAGCTCGGGCACCAGGGTGGCGCCGGCCGGGAGGAGTTGGCGGGCCAGCTCGTCGGGTGCGGTGTCGAGGGAGCGCTGCTGCGCGGGGGTGTACGTGGGGGCTTCGCCGGCCTTGGCGTCGTCCTTGGGGCTCTGGATGGTGAGCCCCTTCTCGGGGTCGGGCGCCTGCTTGACGGAGGAGCCGCGTTCGACGATGTGCACTTCGCCGACCGCCTGGCCCATGACCCGCGTCGCGTGTTCGGCGGGGGTGAGCTCGGCGCTGCGGAAGACCACGTCGGCGCCGGTGACGCCGAGGACGGGCAGGGCGACCATGGCGATGACGAGGGCGCTGCGGCCCTTGGCGCGCAGGGCGTCGCGGCGGGCGATGCGCAGGGCCACCCGCCAGGCGCTGAGCTTCACTCGTCCACCTTCAGGCTGTTGGTGGCGGCGCTGACGAGCAGGCTGGCGGCGTCCTGGCTGACGGATTCGTCGACCATCCGGCCGTCGCGCAGGAAGACGACCCGGTCGGCCCAGGCGGCGTGCCGGGCCTCGTGGGTGACCATCATGGCGGCGGCGCCGGCGTCGCAGCGGGCGCGCAGGACGGCGAGGACGGCCTCGCCGGTGGTGGAGTCGAGGGCGCCGGTGGGTTCGTCGGCGAGGACCAGGCGGCGGTCGCCGATCAGGGCGCGGGCGATGGCGACGCGCTGCTGCTGACCGCCGGACATGTCGTCGGGGAAGCGGTCGGCGAGTTCGGGGATGCCGAGCTCCTCCAGGGCGGCGAGGGCCTCGCGGCGGGCGGCGCGGGTGGACAGCCCGTCGAGTTCGCGCGGCAGCGAGATGTTCTCGGCGGCGGTGAGCGCCGGTATCAGGTTGTAGTCCTGGAAGACGTAGCCGACGGAGCGGCGGCGGACCCGGGCGAGCTTCTTGCGGTCGAGCTCGCCCAGGGCGACGCCCTCGACCAGGACCCGGCCGCCGCTCGGGGTGTCCAGGCCGCCGGCCAGGGTGAGCAGGGTCGACTTGCCGGAGCCCGAGGGGCCCATGACGGCGACGAACTCGCCGGGGTGGACCTTGAGGTCGACGCCGCGCAGGGCCTGGACCTCGGCGGCGCCGTGGCCGTGGACGCGGGTGACGTTCTCCAGGTGGAGCACCGGCGTCGGCCGGGCCTCTTGGGTGTGGGACATGGATTCCCCCCTCGTACTGGGTGTGCGCTCGGCGTCGGGGCCGAGCATGGTGGTTCGGTTGCCGCGGGGGCTCAGGCGCGCAGGCGGCGCCCGCGCTTGGCGGGCGCGGCGCCGTCGCGGGCGGCCTCGGCGGTGCGGGTCTGCAGGAGTTCGGCCTGCTGGGCGAGCCGGGTCTCGCAGTGGTCGAGCCAGCGGATCTCGGCTTCGGTCTGGAAGATGAGCTGGTCGAGGACGAGCAGCCAGGCCAGGTCGTTACTGGCGGAGGGCGTGGCGCCGGGGCGCTTCTCCCCCGCGAGGGCGCGGCCCTTGAGCCGGGTGTAGTCCTGGAGCGCCTTGATGCTGTGCCGGCGCTGGCCCTGGACGACGGCGGAGACGTCGACCCCGGGGACGGTCACCGCCATGGCGAGCTTGATCGCCAGTTCGTCGCGCGGGGGGTTGGTCCGGGGCACCGGGGTGTCGAACCAGGTCCGCAGCTCTTCCCGGCCCGCGTCGGTGGCGGCGTAGAACTGGTGGCCCTCGTCGTCCTCCCCCGCGGGCTCGACCAGCCCGTCGCGCTCCAGCCGCGACAACGTGGTGTAGACCTGCCCGACGTTGAGCGGCCAGGTGGCGCCGGTGCGCGCCTCGAACTCGGTGCGCAGCTGGTAGCCGTAGCGAGGGCCCTGGTCGAGCAGGGCGAGCAGACCGTGACGGATGGACATACCGAGTATGTATACCCGGTATGCCCTACCGTCTCAAGCCGCGCCCACCCGGTCGGGGGAGCGGGTACCGTCGTGCGGTGTGAGCCACTTGCGCATCGCCACCTTCAACCTCCTGCACGGCCAGCCGCTCGCCCCGGACGGCGCCCCGCGGCCCTACCCGTCCGACGCCGGCGAACCGTTGGCCGAGGCGGTGGCCGCACTGGACGCCGACGTGCTGGCGCTCCAGGAGGTCGACCGGTACCAGGCGCGCTCCGGCGGCACCGACCAGGCGGCGGTGGCGGCCGCGGCCATGGGCGCCAAGGACTGGCGCTTCGCCGCCGCCCTGCACGGCCGCCCGGCGCCGGTCGCGGGCTGGGTGCCGGAGCCGTCCGGACCGGGCGGCCTGCGGGTGTACGGGCCCGGCGAGATGGGCGACGGCGCCCCGCCCTCGTACGGGACGGCGCTGCTGACGCGGCTCCCGGTGCGGCACTGGCGGGCCCGGCGGTTCGCCCCGGCGCCGTTCGGGCTGCCGCTGCGGGTGGCCGGGCGGCGCGGGCTGACCCCGGTGCCGGACGAGCCGCGGGCGGCGCTGGCGGCCGTCCTGGAGGGCGACCGCGGGCCGTTCACCGTGGTGGCGGCGCACCTGTCCTTCGTCCCCGGCTGGAACATGGCGCAGCTGGCCGGCATCCGGCGCTGGATCGCCGACCTGCCGCAGCCGTACCTGGTACTGGGCGACTTCAACCTGGTCGGCGCCGTGCCCCGCACGGTGCTCGGCGGGGCGACGGCGCTGGAGCGCACCGCGCCGCGGGTGCGGGTGCGCGAGCTGCGGGCGGCGCGGCGGGCCCGGCCGGCCCTGACCGAGGCGCGCCGGCGCCGGGTGCGCGAGCCGCGCCCCCGCCTGCAGGGCTGGTACGACCTGGCGCGCACGCCGACCTACCCCTCGCACCGGCCCGCGGTGCAGTTCGACCACGTGCTGGGGATCGGTGTGCCGCGCACGGCGGTCGGGCCGGCGGCGGCGCCGCGCGCGACGGTGTCGGACCACCGCCCGCTGCTGGTCGAGGTGTCGCTGTAGGGCGGCCCCGGACGCCTACTGGCGCGCCAGGACCCCGGCCTGCTGCGGGAGGTGGACGGTGGTGGCGGCCCGGGGCTCCCCCGGCCCGAGCGCGTGCGGGGGGTCGAACTGGAGCAGCAGCATGGCCGCGTCGTCGCCGAGCTGGCGCCCGACGTGGCGCACCACGTCCTCGTGCAGCCGCTGCAGGACGTCGGCCGGGCGGCCGGCCGCGCAGTGCGGGAAGCGTTCGGCGAGCGGGTAGAAGACGCCCGCGCGGTCGCGGGCCTCGATCACGCCGTCGGTGAACAGCAGCACCCGGTCGTCGCCCTGGAGCAGCAGCCGGTGCACCGGCGGTCGGACGTCGACCGGGTCGAGGACGCCCAGCGGCGGTACGGTCTCGGCGAGTTCGAGCGGCCGGACCTCCCCGCCGCGCAGCAGCAGCGGGGCCGGATGACCGCAGTTGACGATCTCCGCGGCGCCGTCGGGCCCGACGCCGATCAGCACCAGGGTGACGAACTCCTCCTCCACGCCCGGGTGGTCGTTCTCGTGCAGGGCGCGGTCGAGGCTGACGGCCAGCCAGCCGGCCACCCGGTCCAGGGCGGCCTCCTGGTGGGCGGCCTCGCGGAAGGCCCCGAGCACGGCGGCGGCCGTCTCCACCGCGCCGAGGCCCTTGCCGCGCACGTCCCCGACCACCGCCCGCACCCCGTGCCGGGTGTTGACCACCTCGTAGAGGTCGCCGCCGATCCGGGCGTGCGCGGCGGCGGCCTCGTAGTGGACGGCCGCCCGGACGGTGCCGACCCGCTCGGGGACGGGCCGCAGCAGCACCCGGCGGGCGATCGAGGCGACCAGCTGGGCGTCGGCCAGCGCCCGTTCCTGGCGCAGCCTCAGGGTGGCGCTGACCCAGCCGATCGCGGCGACGAGCAGGATCGCGAAGACGCTGGCGGCGTGCACGGACTCGCCGAGCGTGTCGCTGCGGAAGGCCATCAGGAAGGCCGCCGCCTCGGTGCCCAGACCGATGGCGAGCGGGTACCAGGTTCGGCGGCTGACCACGGCGGCCAGCGCGGGTACGGCGGTGAGGGCCGGTTCGACCGTCACCTCGGTGCCGCTGAGGTAGTCGAGGGCGACGATCAGCACCATGCCGAGGAACGGCAGCGCCAGCGCCGTCCTCGGCCAGGTGCCGGTCGCGCGCGGAGCGGGCCCCGGTGTCGGCCCGGTGAACCGCTCTCTGATCCATCCGGTCGCGCTCAACTTCGGTCTCTCCAGCAGAAGACGCCGATGCCCGAGGGCACCTGCGGTGATGACTGAGGGTCAGGGAATGCGGGCCTCGCTGGCGGCCGGAGTACGGGGGTTGACCGGTTACCGACCCCACAATAGGCGCGAAACGTGCATGACGCACAGGTTTCGGGCACTGGCATGATGACTTGGATGCTCTGCGTGACTCAATAGTCACTGTTCCCGATCAGGAGCCGTTCCAACTCTTTTCGGTCGGGAAGTCCTGCCGGACGGACGATCCGGCCACTGCGGACGTACAGGAACGACGCCGTGACCTGCTCGGGATCGACGCCCGCGTGCTCGGCCCAGGCCAGCCGGTAGACCGCGAGCTGCAACGGGTCGGCGGTCTCCTCCCGATGGGTTTTCCAGTCCACCACTTCGTAGCGTGACGCACCACCGGATTCCGACAACGCGTCATCCTCCCGGTAGACCGCGTCGATCCGTCCCCGCACCACCCGACCCGCCAGCACCAGCTGGAACGGCACCTCCACCCGGTGGGGCTTGCGCCGGGCGTACGGGGTGCGCAGGAACGCCTCCTTGAGCCGCTCCAGGTCCTGCTCGTCCTCGATGCCGTCGTCGTCGGCGCCGGGCAGCGCACCGGGCTCGACCAGCAGCAGCGGCTCGATCCGGGACTGCACCCAGGCGTGGAAGCGGGTGCCGCGCCGGGCCGCCGGCTGCGGGGGGCGCGGCATCGGGCGGGCCAGTTCGTGCGCGAAGCCGTCCGGGTCCGCGGCCAGCCGCAGCAGCTGGGTGGCGGACAGCGCGGCGGGCAGCGGCACGTCCCGCGCGGTGCGCCGGGACCGCTCCAACTCGCCCAGCAGCGCCGTCAGATCGCGGTCCCAGGAGGCGACCTGACGCTGGTCCTCGGGGGCCGTCTCCTCGGCTTCGGGGGCGGGCGCCCCCGCCACCCGGGCGCGCACCACCCCGGCGACCCGGCGGCGGGCGTGCTGGGCGGCCGGGTCCAGCGGCAGCGGCCAGGGGCGCTCGACCGGGGCGGCCAGCGCCGGGTTCTCGGCGCCCTTCTCCGGCTGCTCGGCCCAGTGCTCGACCTCGCCCGCGCCGGGCCGCTCGCAGTGCTCGCGCAGCCGCTCCAGGAAGGCGGACGGGCCGCGGACGGTCTTCTGGCTCGGCCCCCACCAGTGCCCGGAGGCCAGCAGCAGCGACCTGGGCCGGGTGAACGCCACGTAGCCCAGGCGCAGTTCCTCGACGCCGGAGTGCTCGGCCAGCTCCTTCTTGAACGCCGCCATCGACTTCCCGTTCCACCCGCCGCGCACGTCGGGCAGAGTTTCGGCGTCGCCGCGCAGGGCGTGCGGGAGCACCCGCTTGGTGCTCGTCCAGCGTTCGCGCGGGCTCGACGACGGGAATGCGCCCCGCACCAGACCGGGGACGGCCACCACGTCCCACTCCAGGCCCTTGGACTTGTGCGCGGTGAGCACCTTCACGGTGTCCTCGCCGCCGGGCAGGCTGCTGTCCAGGCCGCGGTCGTACTCCTGGGCGGCGCGCAGGAAGCCGAGGAAGGCGGCCAGGCCCGGGTCGCCGTCGAGGTCGGCGAAGGAGGCGGCGACGTCCAGGAAGGCGTACAGGGTCTCCCGCCGCCGGGCGGCCAGGGCCTGCGGGGAGGCGGCGAGTTCGACCTCCAGACCGGTGACGGACAGCACCCGGTGCAGCACGTCCATCAGCGGGTCGGCGAGCGAGCGCCGCAGTTCGCGCAGCTCGACGGCGAGCCGGGCGAAGCGCACCCGGGCCTCGGCGGAGAACGGCAGCTCGTCCGGCTTCCCGTCCTCACCGGCCGAGGGGTCCAGGAAGGTCTCCACCGCGTCGGCCAGCGAGACCACCTCGGTCGGATCGGCCTCGGCGACCGCCGCGGCCAGCGCCTCGACGCCCTCCGGCCGGTCGGTGCGCACCAGGTCGGCGGCCCGGCGGCCGAGCAGCGCGAGGTCGCGCGGGCCGATCCGCCAGCGCGGGCCGATCAGCAGGCGCACCAGCGCCGCGTTGGCGGTCGGGTCCTGCAGCACCTCGCAGACCGCCACCAGGTCGGCCACCTCGGGCAGCTGCAGCAGCCCGCCCAGGCCCACCACCTCGACCGGCACCTCCCGGGCGACCAGCGCGGCGTGGATGTCCGGGAAGGCCGCGCCGCCGCGGCACAGCACGGCGATCCGGCCGGGCGCGGTGCCGGTGCGCACCAGGTGCGCGATCGAGTCGGCCAGCCAGTCGACCTCCTCGGCGTGGGTGGGCAGCAGCGCCGCCCGCACGAAGCCGTCCCGCTCGGCGCCGGGGGCCGGGCGCAGCGCCTCCACGCCCTCGTGCATCTCCCGCAGCGGGGCGGCGAGTTCGTTGGCGAAGGCGAGCAGCCGGCCGCCGCTGCGGCGGTTCTCGCTGAGCGCGTAGCGGGCGGCGGGGCGGCCGTCGGCCTTCGGGAAGTGCCGGGGGAACTCGTCGAGGTTGGCCACGGAGGCGCCGCGCCAGCCGTAGATCGCCTGACAGGGGTCGCCGACGGCGGTCACCGGGTGACCGCCGCCGGTGCGGGCGCCGTCGGAGGGGGCGCCGAACAGGCCCGCGAGCATCAGCCGCTGGGCGACCGAGGTGTCCTGGTACTCGTCCAGCAGCACCACCTTGAACTGGTCGCGCAGCAGCTCCCCGACCTCCGGGCGCTGCTGGGCCAGGCGGGCGGCGGCGGCGATCTGGTCGCCGAAGTCCATCAGCCCGGCGGAGCGCTTGCGGCGCCGGTAGTCCTCGACGAGGCGCAGCAGCTCCAGCCGGGCCCGGGCGGTGACCGGGACGGCCCGCAGGTCGTCGTTGGTCAGCTTGACGGTGGCGAGGGTGTCCAGCAGCCGCTCGTCGAACTCGCGCAGGGTCTGCGGCTCGACCAGGTGCTCGGCGAGTTCGCCGTCCAGCGCGGCCAGGTCGGCGACCAGGTTGGAGAAGGTGCCGGTGAGGGCGGGGAACGGGCCGCGGGCGGTGCGCAGCACCTTGGCGGCGAGCTGGAAGCGGGTGGCGTCGGCGAGCAGCCGGACGTCCGGCTCGATGCCGATCCGCAGGCCGTGCTCCTTGAGCAGGCGCCCGGCGAAGGCGTGGTAGGTGGAGATCTCCGGGTCGCCGAGCGGCTCGGCGGCGGCCCGGTCGGCCGCCCTCCCCCAGTCCTCGTCCACGGGTGCCCCCTGCCCGCCGAGACGCAGCGAGGCCCGCACGCGCTCGGAGAGCTCGCCGGCGGCCTTGTTGGTGAAGGTGAGGCCGAGCACCTCCTCGGGCCGTACGGCACCGGAGCCGACCAGCCAGACCACGCGGGCGGCCATCACCGTGGTCTTGCCGGAGCCGGCGCCGGCCACGATCACGGCCGGTTCCAGGGGGGCGCCGATGGCCGCCATCTGCTCCCGGTTGAACGGGATCCCCAGCAGCTCCTTGAGCTGGTCGGGATGGCTGAGCACGGCGGTCACCCCGCAACCGTAACCGGAGCGACGGACAAACCCCGCCCGGCCGTTCCCCGCCCGCCCCCTACTCGACGAGTTGGGTGCCGTCCCGCTGGGCGGAGCAGCTGCGGCGGAAGGCGCAGCGGTCGCAGCCCGCGCCGGTCCGCGGGACGAAGCGCTCGGCGAGGACCTTCCCGGCCGCCTCGGCGAGCAGGTTCTCGATCCAGGGCTCGCCCTCCGGCGGCTCCTGCCGCTGCACCTTGGGGGCGTCCGAGGCGGCCTTGGCGGCGGGCTCGCGCAGGTGGACCAGTTCGGCGCCGCCGGTGTCCGGCGGGTGCCCGGTGAAGCCGGGCAGCTCGTTCAGGGCGCCGGCCCGGACGGCGAGCTGGTAGACGGCGAGCTGCTTGTGCTCGGGCAGCGACTTGTCGGTGGGTATCTGCTTGCCGGTCTTGAAGTCGACCACGTAGGCGCGCCCGGCCGCGTCCTTCTCCACCCGGTCCATCGAGCCGCGGATGCGCACCGCGACGCCGCCGACGTCGAGGGTGACGTCGAAGCCGTGCTCGGTGGCGACGAGGTCCCGGCCGCGCTCCAGGACGTGCCAGTTGAGGAAGCGCTCCAGGGCGGCGCGGGCCTCGGTCTTCTCCTGCTGGGACTTCCAGGGCGCGTCGAAGGCCAGCGCGTCCCAGACGGTGTCCAGCCGCTCCATGAGCACGGCGAGGTCGGCGGGGGTGCGGCCGGAGCCGACCTCGTCGGCGAGGGCGTGCACCACGTTGCCGAAGCCCTGGGCGGCCGAGCCCGCGCCGCGGGCCTTGACCTCCTTGTCCAGGAACCACTGCAGGGAGCAGCTCTCCAGCTGTTCCAGCCCGCTGCCGGACAGCCGGACCGGCACGTCGGCGCTGCGCAGCGGTTCGGGGGCGGTGGTGGGGTCGTCCAGGCCCCACCAGCGCTCGGGCTGGGCGGCGGGCACCAGCGGCAGCCCGTCCTCGTCGGTGGCGGCGGCCAGGGTGGCGAGCCGTTCGGCGGCGGCGCGGCGCAGTTCGGGCGAGCGGGCGGGGTCGACGGTGACGGCGCGCAGTTCGGCGACCAGTGCGGCGACGGACAGCGGGCGGCGCGGGCGGTGGGTGACGTCCTCGACGGTGACCGGCGGGGTGCGGCGGACCACCTTGCCGGTCCGGGGGTCGACGTCCTCGCGGTAGAGCTCGCGCAGGAAGCGGGACGGTTCGTCGCCGTCGTCGGCGGGGGCCTTGACGGCGGTGACGATCAGCCGCTCCTTGGCGCGGGTCGCGGCGACGTAGAAGAGCCGGCGCTCCTCGCCGAGCAGGGCGCCCGGGGAGAGCGGTTCGGCGAGGCCGTCGCGGCCGATCCGGTCGGCCTCCAGCAGGGAGCCGCGGCGGCGCAGGTCGGGCCAGAGACCGTCCTGGACGCCGGCCACCACGACCAGGCGCCACTCCAGGCCCTTGGAGCGGTGGGCCGTCATCAGGCGCACCGCCTCGGGGCGCACCGCCCGGACGGTGAGGGTGTCGGCGGCGATGTCCTGGGCTTCGAGCTCGGCGAGCAGGTCCAGGGCGCTGCGGTGGCCGGTGACCTGCTCCTCGGCCCGGGCGGCGGTCTCGAACAGGGCGCACAGCGCGTCCAGGTCGCGGTCGGCGTTGCGGCCGGCCGCGCCGCCGCGCAGGGCGGCCCGTTCGAGCCGCTCGCGCCAGCGCCGGCTGCCGTCCCACAGCTCCCAGAGCGCCTCCTCGGCGGTGCAGCCGCCGGCCAGCTGTTCGCGGACCTTGCGCAGCAGGGTGCCGAGGTCGCGGGCGCGGCGGGCGTGCGCGGGGTCGAGGGCGACGAGGCGCTCGGGTTCGGCGAGGGCCTCGCGGATCAGTTCGGCGGCCGGGCGCGGGACGGCGGCGGGGCGGCCATCGGCGCGCAGCGCGGCGCGTTCCTCCTCGCGCAGGGCGCGGCCGAGCCGGCGCAGGTCGGAGCCGTCGAGGCCGCCGAGCGGGCCGGTGAGCAGGGCGTGCGCCACGTCGGTGGTGAGCGGGTCGGGGGCGTCCGGGTCGCCCTGCTTGTCCCGGGCGGCCTGCTCGGCGCAGGCCCGCAGGGCGAGCAGCAGCTGGGCGACGGCCGGCTCCTCGCGCAGCGGCAGGTCGTCGCCGTCGATCTCCAGCGGGACGCCGGCCGCGCCGAGCGCCCGCCGCACCCCGGGGATGGAGCGGGCGCCGGCCCGGACGAGCACGGCCATCTCGCCCCAGGGCACGCCGTCCTCCAGGTGGGCGCGGCGCAGCAGGTCGGCGATCGAGTCCAGCTCGGCGCCGGGGGTCGGGTAGGTGTAGACCTCGACCCTGCCGCCCTCGCGGGAGGGCAGCAGGGCGCGGTGCTGGGCGAGCTTGTCGGCGGGCAGCCGGCCCATCGGCATCCGGCGGGCGACTTCCCGGGAGGCGGCGAGCAGCACGGCGCCGGAGCGGCGGGAGACCCGCAGCACCTTGACCTCGGCGGGGCTGCCGTCGGCCCGCCGGAAGGCCTGCGGGAAGTCGAGGATGCCGTTGATGTCGGCGCCGCGGAAGGCGTAGATCGACTGGTCCGGGTCGCCGACCGCGACGAGGTCGCGCCCGCCGCCGGCCAGCTGGCGCAGCAGCCGGACCTGGGAGGGGTCGGTGTCCTGGTACTCGTCGACGAAGACGACCTCGTAGCGCCGCCGCAGCTGCTCGCCGACCTCGGGACGCTCGGCGAGCAGCACGGCGCGGTGGACGAGTTCGGCGTAGTCGAGGACGCCGCGCAGGTCGAGGACGTCGAGGTAGTCGGCCAGGAAGTGCGCGGCGGCGGCCCAGTCGGGGCGCTGGACGCCCTGCGCGAAGCGTTCCAGTTCGGCTTCGCCGAGGCCGAGTTCGCGGCTGCGGGCGAGGACGGCGCGGACCTCGTCGGCGAAGCCGCGGGTGGTCAGGCAGGCCCGCAGGTCCAGCGGCCACTCGATGCGGGTGCTGCCGTGCTTGGCGTCCTCGGCGCCGCCGGCCAGCAGCTCGCGGACCATGACGTCCTGCTCGGGGCCGGAGAGCAGCCGCAGCGGCTCGGCGTAGTCCGCCGGGTCCTGGTGGGCGCGCAGCAGGGCGTAGCAGAAGGAGTGGAAGGTGGTGGCCTGCGGGGCGGCGGCCGAGCCGCCGAGCCGGCCGGACATCCGGTCGCGCAGTTCGGTGGCGGCCTTGCGGCTGAAGGTGAGGACGAGGATCCGCTCGGGGTCGGTGCCGTCCTCGATCCGCCGGGCGACCGCCTCGACCAGGGTGGTGGTCTTGCCCGTGCCCGGTCCGGCCAGCACCAGCAGCGGCCCGCCGGTGTGCTCGACCACGGCGCGCTGGTAGGCGTCCAGCACGGGTGGGTCGGGCTGGACGAGCGGGCTGCGCACGAGCCGGTAGGGGGAGCTCACGAACTGGTCCTGGGGGTCGAACGGTGGGGCACGGCGGAGGCGGACCCGTCGGGCCCGCCCGTACCGAGCCTACGATCCTGCCCCGTCATTCCCGTCCGCGCGGCGGTTTCGGCACAATGCGACCCGGGCCGGGCCTACGCCTGCGCGCCGTCCCAGCGGGCCCGCTTCAGGTCGACCCGGGGCGGGTCGGCGAGTTCGCGCAGCGGGGTGCCCTCGTCGCCGTAGTGGGCGAGGGCGCGCTGCTCGTGCCCGGGCAGCAGGCGGCCGTCCGCGCGGATCACCCGCCACCAGGGCACCGAGCCGCCGTACAGTGCCATCACCCGGCCGACCTGCCGGGGGCCGCCCTGGCCGAGGTATTCGGCGACGTCGCCGTAGGTCATCACCCTGCCGGGTGGAATCCGCTCGGTCAGGTCGAGCACCAGTTCGGCGAACGGCGGCAGGGCGTCCGGAAGACCGTCGTGTGTTGCGTCCGTCACCTGCGGCATTCTTCCTTACAGGGGCGCGTCCGTGGCCCGGTGCGTACGATCCGCCGCGCCCGATCCGCCCCCTGTCCCGCACGGGACGCCGGGGCATGCCACCATCTTCCGGGGCGGTGAGTGGTGATACGAGGACAAGACCAGATGACCGGGACGGCTGACGTGGGCGTGGACAAGGACTCCGACGAGTCCGCCTCCGCCGTGCCGTCGACGCCCGGGAACGAGAGCGAAGGCCGGCCCGAACCGGGCCCGACGCCGGAAGTCTCCCTGATCAAGGACCGAACGATCAAGACCCCCGCACCCGCGAAGGCCCCCGGACAGCCCGGCCCTCCCGCGGCCGAGACCACCTCGGCCCCGGAGCCGGCGCTCCCGACGGCCCCTGCCGTCCCGCCCGAGGACCACGAGCCGCCGGACCACGACCCGCTGGACGAGGCCCCGCACCTGGACGTCGACGAGCCGCTGCTCGCCGCCCGCGCGCACCGCCCGTCCGACCTGATCCGCTTCCTGGCCGGCGTCCTCGGGATAGTCGCCGTCTTCGTGCTGGCCGGCATCGCCACCGGGACCACCAGCGGCATCGAGCAGGACATCGCCTCCAACGCGCCGCACTTCTCCGCGGTGTTCTCCACCATCACCGGCCTGCTCTCCAGCGTCGCGGTGCTCGCCGTGCCGCTGGCCTTCGCCGTCGAACGGCTGATCAAACGCGACGGCCTGCGGGTCGCCGACGGCGTGCTCGCCTCGGTGCTGGCGTACGGCGTCTCGCTCGGCATCGACTGGTGGGTGGCCGAGGGCGCCTCCGAGCACACCCGGGACGCACTGACCAGGCTGCCCCTGGACAGCAACGGCACCCTCACCGACCCGGTGCACGGCTACCTCGCCCCGGTGATCGCCTACATGACCGCCGTCGGCATGTCGAGCAGACCCCGCTGGCGGGTCGCCCTGTGGGTGGTGGTGGTCTTCAGCGGGGTCACCGAGCTGCTCGGCGGCTACACCACCCCGCTGTCGCTGATGCTCACCGTGCTGATCGGCTGGTCCGTCGCCTACGGCACGCTGTACGCGATCGGCTCCCCCAACATCCGGCCCACCGGCCAGCACCTGATGATCGGCCTGCGCAAGGTCGGCTTCACCCCGGCCGGCGCCGTGCGCGCCCCCGACGCCCCCGGCGGCACCCGCCGCTACCACGTCACCCAGCAGGGCGGCCCCCCGCTGGACGTGCACATCATCGACCGCGAGCAGCAGGCCTCCGGCTTCTTCTACCGGGCCTGGCGGCGGCTGCGGCTGCGCTCGGTCGCGGTGCGCCGCAGCCCCCAGTCGCTGCGCCAGGCGCTGGAGCAGGAGGCCCTGATCGCGTACGCGGCGGCCGCCTCGGGCGCCCGCGCGCCGCAGCTGGTCGCCACCTCCGAGCTCGGCCCGGACGCCGCGATCCTGGTGTACGAGAACGTCGAGGGCCGCACCCTGGACGAGCTGGCCGACGAGGAGGTCACCGACCCGGTGATGGCCTCGGTCTGGCAGTCGGTGGCCGCCCTGCACGAGCGCCGGATCGCCCACCGCCGGCTCACCGGCGAGTCGCTGCTGGTGGTGGACGAGCGCACCGGCTGCCTGGTCAACCTCTCCGGCGGCGACATCGCCGCCACCGACCTGACGCTGCGCATCGACGTCGCCCAGCTGCTCACCACCTTCGCGCTGCGGATCGGCCCGGAGCGCGCCGTCGCCACCGCCAACGCGGTGCTCGGCGCCGAGCGGGTCGCCCAGGCGCTGCCGCTGCTCCAGCCGGTCGGGATGAGCCGCTCCACCCGGGTCGACCTCGCCAAGCTCACCAAGGAGCGCAAGACCGCCGCCCGGGCCAGGGCGCTGGAGCAGGTCGCGGCCGGCGAGCGCACCCAGCAGCAGGCCGAGGAGGACATCGCGGTGGCCGGCGAGGACCTGCTGAGCCGCATCCGCGGCCAGATCCTCCAGATCGCCCCCGAGGCCCCGATGGCCCCGGTCAAGCTGGAACGGCTGAAGCCGAAGAGCCTGATCATGGTGATCGCGCTGACCTTCGCCGCCTACCTGGCCCTGACCACCATCAAGCCGGCCCAGCTGAAGCTCTCCCAGATGAACTGGGCCTGGGCCGCGGCCGCCCTGCTCGCCGCCGCCTTCAGCTACGTCGCCGCCGCGATGAGCCTGACCGGCTTCGTCCCCGAGCGGCTGCCGTTCCGGCGCACCGTCGCAGCCCAGCTGGCCGGCTCCTTCGTCAAGCTGGTCGCCCCCGCCGCGATCGGCGGCATCGCGCTCAACACCCGGTACCTGCAGAGGGCCGGCATCCGCTCCGGCCAGGCGGTGGCCTCGGTCGGCGCCTCCCAACTGGCGGGCCTGGCCGGGCACCTGCTGCTGCTGTTCAGCTTCGGCCTGATCACCGGCAGCCAGACCAACGGCGACCTCTCCGCCTCCCGCGCGGTGATCATCGGCGTGCTGAGCGCCGCCGTGCTCGCCCTGGTGGTGGCCGCCGTCGCGCCGCTGCGCCGGTTCGTGCTGGGCCGGCTGCGCTCGCTGTTCTTCGGCGTGGTGCCGCGGATGCTCGACCTGATGCAGACGCCCAGCAAGCTGGTCACCGGCTTCGGCGGCATCCTGCTGCTGACCCTCTCCTTCACCGCGTGCCTGGACTTCTCGGTGCAGGCCTTCGGCGGCGACGTCAGCTTCTCGGCCGTCGCGGTGGTCTTCCTGACCGCCAACGCGGCCGGCTCGGCGATCCCCACCCCCGGCGGCATCGGCCCGGTCGAGGTCGCCCTGATCGGCGCCCTGACCGTCGCCGACGTCTCCCCCACGATCGCCACCCCGGCGGTCTTCCTCTACCGGGCGCTCACCTTCTGGCTGCCGGTGCTGCCGGGCTGGATCGCCTACAACGTGCTCCAGCGCAAGAAGGCGCTCTGAGCCGCCCCGGGCACCGCCGACCTCCCCGCGCGCACCGGAGCACGGAAAAGGGCCCGCCGGACGGCGGGCCCTTCCACGGTGGGGGCGTCGGTCAGTAGACCGGCTTGTGCGGCTCGATCTGGTTCACCCAGCCGAGCACGCCGCCGCCCAGGTGCACGGCGTTGCCGAAGCCGGCGGCCTTCACCACGGCCAGCACCTCGGCCGAGCGCACGCCCGACTTGCAGTGCAGCACGATCTTCCTGTCCTGCGGCAGCTTCTCCAGCGCGTCGCCCATCAGGAACTCGTTCTTCGGGATCAGCACCGCGCCGGGGATGTTGACGATCTCGTACTCGCCGGGCTCGCGGACGTCGATGAGGTAGATGTCCTCCTTGTCGTCCTGCCACTGCTTGAGCTGCTGCGAGGTGATGGTCGAACCGGCGGCGGCGGCCTGCGCCTCCTCCGACACGACGCCGCAGAAGGCCTCGTAGTCGATCAGCTCGGTGACCGTCGGGTTCTCGCCGCAGACGGCGCAGTTCGGGTCCTTGCGGACCTTCACCTGGCGGTAGTTCATCTCCAGGGCGTCGTAGATCACCAGCCGGCCGACCAGCGGGTCGCCGATGCCGGCGAGCAGCTTGATCGCCTCGTTGACCTGGATCGAGCCGATGGACGCGCACAGCACGCCCAGCACGCCGCCCTCGGCGCAGGAGGGGACCATGCCCGCCGGCGGGGCCTCCGGGTAGAGGCAGCGGTAGCAGGGGCCGTGCTCGGCCCAGAACACGCTGGCCTGGCCGTCGAAGCGGTAGATCGAGCCCCACACGTACGGCTTGCCGAGCAGCACCGCGGCGTCGTTCACCAGGTAGCGGGTGGCGAAGTTGTCGGTGCCGTCCACGATCAGGTCGTAGCCGGAGAAGATCTCCATGACGTTGGAGTTGTCGAGGCGCTCCTCGTGCAGCACCACGTCGACGTACGGGTTGATCTCCTTGACCGAGTCGCGGGCCGACTCCGCCTTGGACCGGCCGATGTCCGACTGACCGTGGATCACCTGGCGCTGCAGGTTCGACTCGTCGACCACGTCGAACTCGACGATGCCCAGCGTGCCGACACCGGCGGCGGCCAGGTACAGCAGGGCCGGCGAGCCGAGGCCGCCGGCGCCGACGCACAGCACCTTGGCGTTCTTCAGCCGCTTCTGCCCCGCCATGCCCACGTCCGGGATGATCAGGTGGCGGGAGTACCGGCGGACCTCGTCAACGGTGAGCTCGGCGGCCGGCTCGACCAGGGGTGGCAACGACACGGGGACTCCGATGGGTCTTGTTCGGGTGGCCAGGGCCAACCGCGCTGCGGGTTGCTGCTCCGCCACTCGGGTGGCTGTCTAGGCCAACAGTGTCACGCCCCCTCGCTATTCCGAGACAGCCCGTCCGATGGGCGAGACGGGCGGCACCGGATCGTGGAACCGGCGGCGGGGCCCCGGAAAAGCGCCCCGAGCCCGTGGTTGACGGGCCCGGGGCACCGCGCGGCACGCTCACACCCGGCAGGCCGTCTCCAGCCACACGTCGCCCAGCGACTCCTCCAGCGGCACCTGCGTCCGCCATCCGAGACGGTCCCGGGCGGTGCGCACGTCCGCCTGCCGCCACGGCACCGGCTCGCCCGGCACCGCCCGGCCCTCCGGGCGGTGCCCCTCCGGCCGGTGCCCCGGCAGGTGGTGGCCGGGCAGGTGGTCGCCGCCCGCCCCGGCGGCCTGCGCGGGCAGCAGGACCTGCCGGTTCTCCTCGACGATCTGCCCCTCGAAGCCCGAGGCCCGCACCAGCAGCTGGGCCGCGTCCCGGGCCCGCACGGCGTGCCCGCTGCCGATGTTGATCACCCCGGTGGCGGCCGACACCGCGGCCGCCCGGATGGCCCGCGCGACGTCCCGCACGTCCACGAAATCCCGGTATCCGGACAGGTCCGGCATCCGCACCTGGTGCTCGTCCCGCTCCAGCGCCCGCCGCAGGCCCTCGGCCAGCCGCCCGAACAGCGAGGCGGTCGGCGCCCCCGGGCCCACCACGTCGAACACCCGCAGCACCGCCGCGTCCAGCCCGGAGGCCAGCACCAGCTCCGTCCCGGCCAGCTTGGACACCCCGTACGGGCCGACCGGCCGCGGCTCGGCCTGCTCGGACACCGGCACCCCGCCGGGCACCGGCCCGTACTCGGCGGCCGAGCCGACGTGCACCAGCCGGGCCGGCTCCCGGCTGCGCCGGATGGCCTCGCAGACGGTCGCGACGGCCAGCGTGTTCGACCGGATCAGGGTGCGCGAGCTGCCGTAGGTGGCGCCCGCGCAGTTGATCACCACCTGCGGCGCGACCGCGTCCAGGAACCGGGCCAGCGCGCCCGGGCTCCCCGTGGTCAGGTCGAAGCGGATGTCGGCCGAGTCGCGCCGGCCGAGCACCGTCACCTGCAACTCCTGGTCCATCAGCAGACGATCGGTGACCCGGCGGCCGATGAAGCCGTCGGCGCCCAGCAGCAGCACCCTCATCGGGGGTGTCCTTCCACGAAGCCAGTTCGGGACGACCTGGCGGACTGAGTTCAACGAACGGGACGAGAGCGGGGATCACGCGGCGGATCCCCGCGGTGGAGCGACGGAGCGGGTGGACGGTGTCGGCGGACGGCGCTCAGCGGTGCGAGCCGGCCCGGCCGAGCACCGCCCCGGCGTACGCCAGCAGCGCCACCGCGACGGTGCCGCCGCCGAGCAGCCAGGCCTCCGGGGCGGAGCGCCCCAGGGCGAGCGGCCCGAGCACCGCGGCGGCCCCGGCCGACGCCCCCGCCGCGGCGGCGGCCGTCCGGCCGCACCGCGCCAGCAGCACCGGCAGCACCAGCAGCAGGCCCAGCACGCCCTGCCCCGCCCACTGGGCGGGGCCGGCCCGCTCGACCGCCAGGTGCAGCGGCCCGCCGCCGTGGCCCGGCCCGGGGCGCGGCGCGACGACGGCCAGCACGGCCAGCGCGGCGAAGCTCAGCACCCCGAGCACCGCCAGGTGCAGGGCCAGCGCGACCGGGAGCACCGGCCGCATCCGGGCCCGGAACTCGGCCAGGGTGCCCGCCGTACCCAGGTGGCCGCGGCCGACCTGCCGGTACCAGCGGGCCGTCCGCTCGGCCGCCCCGGCCGAGACCGCCGCCGCCAGCACCAGCGCGACGGCCTGCGGACGGTCCCCGCCCGGTACGGCCGAGGGGAGCAGCAGCAGCGCGGCCAGGCCCAGCCCGTGGCCCAGCGCCGCCGGGCGCAGCCGGGAGCCCGGGAGCGGCCGGGGCGCCGGTGCCCCGGCGGGCCCCGGCCCCAGGGCGTCCGGCGGGCGGACGGGTCCGGCGCACGGCGGGCCGGGATCGGCCGGGGACGGCGCGGTCAGCGCGGGCAGCAGCACCAGCGGGACGGCGGCGGACAGCAGCACCGGCCAGCGCGGCCCGAGCGCGGCCACCCCCGCGCAGGGCAGCGCGGCCAGCGCGGCGGCGGTCAGTGCGGCCCGGGCGGCGGCTCCGCCCGACCGCCGCTCCACCGGCCGGGGCGCCGGCGGGCGGCGGGGCACCCGGGCGTACAGCTCCTCGGCCAGCGAGAAGAGGTCGGCGTGCCGGCAACGGGCGGCGGTGTCCGGGCCGAGCCCGGCCTCCTCCAGCCCGGCGGCGATCTCCAGCGGGTCGACGGCGCGCTCGCACAGCCCGCGGTGCTCCGCCATCACCTCGCGCACCGGGTCCGCGCTGCCGCCGAGCAGGGTCCCGCCCGGCATCAGCGGGCCTCCGCGAGTTCGGCCCGCCGCCCGGCCGGCTCCCGCGCCCCGTCCGGGTTCGCGTTCCCCTCCTCCGGGGTGCCGCCCCCGCGCGGGCCGTCGGCCAGCCAGTACTCGGCGGGACGGGCGAACGGGCGCGGCGCGGGCCCGCCCTCCCCGCCGCCCCCGCCGCCGGGGAAGGCCGGGTACTGCGAGACCAGCTCCAGGTAGATCTCCCGGAACGCGCCGATCACCGGCTCCACGGCGAAGCGTTCCTGCGCCCGCAGCCGCCCGGCCAGCCCGAGCCGGCCCCGCCGCTCCTCGTCGCGCAGCAGCGCCAGGCAGGCGCCGGCCAGGGCGCGCGGATCGCGGGCGGGCACCAGCAGCCCGGTCGGCCCGACCACCTCGCGGGCCACCCCGACATCGGTGGAGACCACCGCCCGGCCGCTGAGCATCGCGTCCGCGAGCAGCCGGGGGCTGCGCAGGGAGAGCCCCGAGAAGACCGTCACCGTGCCCGCCTCCCAGGCCCCGGCGAGGGAGCCGGGCCGCCCGGCGAAGTCCACCGCCGGGGCCACCCCCAGCCGTTCGGCCACCGCCGCGCAGTGCGCCCGGTAGCCGGGCGCCGCCTCCTCGCCGTACACCACCAGCCGGGCGCCGGGCAGTTCGGCGCGGACCCGGGCGAGGGCGTGCAGCGCGAGTTCGAGGTCCCGGCCCGGCTCCAGCGCGCCCGCCCACACCAGGGTCGGCGCCGCGGGCTCCGGCCCGGCGGCCGGGCGGTCCACCGCCGGCGTGCCCTCGTACACCACCCGGGTGCGCGCCGGGTCGGCCCCGCAGCGGCGCTGCCACTGCTGGTCGTGGGCGCTGCCGGGGGTGAGTATCGCGGCCTGCCGGTAGGTCTCCCCGGTGAGCGCCCGGAAGAAGGACAGCAGCAGGGCGCGGACCGGCCACCGGTACGGCGCCTCGCGGTAGCCGAGGTACTGCTCGCGCAGGTGCAGGCCGTGCTCGGTGACCACGAACGGCACCCCGTGCAGGTGCCGGGCCACCAGGGCGGGCAGCGCGGCCGGACCGCCGCCGACCACGTGGCACAGGTCGGCCGCGCCGAGGCCGCCGGGGCCGGTGCCGTACCAGGGCGCGGACAGCGGGCGCAGGCACTGCTCCAGCAGGTCCGCCGCGACCAGCACGTCGCACACCAGCGGCTGCCCGGCCGAGGTGTCCGCGCCGGGCAGCCGCCAGATCCGCTCCAGCAGCCGGCGGGCGTGCGCGGAGGCCAGGAAGGCGGGCAGCGTGCCGTCCTCCCGGGCGAGCGCCGCCAGCCGGTACAGCCCGGGCCCGAAGCCGGCTCTCTCCGCGGGCAGCACCAGGGCCCGCACCAGTTGTTCGTACGCCCCGGCGTACCGGCGTCTGCGCACCGCGCCCGGCGCCCGGCCGCCCGGCCGGCGCCCCCACAGCGCCAGCTCGTGCGGGCCGCGCAGGACGGCCGGCAGCCGCTCCGCGGTGTCCGGGGCCCGCCGGACCGGCCCCGGCCGCGGGCCGGTCAGCAGGTACAGCTCGAACCCGTGCTCCGGCAGGCCCTCGGCCAGCCGCTCGCACCAGCCCCCGGCACCACGCCGGGAATGCGGACGGACACCCTCGGTGAGCAGGGCAACGCGCACGGGAGACCTCCAGGGCAGAGCGGATTCGCTGGGCGGGATCACGGACGGATCGACGGATTTCCGGGCGGCCCGGGCGGTCGCCCGGGGCGCCCCCGCACGACGGCGGGAACGGTCGGGGAAGAGAGGTCCGGTCGGCGCCGCGGTGCCTCCGTGCGGCCCGCCGGCGGCCCGGTCGCGGCCGCGCCGCGTTCCGTTCCCCCGGGCTCCCGCCCGCTTCGGCGGTCGGGCCCGGCCCGCCGGAACCCCTCGGCCGCGGCCGCCCTCCGGTTCCTCCGGCGGCCGCGACTCCCCCACACCTGTTCGGTCCGACAGCAGAAAGGTAGGACCGGCCCTGGCCGATCCATCGGTCACATGCCTGCCTGCCACCTGATCGAGTGAACCGCCGTGACCTCGACCCGATCCGGGCCGTTACCGGGCGGTATGCGCGGCCGCCCGCGCGGCCCCGCCCGGGCGCGCGATCGGCCCGCCGCGGCGCGCGCCCCACCCGCGCCGTGCGCTCGGCCGGTGACGTGCGCTCAGCCGGCGGTGTGCGCGATCAGCTCCCGTACCGCCCGGGCGACCTCGTCGGGGTGCTCCATCATCGCCACGTGCCCGGATTCCGGCAGCACCAGCAGCCGGGCGTCCGTGAAGGCCGCGCAGGCGCGGCGGGCCGAGCGGTAGGAGACCAGCTTGTCGCGCAGCCCGTACACCAGCAGCACCGGCGCCCCGACCCGCTCGGCCTGCCGCCACAGCGCCTGGTCGCCGCGCTCCGTGTACGCCGAGACGATGCCGCGGGCCGAGCCGACCAGCGCCTGCATCGCGTGCGGCACCTCCAGCCGGCGCCGGTACTCGGCGACCGCCTGGGCCCGGGCCTCCGGGCTCAGGCCCTCCGGAGCGCCGTAGACCAGCCGCAGCAGGTCCTCGGTGGCCGCCTCCGCGTCGCGCCCGCCCGCGGACAGCCGGCGCAGCACCGCGGGCACGCCGGGCACCGCGAGCAGACCGGTCGGCCAGGCGGAGCGCTGCGGGGGCAGCTCGGGCAGCGCCGGGGAGACCAGGGTGAGGCTGCGCACCAGGTCCGGGCGCACGGCCGCCAGCCGGACGGCGACCGCGCCGCCCAGCGAGTTGCCGAACAGGTGGACCGGGCCGCGGCCGGAGGCCTCCAGGTAGCCGATCACCGCGCGGACGTGGCCGGAGACGGTGAGGTTGCCGTCGGTGGGCGGGTGGGAGCGGCCGAAGCCGGGCAGGTCCACGGCCTCGCCGTCGACGTACCCGGAGAGCCGGCCCATCAGGGCCTCCCAGTTGGCGGCCGAGCCGCCGAGGCCGTGCACGAAGAGCCCGGGCTCGCGCCCGTCGGCGACGCCGTCGGCGGCGGGCCGGTGCACCGCGAGCACCGCGCCGGGGACCTCGACCGTACGTACCTGCTGCTCAGCGCTGCTCATGGTGGACGATGGTAGTGAGCCCCGCCCCGGAAGCGCCGGGGTGGTCGGGCCGTGGGCCGCCTCCGTCCCACCACTGCCGAGGCCGAGGTCAGCGCCGTATTGTGGGCTCCTGACAACCAGGCCGATCGTCTTTTCTCGCCTTCGCCGAACGCGGGCGCGGTTACCGAAAAGTAGAATCGGCCATCCTGCAGCAGCGAACAGACCCCGAAGTGAGGAGCGCCGTGACGGCCATCCAGGAGGCGCAGGAGCGCCCGCGCGGTGCCCGCCTGCCGCGAAGCGCCCGCCGTGAACAACTGCTCGGTGCCGCCCAGGAGGTGTTCGTCGCGCAGGGCTACCACGCGGCCGCCATGGACGACATCGCCGACCGCGCCGGGGTGAGCAAGCCGGTGCTCTACCAGCACTTCCCCGGGAAGCTGGAGCTCTACCTGGCGCTGCTGGACAAGCACTGCGACGCCCTGGTCGAGTCGACCCGCGAGGCGCTGTCGGCGACCAACGACAACAAGCAGCGGGTGGCCAACACCATGGAGGCGTACTTCAACTACGTCTCCAGCGAGTCCGGCGCCTTCCGGCTGGTCTTCGAGTCGGACCTGACCAACGAGCCGGCCGTGCGCGAGCGGGTCGAGCGGGCCTCCGAGGCGAGCGCGACGCTGGTCAGCAAGGTGATCCAGGAGGACACCGACCTGCCCGAGGCGGAGTCCAAGCTGCTCGCCGCCGGGGTCTGCGGCCTGGCCCAGATCACCGCCAGGTACTGGCTCTCGCAGGGCCTGGAGATCCCCCGCGACGAGGCGGTGCGGCTGGTCGCCAGCCTGTCCTGGCGCGGCCTGAAGGGCTTCCCGATGCACCCGGGCGAGCAGTCCGGCGAGGGTGCCGCCCACCAGGGCTGATCCACCGACCTTCGTCGGGCCGGGGATCCGGTGCTCTATGGTGAAGCCGTACGGCACGGTCGCCGCGAACGCTTGTCCCAGGCGGTCCGGTGCCCGTGCGTGGAGGCTGCAACCCCGGAGGGACGGAAGCCGTGGAGGTCAAGATCGGCGTGCAGAACGCGCCTCGCGAGATCGTGATCGAGAGCTCGCAGACTGCCGATGAGGTCCAGAGCGCGGTCGCGAAGGCACTGGAGGGCTCGGAGAAGATCTTCGCGCTGTCCGACGAGCACGGCCGTCGCATCATCGTCCCGGCCGAGCGCCTGGCGTACGTGGAGATCGGCGAGTCGGCCTCCCGCAAGGTCGGCTTCGGCACCGCCTGAGGCGTCGCCGCACAGGATCGTCCGGTGCCCCGTTCCCGCGAGGGAGCGGGGCACCGTCGCGTGTACGACCGGGTGGGGCGGGGTACGGCGAGGGTGCGGCGCCGGTGCCGCACGCCCGTTCCCCGGGAGGCAGCCTTGCTGGTCGAGTCGATAGCCTTCGCCCTCGTCGGCCTGGTCACGGGCGGCGCCGCCCTGCTGGCCCTGCCCGCGTACTTCCGCGCCACCCGGGCCCTGACACTGGGCACCGCGCTGGCGGCGGCGCTGGTCGGCGGGGTGGTCGCGCACTTCGGCGTGGACGGGCGCCAGCCCGCGGTGTCCGTCGCGGCCGCGGCGGTGGCCGCGGGCGTGCTCACCTCGCTGCTGGCCCGGCCGGACCTCGCCGCCGGGCGCGCCCCGGCGCACCGGCACCACCCGCACCGGCCCGGCGCCCACCGCGCGTCGCGGCGGCACCGGGCGGCCTGAGGAACCCGTCGGCGGCCCGAGGACTCCTAGTGAGCTGGTCTTGAGATCTGCGGTCGCCACGTGAGGCGCTTCGCGTCACAGTTTCGGTGTTCTCCGCGCTCCGGGTGGTGACATGGCGTCA